>CAUPEV010000015.1:0-45928 GCA_963510335.1 uncultured Roseateles sp.
ATCGAGAGCGCGAAGTTTTCCTCCAGCTGCAGGTTCGCCGCGTTCAGTTGCTGATTGGCTTTCTCCATCTGCGCGTTCGCCGTACCCAGCTGCACATTGGCTTCGGCCAGTTGGCCGTTGGCCGACTCCAGCTCCTGGGTGCGCGCCTTGACGCGTAGCTCAAGCTCTTCATTGACGCCGTGCAGTTGCTGATTGGCGCTTTGCAGCTGAGCGTTGACATCTTGCAGCTGCGTATTGGCCTCGTTCAGCTGGCCGTTGACCTCTTGCAACTGCGTGTTCTGTTCCTGGGTCAGCAGGGCCAGGCGCTGGTTCTCGCGCTCCAAGCGCCGGCGGGTCAGGCCATCGCTGACCGACAGCAAAATGTCCTGATCGTCCCAGGGCTTGGCGATATAGCGGTGAATTTCGCCGCGGTTGATGGCCCCGATGGTGGAGCTGATGTCGGCATAGCCAGTCAACATCACCCGCACAATGCCGGGCCAGCGCTGGCGTACCTGCTCCAGAAACTGCACGCCGTCCATCTCGGGCATACGCATGTCCGAGATCACCAGATCAACCTGCTCCAGCTCCAGCAGTGCCAAGCCGGCCTCGCCGCCCTCGGCCATCAGCACCTTATAGCCCTGCGGGCGAAACAAGCGTCGCAAGGCGCTCAAGATGGACGGCTCATCATCCACGAACAGTATTGTTGCGACGGCGGATGCTGCGGTCTCCAGGACGGGTGTCAGTTCTTCGCTCATGGCCTGTGGCTCCTTGACCGGCGGCGGCGTCAAAGGATGCCGCCGGGCGATCGCAATGCTGGCCTCTAGCTTGACTGCAATTGCTTACACATGCGCGTGCCCAAGGCGCCCTATGCGTGAGCAAACGCACAACATCCGCAGGAATAATGCGCTGGCAGATGAGCTTGCAGAAGCTGATGCAGACGCAGATGCAGACCCGGCCTCTGCCGATGACTACCGGTGACTAAGGGCTGGTGCGGGGCACGCGTCCAAACATTGGCTTGGCTTCAGCCATGGCGCTCAGTTCAAGCAATAACTCGCCAGCCTCGGGCCGCGCCGGTTGCAGCTGCTGCAGTTCCCGCAGCAAGGCGCTGGCCGGTTCGGGGTCGCGGGCGGCGAGGGCTTTGGCCATCTGCACGAGCGGATCGTAGGCCGGTCGAAAATCCGGGCTGAGCTGCAAGACATCCAGAAGCGGGCGCTGTACCTGGGCCAGCATGGCGCGTAGATCGCCGCTTGGCTTGACGTGCCGCCCGGCCTCAACGAACTGCCGCCGCGCCTGCCAATAGGCGGTCAAGCGGGCGGCGCTGTTTGAGCCCGGTGCACTGTAGGCCTGCGCGCCGAGCAGCTCGGCCGGACTGATGCTCAAGGCCGGCAGCAGAGCCAGCAGCCGCTCGCGCGGCGCCGAGTCAGGGGCGTAGGTGATGCGCGGCGCCAGATGGGCCACGACCGGGTGGTCATCGGTATTGGCTGGTGCATCCCCGGCGAACTGGGCCAAGGCGGCCGGCCCGGCGACAAAACTGCCCAATAGCGCGTACTCGTCCTCGATGCCGAATCGCGCCGGCGGGGTGGCGAACCGGGCCGTGATCAGGCGCGCCCGAGCGGCCTCCAGGCTGGTGAAGCTGCCTTGGGCCTGCCGTCCGATCAAGCCCAGCACCGGGGTCTCCAAACTATTGTTCGCCAAGAGCGCCGTGGCTTCGGGGTAGGCGATCAGGAAGGCACGCACGATGCTGCGCAGTGTGGCCAGATCAAGCTGGTGTAGCGGCAGCCATTGGCAGAACAAACCGCCTTCGGCCAGCCTGGCACGCAGCGCTTGAAAATGCTCGACCGTGTAAAGCGCTCCCGAGCCACTGCGTGCAGGATGAAAATTGTCCGAAACGATGACGTCATAGCTAGCCTCGCTCGCTCGCACATAACGGCGTGCATCGGCGGCCAGCAAATGCAGATTGGGCCTGGCCTGGCCTTCATTGAGGCGGGCCGTGAAATGCGCCGAGGCCGTGATCACCTCCGGCAGCAATTCCACCGCATCGACCTGCAGCGATGGGTCATCGGCGGCCGAGGCGGCCGTCATGCCGGTGCCCAGGCCGAGGAACAAGGCTTGGCGTGGCGCCGGGTGCAGCAGCAATGGCAACAAGGCCTGGCGCGCGTCAAACCACAGGCTGGAGCTGCTGCCTTCTTGTTGGCGATTGTTGATGCGCAGCCGTGACACGCCTTGCGCATCCTCGACCACGCTGACGGCGGCCATTGCACCTTCCTGATAGCTGATGATTCGGCCACCCTCGGGCACATCGACAAAGGCCAATGTAGGTGCCAGCAAGGCCAGCGCCAGGGTAGCGGCGATCGGCAGCAGCACGACCGGTCGCCGCAAGGCCTTGCTTGGCACGAGCGCCAGATAGGCAAGTGGAATCAGCAGCAAGGTCCATTTGATGCCCAGTACCGGCGTCAGCAACACGCCAAACAAGAGCGGTGCAAGCGCCGCACCCAAGGTATTGAAGCCGATCGCGCGGCCAAAGCTCAGGCCTGCCTGAGCTGCTTGAGCGCAGAGCTGGCTGAATAGCGCGCCCATCAAAAAAGTGGGTAAGGCAAAGGCGGCAATGGCCAGCGCCGCCTCGGCGATCAACGCCGCTGCCATGCCGGCGCCCAAGCCGTTCAGCAGCAGCGCGCGCAGCCACTCCGCCGCCCACAAGCTGACCGTGCCGAGCAGGCAGGCGAGGGCCAAGGCCGCGAGCAGCGCTTGGGTGAGCTTGGTGCCGTCGCGCCTTCCGGCCAAGCAGCGCTGCCAGGCTGCCGCGCCGGCTGCGGTACCGATCAAGTAGACCGCCAACAGCATGGCAAAGGTGTAGACGGTGTTTTCGGTCACCTGGCTGAGCACACGCACCACCAGCACCTCATAGCCAATGCCGAGCAGGCCGGTCAGTGCCAAGCCAGCGAGCATGGCGTGCTGCCCGGACCGGGGCAATGCGTCCTTCGCTTCTGTGACGTGCTCGGCCGGGCGACGCAGGGCAAACAGCGCAACGGTGGCGCAGAGCAAATTGAGGGCCACACACAGCCCGGCCGTGCGTGTCAGACCCAGTTGGGGCACCAGCCAGAAGGCGCTGGCCAGCACACCGAGCACGGCGCCGGCGGTATTGCTCGCATACAGCGTTGCAATGCTGCGACTGGCCTGGCGCCCGCCGCTGAGCCATTGCGCCATCACGCGCTCCAGCGCGGGCAAGGTCGCGCCCATGGCGACGGTGGCCGGCAGCAGCAGAAAGAAACTGCCGCCAAAGGCGACCAGCCATTGCCAGAAGGGCGAAGGCCTTGCGCCGGTCAGGCTGAGCAGCGCGGCGCTGGCCGGCGCCATCCGCAGCATCAGGACCAGGCCCCAAGAGGCGATGATCAGTTCCAGGGCTGCATACCCGCGCAGTGGCTGGGCGGCACGCTCGATGCGCGGCCCGAAACCCAAAGCGCCCAACGACAAGCCGCCGAAAAAGGCCGCCACCACCGCCAGCACGGCGGCCGATTCATGGCCCAGCCAGAGCCCGGCCTGCTGGGTCCAGACGACCTGATAGCCCAGGCCCGCGAAACCAGACGCCAGCATCAGGGCCAGTGCGGCCCCTTCGCCCTTCTTGCCCGGCTGCATCAGCCGCTGAAGCCGATTTGGTAGCCCCAGGAATCGAGCTTGACCGGGATCGCATTGAAGGCCAGGGTGATGCGGCGTGCGCCGGCGTTAGGCGGCACCGCATGCATCAGATAGCTGGGAAACAGCACCAGATCGCCAGGCTTGGGCGCCGGGCTGATCCATTTCTCGGCATTGAAGGGGCCGGTGACGACGCCGGCATGGTCGTTCTTGAACGAGAAGTCGTGGCCTCCCGGCGACTTCATGAAGACGGTGCGCGAAGAATCATCGGTAGGTGTCAGATAGACCACGCCCGAGATGAAGCTATTGGCATGGTTGTGCATGGCCTGGCGTCCGCCCTGGTCCAGCACATTGACCCACATCTCTTTCAGTGACCAGCCCATCTGTTCGCCGAACATCAGCGCGCCGAATTCGCTCAGTTTGGGCGTGATCAATTCGGCCGCCTGTACCAGCAAGGGGCTTTCGCTGGGCCGCAGCATGCGGGTGTGCGAGAGCAGGGCCGAGGCATTGTTCTCCTGCACTGCAGCCTGGCTGAAATGCGCGACCAGGGCCTCGACCAAGGCCGCCGGCAGCGCAGCCGGTGCGCGCAGAAAAGGGGTGGGAAACAGACTGATGACTTCGTCGCTGGACATATGCGGTGGCCCGGTTCAGGCAAATATGGTGGTGATGCGCAGCAAGGACCAGTAAGCGGCCAGCGAGCCAATCATGTAAAGCAGGGCGGTGCGCGCCTTGGGCGCCAAAGACCAGCGCGCGCTCAGGCGCCACAATACCCAAGCCGCAGCGATGGTCATCAGCTGGCCGACTTCGACGCCGATATTGAAGGTCAGCAGTGCAATCCAAAGATGCTGGTCGGGCAGGCCGATTTCCTTCAGCGCGCCGGCGAAGCCCAGGCCATGCACCAGACCGAATAGAAACGCCACCAGCGCCGGCCAACGCCGTGCGATGGTCTGGCGTTGATGCAGGGCTTCTGCCGCAACCAGCACGATGGACAAGGCGATCGCCGCCTCGACCGGCGGCGGGCGCAACACCAGCCAGCCCAATGCGCTGCTGGCCAAGGTGAGGCTGTGGGCGAGAGTGAAGGCGCTGATGGTCCAGATCAGGCGGCGCTTGAAGCCGACCAGCATCAGCATCGCGATCACGAACAAGAGATGGTCGATGCCGGCCAGGATGTGCTCAACGCCCAGCAAGGTGTAGGCCTTGGCGATCTCACCGATGCCCCGCTTGTCATCAGCCGAACCGTAGAGTTGCACGGTCGGCTGACCGGCGGTCAGCGTGTAGACGCGGGTCTGGCCGTCGAGCCAGAAGACCTTGACCATGACGGCCGAATAGGCCTTGCCGACGCCGTCCATGGCCAGCCGCCCGCTCAGGCCGTCGGCGCCGCAGTGCAGCACATTGCCTTCGACTTGGCAGCCCTCGGGCCAGACCGGCTGCAGCACCTCGGCCGGCGCGCGCTTTTCGCTGGCCGTCCATTGCCAGAAAAACTCGCCCCGGTGCACTTCACGCAGCTGCATCTCGGCCATGCTCATTTCATGCGCGCTGGCGATGCTGCTCAGCAGGACCAAGCCCGCCAGCAAGATCTTGAACAAGCGCAACATCATGGTTTGGCGGACTCGAACTTGACGCTGTACTTTTTCGTCAGCGCGCGCACGGCGGCGGTGCGTTGCTCGGCCATGGTGGCGTCGGTCCAATCCTGCAGGATCACGCCGCGCAAGGTTTCGAAATGGGCCGGCGCCGACGCGCTGATCGCCTCCAGGCGCATCGCGCGCCAGCCCTCGCGGGTGGAGAGTGCGCGCCATTCCCCAGGAGGCAAGGCCTCCAGCGCTTTGGCGAACTCGGCCCCATAGCTCTGCACAATATTGTCGTGAGGGCGGCCCTTGAAGACGCGCAGGCCGGCGCGTGCATCGCCGGGCGTGCCGGCGTTCAGCTCGGCGACAAAGGCGCGCACGGTGGCTTCGCTGTTGTCGCCTGCCAGCGCGGCTTCCTGGAAGTCAAAACGGGCCGGCTGGTCGTATTTGGCGCGGTTCTTCTCGAACCAGGTGTGCAGAATCTTGTCGTCAACGGCCGGCAGCTTGGTGTTGGCGTCGACCACGCTGAGCGCCTTGAAAATCACCCGCTCGCGTATGCCGGTATCGCCGCGGTCCACCTGCAGGGCCAGGCCTTCGCGGTAGAGCACTTCGTTGTCCAGCCAGACCTGACGCAGCGCGCGCAGCTCTTCGGCATTGGGTTCGCGGCCGCGCGCCGTCTGGAAGATCTGGCTGGCCTCGCGGTCCACCTCGGGCCCGACCACGATGGTGTGTGGGTCGTCGCTGCGCGCCAGCAGCCAATGGTCGGCCGCAAAAAGCATGGCGCCAAAAACCAGGAAATGCAGCAGCGGCTCGCGCAGCCAGTTTGGCCCCGCACTTGCAGTGGCACTTGTTGCCGAGCGGGCGGCGGTGCTGGCGGTCTGTGATGGGGTGGACATGGCGTGAGAGGCTTTGAGACGCAGCAAAGCGGCGGATCTTATGGCTCCCTCATGTCAGGATGAAGACGGTCTTGTGGATGGCCGTATCGATGGTCGTGAAGCAGGTGGCGAAAAATAAAAATGGCGCCGGGCTGTGCCGCCCGGCGCCATTCAGTTCAAGCTTGCTTGAGTCCTGCTTACTTGACGCCGGCCACCACGGTGGCGCCATTCACCTGCACATAGATCGGGTTGCTGTAGAACCACAGATCAGACCAGGCGGCGATGTCGTTGGCGACCATCTTCTGGCCGTTCACGACCGGCAAGTGCGATGGGCAGCCGTCGAACTCGGTCGTGCCCACGGTCGTGCAAGCAATCTTCAGCTTGGCTGGTGAGCGGGCATTGGTGTGCACGTCGGCCAATGGGCTGCCGTTGGCATCGGTCTCAAACGGCACCGATGCAGGCAGATTGCTGCCGCGCAGGCGCACGTATTGCGAGGCTTGTACCGCTGGGATGCGGTAGGTCATTTTCAGGAACTCGCTGTTGTCGACGCCGGAGGCGACCACCGTCCAAGCCGAGCCGCCATTACCGCTGAAGGTCTTGATGACGGCAGCTGAGGTGTTCTTGGCGGCGGCCGGCACTGTCGCCAGATCTGGGTTGGCCAACCAGGTGTTAGGCCACTGACCGGCGTAGCCGGCAGTACCTGGGGTCTTGTAGCCAGTGACCAGGCCGCGCACCAGATCGATGTGATCCAGCACCGGCTTGTTCAATGCCTGGGTGATACCGACCTGCTTCAGCGATGGATTCGGGAAGGTGTAAGGCGAATAGTTGCTGCCGGCCGGGTCACGCACAACCACGGTCACGATGATCTCGGCGCCTGGGCGCACGACCAATTTTTCGCCCATGGTGGCGCAACCGCTGGCCTCCACCGCGCGGTTATTGGTGGCAGCTGCCACGGCCAAGGCTTCGACTTGCGCATTCGTGCGCGCGGCAGGGCCGGCGTAGGAAGCGCAGGCGACAAAGGCCAGGCGGTCGATCAACTGGCCGCTGGAGGCGAAGTTGTTGCCGCTGCGCAAGCCGTCAACAATGGTCTGCGGACGCAGCTTGTCGGCGCCGTTGCGCACCAAGGTGTAGTTGCGCTGGTATTCGCCGGGGTAGAAGTCTTGCGTCGAGCGGCGGTCATCCGGGCCGAAGCTGCCGCGGTTGTGCCAGTCGGACGAGGCAAAGAACCAGAAGTTACGACCTTCGCCGAGCAGGGCGTCCCAGACGCCGCCGACTTGGGCGCCGTAGACGCCGGTGCCGCCCCAGGTGGTGCCTCCGACCGAGTCCACCAGGACGCCGCCGATGCTGTTGCGGCCTGGGTAGTACTCGCCGCGATCGGAGGATGCGCCGTGACCCGGCTGGGTCTCGAAGCCGAAGGCGATATCTGGGCCGGCGTTATTGAAGTTGCGCAGGTGCTCGATGTTGAAGCCGTTGTTGCCGTCCGGGTTGAAGGGGCCGGCGCGCTCCAAGTGGGCGGGCACGTAATAGCTGCCGTTGGCGTGGTTCTGCGCCATCCACTTGATCGCCTCGACGGTCTTCAAATGGCCGCGGTTGCCGACGCCGGTGCCGCTGGCGGGGATCAGCTTCTGGGCGGTGGCGTTCCAGCTTGGGTCGGCGGCGTTGAGGCTGCCGTTGACCGAGCAGTTCCAGTTGTTGCCGATGGCGGAGCCGGTCACATTGCCGCGGCTCTTGTCGGTGTCATTGCGGTCAAAGCAATAGGACCATTGGGCCAGCGCATTGGCATTGCCCAGAGCGGTGTAGCCGGGGCTGTTGGGCAGCGTCGCGCCGTCCAAGGCTGCAGGCATCTGGCCGGTGATGATGGTCATCGAGCTGTGCTCATGGCCGGCCACGACCGACTCCAGGCCCAGGAACAAGGGCTGGTTCTTGACCGCAGCCAAGTACTCCAGCACCGGGTACTGGAACTCCTGCAGCGACTGCCAGCGCCACATATTGCCGTTGCCGGCTACGCCGCCGTTGTCGCCCTTGATGGCGGCGCCGCCGATGCTATTTGCCCAGGTTGTGCTCGGGCCTTTGCCGGCCACATAGGGGTAAGCCGGTGTGCTCAGCGAGGCGTCTTCCACCAAGGTGCAGTTCCGGTTGCCGGTGCCGCCGTGGCCGGCTTGCACGAACCAGTCCAGACCCCAGGGGCTGTCGGTGCTCTTGTCGGTGACCTTCTTGACCAGCTTTTGCATCGAGATCGAGCCGTCGGAGCAGGTCGTGTGGTTGTGGAAGTCACCGGCCACATATTGACCTGCCGTTTTGCCGACAGCGCCGGCAGCGCTGGCAACCGTAGGAGCGATGGCAAAGCCGCTGCTGGCGATGGCCGCGACTGCCGCGAGGGCGAGTTGGCTCTTGCTGAAACCGAATTTCATGGAAACAACTCCTGATTGTTCTGGGGGAGAAAGGAAGGATGGGTGAGTGGCAATGTGCTGGCAGGGTCAAGGCAGCCCGGCAGCATGCGGCGCGATAGTAGGTAGTGCCAGTGACCTGCGCGTGACGGTTTGCATGGGCCTGATGGGCTATACCGTCGGTGCAAATCTGTGTGTGGCTCAGCTTTCGTAGTCGACGCTGAGCTCGGCCGAAATCCGGCCGCCGTGCTCAAACACCAGGGTCAGTGGGTAGCTGCGGCCCAGCTCCAGTCCTTGCTTCAGGCCCAGCAAGCGAATATAGGTGCCGGCCTCGGTGAGCTCATAGCCCTCGCCGACGGCGAGCGCAAAATTGATCTTGTCGTCGTTCTGCTTACCGCCCATTGCAGCGCTGCTCGCCACCGGTGTTTCAACTCCGATCAGACGATCGGCCAGGGTAATCTCGTCGAACTTCATGCAAACCACTGCCGTGCTGGCGCCGGCTGCGGTGGCCCGAGTCCAGGGGTGGGTGATGCGCAAATTGGCGGCAAAGAATTCGCAGGCCCGGGCGTTGGGCAGGCAGGCGCCCAAGCCTGTGGCCAAGGCGGCGTGCAATAGATGGCGGCGGGCAAGAAGATCGCTCATGGTGTTTGGCATGTGTGCTGCGCAAGGGAAGGTGGCCGAGGCTAGCGAGTGCATGTGAATCGCTGATGACAAGCGCCCAGGCTTGATCCGAATGGCGTCATCGCCATCGACGGCGTGGTCACACGTTTGTCGTGTTGCCTGCATAGACTGCCGGCCAAGCGTGGCAGTGCCTCTGTGCGAGTCCGCCCCCTAGACCCCACCAACCTGGATACTCCCCATGAAGCTTTCTCGCCTGGCCGTTCTGGCCTTGTTCGCCGCCGCCCCAGCCTTCGCAGGCGCCACGAGCTTCGTGGTCGATTTTGAAAAGAACTGGGACTACGCCAATGGCGGCGTCGCCGGCTTCTACAACGGCGGTGTGGCCGATGACGGCGCCGCAGGCGTCGATCTGGGCATCGAGTTTGTCGGCGTGTCCGGCCTGTCCAACGACGCTGATTTCCCTTACTACAGCGGCGCACCGTCACCGCTGGGCACGGCCTATGCCTATGACGCGGCAGCTTCTTATATGAATGTGGCGGCCGGCGTCGAGAGCGGCCTGTCCTTCTTCTATGCCAGCAATGTCGACGTGGCCGGTGCCGTCAAGGCCTATTCCGGCCTGAACGGCACGGGCGATCTGCTCGGTAGTTTCAATCTGAGCGCCAACAGCAGCGCCTCCTCCTATGACAACTGGAGCAAAGTGATGCTGAGCTTCAGCGGCGTGGCCAAGTCCTTCGATCTGTCCGGCAGCGTCGGTACGGTGGGTTTTGACAATATCTCGGCCGTGCCCGAAGCCAGCTCCGCGCTGATGATGTTGGCCGGCGGCTTTGCGCTGCTGGGCCTGACACGCCGCCGCCGCGGTTGACCCACCCCAGGAGGCGGCCCCGGCTTAGGGGCTGAGCTCTGGCTCTCAAGGCGATCCCAGCCTCGCGCTGCGGTCGCCTTTTTTCTTGTCAGTTTCCCTTTTCCCATGAAGACAGCTTTTTTCTTGAAGCGCTGCGCCAGCCTGGCCGCCGCATTGATGTGCCTGTGCGTGTCCGCCGCCGCCGCCGGGGCCGAAGACAAGCCGACCCCGGCGCCGGAGCCCGCTGAGCCGCCGGCGCAGTTAGAGCCGGTGCTGCTGATCGGCAATTACCGCAATGCAGTGGGCAGCTCGGACGCTGCCAGCCAGGGTTCGGTGACGGCCAAGCTGCTGCAGAGTCGGCCGATCTTGCGGCCCGCCGAGGTGCTGGAGTTTGTGCCCGGCGTGATCATCACCCAGCACAGCGGTGACGGCAAAGCCAACCAATATTTCCTGCGTGGCTTCAATCTCGACCATGGCACCGACTTCGCCACTTTTGTGGCCGGCATGCCGGTCAATATGCCCACGCACGCGCATGGCCATGGTTATAGCGATCTGAACTGGCTGATCCCCGAGCTGGTCAATCGCATCGATTACAAAAAGGGGCCCTACTCGGCCGAGGAGGGTGACTTTGCCTCGGCCGGCTCGGCCCGCATTGGCTTGTTTGACAAGCTCGGGCGCGGCGTGCTGACGGCGACCTTGGGCGAGAACGGCTACCGCCGCGGCCTGCTGGCCAAGTCTGCCGAGCTGGGCGGCGGCCAGCTGCTCTATGCCGTCGAGGCGGCGCGTAACGACGGGCCTTGGGAGAACCCCGAGGACTTCCGCCGCCTCAACGGTGTCTTGCGCTATAGCCTGGCCGACGCGGGCAGCCGCACGGCCGTCACGGCGATGGCCTATTCGGCCGACTGGAACGCCACCGACCAGGTGCCGCTACGGGCCGTGCAGAGCGGCTTGATCGGCCGCTTCGGCGCCATCGACGCGAGTGATGGTGGCGACACCGCGCGCTACAGCCTGTCCGTCGAGCATGAACGTAGCTTGGTGGACGGCGGCGTCAAGCTCAATGCTTATGCGATCCGCTCGCGCCTGAATCTGTTCTCCAATTTCAGCTACTTTCTGGACAACCCCATCGACCTGGACCCTGATGCTCCCGGCATCCGAAATGGCGACCAGTTCGAGCAGGCCGAGCGGCGCCAGGTCTATGGCTTGAACGGCAGCCGCAACTGGCAGGGCCCACTTGATTGGCTGGGCGGGCGCGAATCCAGCAGCACGCTGGGCCTGCAGCTGCGCCACGACAGGCTGGCGCCGGTGGGCCTGTATGCGTCGGTGGCGCGCCAACGGGTCGGCACCACGCTGGAGAGCCGCGTGCGCCAGACCAGCGTCGGCGTCTATGCGGAAAACTCGCTGCAATGGACGCCCTGGCTGCGCAGCGTCGCCGGCCTGCGCGGCGATCATTTCGACTTTGATGTGAACAGCTCCATCACCGCCAACAGTGGCAAAAAGAGCGCCGATATAGCCTCACCCAAGCTGTCGCTGATTGTTGGCCCCTGGGCCAAGACCGAGTATTTCGTCAATTACGGCCAGGGCTTTCACAGCAATGACGCACGCGGCAGCACGGTACGCGTGGACCGGGATGGCCAGCCGGCCACGCCGGTCGATCCGCTGGTGCGCTCCAAGGGCGGCGAGCTGGGCTTGCGCAGCGAAATCATCCCGGGCCTGCAAAGCTCGCTGGCGCTGTGGCAGTTGCGCCTGGCCTCGGAGCTGGTCTTCGTTGGCGACGCCGGTGAGACCGAAGCCAGCCGCGCCAGCCGCCGCCGCGGCATCGAGTGGAACAACCACTACATCGCCACGCCCTGGTTGCTGCTGGACGCTGACATCTCTTGGTCGCGCGCCCGCTTCACCGAGCACGACCCGGCCGGCGCCTATGTGCCCGGCGCCATCAACAAGGTCGGCTCGCTGGGTGTGACGGTCAGCGACTTGGGGCCCTGGTCGGGCCATTTCCAGCTGCGCTATATGGGGCCACGCGCCTTGACCGAGGACAACAGCCAGCGCTCCGACGCCACCACCCTGGCCTATGCCCGGCTGGGCTACAAGTTAGGCCGCGACAGCAGCCTGACGCTGGATGTGTTCAATCTGTTCAACCGCCGCGCCAGCGATATCGATTATTTCTATGCCTCGCGCCTGAAGGGTGAGCCGGCCGAGGGCGTGGAAGATCGGCACTTCCACCCGGTCGAGCCGCGCAGCTTGCGATTGACCTGGAGCAGCGGCTTCTGACTTGAACTACTGCGCCTGCGCTGTCCCCAGCACGCTTTGGAACAGTGCCCGGTAATCCTCAGCCGGCGCATGGCCGGTCAGCGGGTCGCGGTTGGCGGCGAAGGCTTCGTCCAAATCGCCCCAGTCGGTGGTGCTGAGCACCTTCAGCGCGAGCGGCAAAATCTCGCGTTCTTCGGTCTGCATATGGTTCAAGTAAGTGCGGATATAGCGCTCTGTCATTTGCTCGAAGGGCGCTCGTCGCGACTCGCCCATCATCTCGAAGCCCAGCAGCGCATGTTCCAGATCACGAATCGCGCGCTCGCCGCGCAGGTGGTCTTCGTCCAGCCTGTCCAGCACGCCGCGGATCTCGGGGGCACGGGCGCGCAACTTGGGGAACAGCAGCTCGGTTTCTTTGGGGTGATGCAGTTTCGCGGGGAATTCGTCGATGTAGAAGAGCATCGCCCGCAGGGTCGCAAAGTCGCTGGCACTGGGCTGTGCCTTGCGGCTGCGGCAGTTGGCCAGCAGCAGCGGCACCGAGCGCAACATCTCGGCGAGCGCCTTGTGCTCGTCTTGTATAACTTTGATCGTCAGCGGCATCATGCTCATGTTTGTCTCCGGCGTTTTTCTGCTGCCAATTTGAATAAGTCGCGGCAGCTTGTCACGATTTGCCCGCGTGGACTTGCTCTGGATCAAGCGTTTTCGCCGGATCGTGACTTAGTCTTGGGTCGCCTAAGCGGGCTGTGCGCGCCAGCCAAGTAAAATCCCGGGTTATCCCCCGAAACTCCAGCTCCTCCAGCTCTTCAAACCATGGCAACAAACGCTGCAAGCAACCCTACTTTGATGGCCAACGCCATTCGCGCACTGGCCATGGATGCCGTGCAGCAAGCCAATTCTGGCCACCCCGGTGCGCCCATGGGCATGGCCGATATTGCCGTCGCTTTGTGGAATCGCCATCTGCGTCACAACCCGACAAACCCGCAATGGGCCGACCGTGACCGCTTCGTGCTGAGCAATGGCCATGGCTCGATGTTGATTTATGCGCTGCTGCATTTGACCGGCTACGACTTGGCCCTGGAAGAGCTGAAGAACTTCCGCCAGCTGCACAGCAAGACCCCGGGCCACCCGGAAGTCGGCATAACCCCCGGCGTTGAGACGACCACCGGCCCGCTGGGCCAGGGCATCACCAATGCGGTCGGCCTGGCGCTGGCCGAGAAGATGATGGCCAAGGAATTCAACCGTGACAAGCACAGCGTGGTCGACCACCACACCTATGTCTTCATGGGTGACGGCTGCTTGATGGAAGGCATCAGCCACGAAGCTTGCTCGCTGGCCGGCGCTTGGAAGCTCAACAAGCTGATCGCCATCTATGACGACAACGGCATCTCGATCGACGGCCAGGTTGCACCTTGGTTTGCCGACAACACCGCCCAGCGTTTCGAGGCTTATGGCTGGAACGTGATTGGCCCGGTTGATGGCCACGACATCGACGCCGTTGACGCCGCGATTGCAAAGGCCAAGCTCAGCACGGACAAGCCGTCCCTGGTGATCGCCAAGACCCATATCGGCAAAGGCAGCCCGAACCGCGCCAACACGGCCAAGGCGCATGGCGAGCCACTCGGCTTTGAGGAGATCAAGCTGACCCGCGAGGCAATCGGCTGGGCGCACGCGCCTTTCGTGATCCCCAAGGAGGTCTACAGCGGCTGGGATGCCAAGGCGCAGGGCGCCAAGCTGGAATCCGCCTGGGACAAGCGCTTTGCCGCTTATGCCAAGGCCCACCCCGCGCTGGCGGCCGAGTTCAAGCGCCGCATGGCCGGCGACTTGCCTGCCAACTTCGCGCAGACCGCTGTTGACGCGGTGATCGCCGCCCACACGCAAGCCGAAACCGTCGCCAGCCGCAAGGCCAGCCAGATCGCGCTGGAAGCCTTCACCGCCGCCGTGCCCGAAATGCTCGGCGGCTCGGCCGACCTGACCGGCTCCAACCTGACCAACACCAAGGCCGCAACCGCCTTCCGTCTGGAAGCGGACGGCAGCAGCAATGGTGGCCGTCACATCAATTACGGCGTGCGCGAATTAGGCATGGCCGCGATCATGAAAGGCATCGCGCTGCATGGTGGATTCATCCATTACGGCGGCTCCTTCCTGACCTTCAGCGACTACAGCCGCAATGCCATTCGCATGGCCGCGCTGATGAAGCTGCGCGTGATCCATGTGTTTACGCATGACTCGATCGGCCTGGGCGAAGACGGCCCGACCCATCAGTCGATCGAACATGTGGCCAGCTTGCGCTTGATCCCCGGTCTGGACGTCTGGCGCCCGGCCGACACGGCCGAAACCGCGGTCGCCTGGACCATGGCGCTGGGCAATGCCAGCCGCCCAAGCGTGCTGGCGCTGAGCCGCCAGAACCTGCCTTATGCGCCGAAGAAGGCGCTGGACGAAATCAGCAAGGGTGCGTACGTCCTGGCCGAGCCTGCTTCGGTCGGCATCAAGAGCAAGGCCGTGGCAGTAATCATCGCGACCGGCTCCGAAGTGCAGCTGGCCATGCGCGCGCAAGAGTTGTTGGCCATGGACGGCATCGGCGTACGCGTCGTGTCCATGCCTTCGACCAGTGTGTTTGACCGCCAAGACGCCAAGTACAAGAAGTCCGTGCTGCCCGAAGGTCTGCCGCGCGTGGCGGTGGAAATGGGCGTGACCGATGGCTGGTGGAAATACGGCTGCGCGGCCGTTGTCGGCATCGACACCTACGGCGAATCGGCCCCGGCGCCAGTGCTGTTCAAGCACTTTGGCTTTACGCCTGAGAATGTCGCCGCCACCGTCAAGGTCGCGCTGGGCAAGAAGAAGTAACTGGGTGATTGAGTAAATGAGCAAAGGGGGTGCCCTCAGCACCTCTTTTTTCTGCGGTTTTGCAATTGTTTTTTTGGAGACTCTCAAATGACGATCAAGATTGGTATCAACGGCTTCGGCCGCATCGGCCGTATGGTGTTCCGCGCGGCCATCGCAAACTTCAAGGAAATTGAAGTTGTCGGCATCAACGACTTGCTGGAGCCCGACTATCTGGCTTACATGCTGAAGTACGACAGCGTGCACGGCAAGTTCGACGGCGAAGTTTCGGTCGATGGCCAGAACCTGATCGTCAACGGCAAGACCATCCGCCTGACGCAAGAGCGTGATCCGTCAGCGCTGAAGTGGAATGAAGTCGGCGCCGACATCGTCGTCGAAGCGACTGGCCTCTTCCTCGACAAGGCCAGCGGCGAAAAGCATCTGGCAGCTGGCGCCAAGAAGGTGGTGTTCTCGGCACCGTCGAAAGACGACACGCCGATGTTCGTGTTCGGCGTCAATCACCAGACCTATGCCGGCCAAGCCATCATCTCCAACGCTTCGTGCACGACCAACTGCCTGGCGCCTTTGGCCAAGGTCTTGAACGACAAGTGGGGCATCAAGCGCGGCCTGATGACGACCGTGCACGCGGCCACCGCGACGCAAAAAACCGTCGACGGCCCGAGCAATAAAGACTGGCGCGGCGGCCGCGGCATTCTGGAAAACATCATTCCTTCGAGCACCGGCGCTGCCAAGGCCGTCGGCGTGGTGATCCCCGAGCTGAACAAGAAGCTGACCGGCATGAGCTTCCGCGTGCCCACCAGCGATGTGTCGGTGGTGGACTTGACGGTTGAGCTGAACAGCGAAGCCTCGTACAAGGAAATCTGCGCCGAGTTCAAGGCCCAATCCGAAGGCGCTCTGAAGGGCGTGCTGGGCTATACAGAAGAGAAGGTTGTGGCAACGGACTTCCGTGGCGACGCTCGCACCTCCATCTTCGACGCCGACGCCGGCATCGCGCTGGACAGCACTTTTGTCAAGCTGGTGGCCTGGTATGACAACGAGTGGGGCTACTCGAACAAGGTGCTCGAGATGGTGCGCGTGATTTCAAAATAAATCCTTTGTGTGCCGGACCGCCGCCGCGCAGCGGCTAGCTCGGGCACCAACTGATTGAGCGGGTTTGTGTGCCGGACCGCCGCCGCGCAGCGAATGGCTCGGGCACCCACTGATTGAGCGGCTTGCGAGACAAGCCAGAGGCCTTGCTGAATGAAAAAGCAAGGCCTTTTTGTTTCCGAATGCGCTGAACTGAGGGCCGGCAATTGCCCTTCTTTACCTGCGCTTTACTTGGTCGCCGTCTAAACTGCTAAGACTTGCGCCGACCGGACGGCGCGTCTTGTTTGGAGTTGACCGGCCATGAAGTACCTCGTCCTTGCCCCCTTGCTGTCTTTGCTATTGGGCGGAGCACTGGGTGGGCGCACCGCCTGCGCTGCCAGCGTCGGCGGCCAAACCTTGCCGGTGGCCAATGATGCTGCGGGCTATAGCGCCCGTGTGATCGTGCGATTCAAGGCCGCAGCCCCGAGTGTGCGGGCCAAAATCATGTCGGCCCAAGCGAGCCGCTCTTCGGTCCAAGACATTGCGCAGACCCGCGCCACGGGTTTGGGCATGCGTACCGGCGTCAACAAGGGCGTGGTCGGGCTCAACGCTTATCGCAGCCTGGATGAACGCACCCATGTGTTCACCGCCAAAGGCATCAGCTCCGCCGACTTGGTCAAGCGCTTGGCCTCGGACAGCGAAGTCGAGATGGTGGTTGTTGACGGGCGCCGTCGCCATACCGCCGTGACACCGAATGACCCTTTGTATGCGGGCTTTGGCGGCGTCGCGCCGAGTGGTGTCAATGGCTCGGCCAATGGGCAGTGGTATTTGAAGGCGCCGGCCGGCGAGGTGGTGTCCAGCATCAATGCACCGGGGGCCTGGGATAGAACCACGGGTTCCGCGTCCGTCGTTGTTGCGGTTCTGGACACCGGCGTAATCAAGGATCACCCAGACCTGGTTGGGAAGTTTGTGGGTGGCTACGACATGGTTGGCTTCAGCTCCTCGGCAGGTACGGCCACCGCAGGCGATGGTGACCGCGCGGATGCCGACGCCTCTGACCCAGGCGACTTTGTCACCCAGGCCGATATCAATAGTGGGGCGCTTGGTACGGGCTGCGACGCCACCGACATCGGCAATAGCAGTTGGCATGGCACACGGGTTTCCGGGCTGATCGCGGCGGCCAGCAACAATGGGCTAGGCATTGCAGGCGTGGCCTGGGGCGTCAAGATCCTTCCGGTACGCGTGCTGGGCAAATGTGGCGGCTATGACTCCGACATCATGGCCGGCATGAAATGGGCAGCCGGCATCGCCGTGCCCGGCCTGCCGACCAATCCAAATCCAGCCAAAGTTTTGAATCTGAGCCTGGGCGGCAGCGGCACTTGTAGCGCGACTGGCTCGGGCACTTACCGCGACACCATCAACCAGGTCATCGCCGCCGGAGCCACGATCGTTGTAGCGGCCGGCAATGGTGTTCTAGACACGCCTGGCCTCCCCGGGGGGGGCGTAAATGTTGGGTTGCCGGCAAATTGTCCAGGTGTAATTGCAGTTGCTGCGTTGCGTCATATTGGCACCAAGGTAGGGTTTTCCAATCTTGGTCCGGAAGTGGCGATTGCTGCCCCGGGCGGCAATTGTGTCAATTCGAGTGGCGCTTGTTTGTACACGATGCTAAGCACCACAAACAGCGGCACAACAACTCCTGTGCCTGCGGATGAGGCCTACACCAACAACTCTTCCTCGGCAGTGGGCACAAGCTTCTCAGCTCCAATCGTCGCTGGCACGGTAGCCTTGATGTTGTCGGTCAAGCCTTCCCTAACAGCGAGTGAGGTTTTGGCGCTATTGAAGAGCTCGGCAAAACCTTTTGTATCTAGTGGTGCTGCTGCAGGCAAGTTGGAATGCAAAGCAGGCTCCGCTGCAGATCCGCAGGATGAGTGTTATTGCACCACCAGCACCTGCGGCGCCGGCATGCTGGATGCGTCGGCAGCGGTGGCTGCGGCTGTAGCTGGCAATCCTCAAACCATCACTTTTGCCGGCCTGTCGAATCAGGTCTTGGGCAGCGGCAGCATTGCCTTGGTGGCCACTGCCAGCTCGGGGCTGACGGTCAGCTTCGCCAGTGCAACGCCTTCGGTCTGCTCGGTCAGCGGCAGCACGCTGAGCTTGGCTGCGACCGGCACTTGCACCGTCACGGCCAATCAAGCCGGCAATGCGAGCTATGCCGCCGCAAGCCAGGTCAGCAATAGCTTTGAAGTGCTGCGCGCGGCGCAGACCATCAGCTTTACGGCTCTTTCGGACCAAGTGCTTGGCGCGGCGGCGCCCGCGCTGAGTGCGACGGCCAGCTCGGGCCTGGCGGTCAGCTTCGCGTCCGCCACACCGTCGGTTTGCAGCGTCAGCGGCGCCAGCGTCAGCTTGCTGATTGTGGGTACCTGCACGATCAGCGCCAGCCAAGCGGGCGACAGTCGTTTCACGGCTGCCGAGTCGGTCTCGCGCAGTTTTGCGGTCGCAGCGGCTCAGACACCTACACCAGTTGCCGAAAGTGGTGGCGGTGGCGGCGGCGCTTTCAGCAGCTTGTGGGTGGCGCTATTGGGCTTTTCGACCTGGCTGCTACGCCGCCCGCGATCCAGCGCCTGCTGATGCTCGCGTTGGTGGGCCCAAGCCCAGGGTGAAGGCACGGTTCTTCCGTGCCTCTCAGTCATGCCGTATCGAATTCCAGCTGAGGTGAGGTTCAGCACTTGATGCCTTGATCCCTTCCATCCCCTTCATCCTGGCTAGAAATTCCCCCGACTTCTTCAAATCGACGCGCAGAGCCAGACAGAAAGCAACCCGGGCCTGGATGAAGGGGATGAAGGGGATAAAGAGGATGGGGGACAGCAGCCCCGTCAAGGCGCGCTTGCCGAGCTCGCAGCAGCGGCGGGTGCGGGGGCGCTTGCTGTAGTGGCCGCACTTGCCCCACTTGCCGCCGGCCCCGCAGCTTGCGCCACGCAAGCCTTGAAGCCGCCATGCAGGGCAGGCTCCTTGGCCAGCCCCAGCAGTTTGGCGGTTTGGGCGCTGTCAGCTTTGGGGATGGTCAAGCTGTGGCGTTTCTGCGGCGCTTGCAGCTGCATCACCCGCAAGCCCTTCAACTGCCTTTGCGTCAAAGCATCCAGCGCGGCCGCAGCCGCCTTTTCGCTGGCGTGCCGGCTCAAGACCATGGTGGGCAGCTCCTCGGGTGGGCCACTCAGGTACTCAAATGCGATCCGCATCTTTTTGTAGGTTTCTTCCTTGCGCGCCTGGAAGTCCTTGCTGGGCAGGCGAATCGAAGCCACCGCCCATACGCCGGCCTGCTCGCTCGATTGAGTTTGCCAATCAGTGGCCGTGAGACCGGCACGCTGCAGCACCGCCTGTGCCTCGGCCAGCGCGTTGTCGCCGGGCAAAGGCCCTAACTCCAGGCAGCTGCGGGTTTGCAGCGCAGCGGCGGCTTGAGGGCTCAGCAATGTGATGCGCTCCGGATGAAGCTGCTTGGCCACACGTTCGGGTTCGCGGTCCCCGATCGACTTGATGCCAATCACCTGATCCAGCCAGCCCTGCGTCCAAGCAAAAAACAAGGCATTCAGCAAGACCAGCATCAGAACCAGGGCGCGCAGCATAGGGCTTAGCTTCTCTCTTCTTCTTGCTGAAGCGCGGCGCATGTGTCGGGTGGCGCGAGGCGCACACTGACTTCTCCGCCGCTGATGGGCAACAGGCCTTGCGCGGTTTGCAGCAGCAACTCACCCTGAGCACTGACACCGCGCGAGATGCCCTCGACATTGCCGGCCGTGACACACTGACCCAGGGTCAGGTCTCGCCGGGCAAAGCGCGGCGCCCAAGCGGCAAAACCGTTTTGCTCAAAATCCAACAGGCCTCGCACCAGCGCCGGGGCAATCAGGGCCAGCGCGGCGGGCGCCGTGCAGTCGGGCAGCATCTCGTTCAGGGCCGCAAAACCGGTGTTGAACTGAGCGGCCGAGTCTTCGCCCTCACCGCTGGCGCTCAGTTCCTTGATGTTCAGGCCGACGCCAATCACGGCCATACGGCCTTCGCCGGCTGCGACGGTCTCGATCAAGATGCCGCCGAGTTTGCGTCCATCCAGCCAGATGTCGTTGGGCCATTTCAGCGTCAAGCGTGGCGGCGAGTTCGTCTTGTCGGCGGGCTCCAGCGCCTCGGCAATGGCGCAGCCGACCGCCAGCGACAGGCCCGACCAGTCAGCCGGCGACAGATTCATGGCCAGCGAGAAGGTCAGCGAACTCTCGGGTGCCGACAACCAGGCGCGCCCGAGGCGGCCGCGCCCATGGGTTTGATGTTCAGCCACCAGCAAGCAGGGCTGCATATCATGTGAGCGTCGGCCATAGGCTTGTTGCTCGCCGTTGCGGGCTTCGCTTTTGATGCGGTCCAGTAGCGCGCTATTGGTCGACTCGGCGCGCGCCAATACCTCGATGCTGACGCCGGGCAAGAGCGGCAACAAGGCCTGCCAGAGGCTTTCTGTATTCCAGTTCAGGTGTTTGACGCTCACGGCTGCATAACTCAACGTTTCGGCGCCAACATGGTGCCACGGCATTCGGGGCTGCCGCAGTAGCAGGCGAATTCTTTTTTCAGCTTGGCTGTGTAGCGCTCGTCAATCGTCAGGCCGTAGTCGTAGAACAATTCTTCGCCGGGGCAGATATCGCGCAGCGCCTTGATGAAGACGCGGCCATTCTCTTCGTCGGCTTCGCAGTTGGGGTCGCAAGCATGGTTGATCCAGCGCGAGCTGTTGCCGCCATGCAGGGCGTCGATGACACGGCCGTCTTCGATGTGGAAGTAAAAAGTATGGTTAGGCTGGGCCGGATCATGGGGGTGGCGGTCCATCGCCTCGTCCCAAGAAATGCGCTCGCCGGTGTATTCAATCAGCACATCGCCGGCAAACAGGTGCACGAGCGCATAGACTCCGCGGCCATGGACTCCGGAATTGCGTACCTGAATGCGCCTGCCCTTCGCTTTGGCTGGCTCGGCCACTGTGCTGGTTTTGGCCGAGGCCGCGGGCTTGACAGTTTTTTTGGCTGTGGACGAGCTCATCGGCTTTTTAGGTACATTGAATTCATGGGTGTGCGCGCGTGTGGGTGCGCGTGTGCGTGTGTATGTGCGCGAGGCCGGATTGTAGGCAGGGTCTAGCTCGGTTTGCTGTGACCCCGATCATTGACGAAAAGAAAACATCATCATCATGAGCAAGACCCTGATCATTGCCGAGAAGCCCTCCGTGGCTCAAGACATCGTGCGAGCGCTGACTCCCAGCGCCGGCAAGTTCGATAAGTTTGATGAATATTTCGAGAGCGACCAATATGTGGTCAGCTCGGCCGTCGGCCATTTGGTCGAAATCAAGGCTCCGGAGGAATTCGACGTTAAGCGCGGCAAATGGAGCTTCGCCAATCTGCCGGTGATCCCGCCGCACTTTGATCTGAACCCTATCGACAAGGTCAAGGGCCGGCTGAACGCCTTGGTCAAGCTGATCCGCCGCAAGGACGTGACGCAGCTGATCAACGCCTGTGACGCGGGCCGCGAGGGCGAGCTGATATTTCGTTTGATCGTTCAATATGCAGGCACCGCCAAGGCGCAGATCAACAAGCCGATCGAACGCCTGTGGTTGCAATCGATGACGCCGCAGGCGATTCGCGATGGCTTCGCCAAGCTCAAGAGTGACGCGCAGATGCTGCCGCTTGCCGATGCTGCACGCTGCCGCTCCGAGGCCGACTGGCTGGTCGGCATCAACGGCACGCGGGCGATGACGGCTTTCAACTCGCGCGACGGCGGCTTCTTCTTGACCACGGTAGGCCGGGTGCAGACGCCGACGCTGTCCATCGTGGTCGAGCGCGAAGAAAAGATCCGCAAGCATGTCTCGCGCGACTACTGGGAAGTGCGCGCCAATTTCGATGCCGTCGCCGGTCAATATGAAGGCAAGTGGTTTGACCCGGCCTGGAAGAAGGATGAGGACCTTGAGCGCCGCGCCGACCGCGTCTGGAACCGCCCCGACGCCGACGCGATCGCGATGGCGGCCCTCGGCCAGCCGGCCAGCGTGCGCGAGGAAAGCAAGCCCACGACCAGCAGCTGCGGCGGGCTCTACGATTTGACGACCTTGCAGCGCGAGGCCAACTCGCGCTTTGGCTTCTCGGCCAAGACCACGCTGAGCCTGGCGCAGGCCTTGTATGAGAAGCACAAGGTCCTGACCTACCCGCGGACCGACTCGCGCTACCTGCCTGAGGACTATCTGGCTGTGGCCAAGCAGACCGCCGAGATGATCGCCAATGAGGACATGCCGGGCCCCTTGCGCGAGCTGGCCACCCATGCCCGCAAGGCGCTCAAAGAAGGCTATATCAAGCCGACCAAGAAGGTGTTCGACAACGCCAAGGTGTCGGATCACTTCGCCATCATCCCGACGCTGCAAGCGCCCAAGAGCCTCAGCGATATCGAGGCCAAGCTCTATGACATGGTGGTCAAGCGTTTCCTGGGCGTGTTTTTCCCGCCGGCCGAATTCATGGTGACGACCCGCATCTCGACCGTCAAGGCGGCGGGTCAGGAATTGAACTTCCAGACCAACGGCAAGATCCTGGTCAAGCCGGGTTGGTTGGCCGTCTATGGCAAGGAAGCACAGGAAGACGATGCCAATCTGGTCGCGGTGGCGCCCGGCGAGGTGGTGCGCACCGAGTCCGTCGATGTGAAGAGTTTGCAAACCAAGCCGCCGGCGCGCTATACCGAAGCAACGCTGTTGTCGGCCATGGAAGGCGCGGGCAAGCTGATCGATGACGAAGAGCTGCGCGCCGCGATGACCGAGAAGGGCCTGGGCACGCCAGCCACGCGGGCGGCCACCATCGAAGGCTTGATCATGGAGAAGTACATGCTGCGCGATGGCCGCGAGCTGGTGCCCACCGCCAAGTCCTTCCAGCTGATGACGCTGCTGCGCGGTTTGGATGTGCAGGAGCTGACCAAGCCCGAGCTGACCGGCAACTGGGAGTTCCAGCTGGCCGAGATGGAAAAGGGCCGGCTCAACCGCGACACCTTCATGGCCGAGATCGCCGCGATGACCGAGCGCGTGGTGCAAAAAGCCAAGGAATATGACCGCGACACCATCCCGGGTGATTACGCAACCTTGAAGGCGCCCTGCCCGAAATGCGGCGGCGTCGTTAAAGAGAACTATCGCCGCTATACCTGTACTGGTGTGGGCGGGGCGGCGGAGGGCTGCGGCTTCTCGATCGGCAAGATCCCAGGCGGGCGCAGCTTCGAGTTGCATGAGGTCGAGAAGTTCTTGCTGGAGAAAAAGATCGGTCCCTTGGAAGGCTTCCGCTCCAAGGCCGGCTGGCCTTTCACCGCCGAGCTGGCGCTGGTCTATGACGACGAGATCAATAACTGGAAGCTCGAATTCGACTTCGGCGAAGACGCTAAAAAAGCCGAGGGCGACGGCGAGCCGGTCGACTTCAGCGCGCAGACCTCGCTGGGTGCTTGCCCGAAATGCCAGGGCCATGTCTTCGAGCATGGATCCAACTATGTCTGCGAGCATGCGGTCGGTGCGGCGGTGACCTGCGACTTCAAGAGCGGCAAGATCATCCTGCAGCAGCCGATCGAGGTCGCGCAGATGCAAAAGCTCTTGAGCGAGGGCAAGACCGCTTTGCTGGAGAACTTTGTTTCCAACAAGACGCGGCGCAAGTTCAAGGCCTTCCTGGCCTATGACAAGAAAGAGGGCAAGGTCTCGTTCGAGTTCGAGCCGCGCGCCTTGAAACCAGGCGCCAAGCCGGCCGCCGCCAAGAGCGCTGCGCCGGCCAAGACCGTGGTCGCCAAAAAGGTCGCAGCCAAAAAGACGCCGGCCAAGAAAGCGGCGGCCAAGAAGGTCGCTGCCAAAAAGGCCGCTTAGGCGTCCACCACGCAGGAGCTGAGGCATGGGACGCAGGTCGGTGAGTATCGGAATCCAAACCCGTTTGATCGCCGGCATTGGCTTGGTGGCGAGCATTCTGGTGCTTGCGCTGGGTTGGTACTGGACCGCCGCGGAAGAGCGCGAGTTGTCGCTCGCCTTGCGTCAGCGTGAGCAGCGCATGGCAGATCTGGTGGCGCGCAGCTTTGCCGCCCCGATCTGGAATCTCGACGGCACGGCCATTGAGAACTTGCTTGACGCGGTGATGGCCGACCCCGAAGTGCACGCGATCGAGATGGTCAGCCTCGGCGTCAATGTGGCGCCGCTGCGGCGTGAGCGCAATCGGCCGGCGGTGCTGCCCTTGCGGCGCGAATTTCCGGTGTTCTATCAAAGCAGCCCGCATGCGGAGCCCACGCTGGTTGCCAATGCGGTGTTGATCTTCACCAGTGAGACGGTGCAAGCGCAGGTGGCGCACACGCGCCGCTTTGTCGCCGCCCTGCTGGCGGCGACGCTGGCGGCGGTCATTGCCACCAGTTTCTTGCTGGTGAACCGGCTTGTGACGCGCCCGGTCAAGCGTCTGGGCGCCATGGCGCAACGCGTCGCGGCAGGCGAGCTGGGGGCGCAGACCGAGGTCGAGCACAGCGATGAAATTGGCGCCCTGACGCAGCAGTTCAATTCGATGAGTGATCGTTTGCTGGCCTCATCAAACGGCCTGCGGCAGAGCGAGGAGCGCTATCGCAGCCTGTTCGAGAACGCCACCGAGGGCATCTTCCAGGCCGATGCCAAGGGTCGACTCCTGAGCCTGAATCGGGCGCTGGCGCATATGTTGGGTTATGCCTCGCCGCAAGCTGCGCTGCAGACCGGTCGGCGCTTGCGTGCGCTGGTGCAGGTGGAGGGCCCCGAGTACAAACGTATCGCCCATGCTTTGGCGCGTTATCGCCTGCTGCAGCAGGTGCCTTTGCTGATTGCGGGCCGCGATGGCCGGCAGTTGTGGGTGGAGCTCAGCGCGCATCTGGTGCCGGCCGTCAATGGCGGCGGCACCCGCATCGAAGGCATGGTCAGCGACATCAGCCACCGCCGCTTGGCCGAGCAGGAGCTGACCCATCATCGCGACCATCTGGAAGAACTGGTGACCGAGCGCACGCTGGAGCTGAGCCAGGCCAAACATCGCGCAGAAGCCGCCAGCCAGGCCAAGAGTCGCTTTCTGGCCACCATGAGCCATGAGTTCCGCACGCCGCTCAATGCCATTCTGGGCTTCACCCAATTGCTGCAAATGGACGATAGCTTGTCGGCCGCGCAGCAAAGCAAGATCGCGCAGGTGCGTGATTCGGGCGAGCATTTGCTCAATCTGATCACGGATGTGCTGGACACGGCCAGCATTGAGGCCGGCAAGGTGCGCTTGCAGCCCAGCTCGGTCGACCTGCGCGCGCTGCTGGACATGGTGTGCGACAGCGTTCGTCTGCGCATCGAGCAAAAGCAGATTCTGTTCAATATCGATCTGGGCCTGCAACTGCCCTCGCGGGTGATGGTCGACGGCCAGCGCTTGCGCCAGGTTTTGTTGAATCTGCTTTCCAACGCGCTCAAATTCACCGACGCGGGCAGCGTCGGCCTGACCGTGCGTCTACTCGGTTTGGAGACGGGCGAGGCGCGTTTGAGTTTCGAGGTCAGCGATACCGGCATCGGCATTGCCGAACATCAGCTGCCTCGGCTGTTTCAACCCTTTGAGCAGGTGGTTGACGACGCCCGCTGCCTGGGCGGCACAGGCCTGGGCCTGTCGATCAGCCAGCAGTTGATGCGCGAGATGGGCAGCGAGATCCATGTGCAAAGCGAGTTCGGACGCGGCAGCCGTTTCTTCTTCGAGTTGAGCCTGCCGGTCACCGGATGACGAGCCTGGTGTTCTACAAGCTGCTGGCGATCTTTATCGCGGTGGCGATCGGATGGTTCGTTGGCCGTATGCGCTGGCTCGGCGAAGCCGACAGCGTAGGTAATGAAGCCGGCGCCGGCGGCAATGACCCGGCGCGAGTGCTCTCCAATGTGGCCTTCTATATTTTTGTGCCGGCGCTGCTGTTTCGCACCACCGCGCGGCTCGACCTGGCGAGCCTGCCATGGCTGACGCTGGCGGCATTTTTTATGCCGGTGCTGCTGCTTTTGCTGCTGATCTACGGCGTGCAGCGCTCGCGCCGACAAGCGGCCTCAGCACCTGGCGGGCCGGCCGCGCCCAGTGTGCAGGCCATCACCGCCACCTTCGGCAACACCTTGCAGATTGGCGTGCCGCTGGCGGCCGGCATTTTTGGCGAGGCCGGTTTGGCGATTCACGTCACCGTGATCAGCATGCATGCCTTGACCCTGCTGACCGTTTTGACCTTGTTGGTGGAGCTGGATCTGGCGCGCGCGCGTGACCAGGCCTCCGGCCTGGCCAGCACCTTGCTGAAAACGGTGCGCAACACCGTGATCCACCCGGTCGTGTTGCCGGTGTTGGCCGGCCTGTTCTTGAACTCAATCGGCATCGTCTTGCCGACCGTGCTGGATGAGGTCTTGCAGATGTTGGGCACGGCGGTGGTACCGCTGTGCCTGACGCTGATCGGCATGTCCTTGGCCTATTACGGCTGGCCCAAGGCTTGGCGCGGCGTGCTGGGTCTGGCGGCGCTGAAGTTGCTGGTCTTGCCGGCCTTGGTCTTGGGCTTTGCGCATTGGGGTTTTGGCCTGAGCGGCATACCGCTGTCGGTGATCGTCATGGCCGCCGCGCTGCCGACCGGCTCCAACGCGCTGATCTTCGCCCAGCGCTACCGCACGCAAGAGGGCGAAACGACCGCAGCCATCGTTGCCTCGACCCTGCTTTTCGTCTTGACGGCGCCGCTATGGCTGGCGGTCTTGAGCGGCATTTGATTGCCATGCGGCGGGGCTAAGCCCTGGAAGGCGGCAGTATCAGCCCTTCATGCACCGCAATATGGGCCAGGGCACCTTCAAAGCTGGCCCGCGACTCGGCTGCAACTCTGCGTAAATAACGGTGTAGTTGCGCGTCAGCCGGGCTGCGGCTTTCGCACTCGGCGCTGTAGGCCTCAAAGTGAGCGAGTTGCAAGAGCAGCTCGGCCACATGGCGCGGGCATTCGCAGGCGACGGTAGAGGACAGGCTGGCAAAATCGGTCAGCGCCGCATCATCCCAGCGCCGCGCGGGAATCTGGCTCTTGGCTTCTGGCAGCGGCTCGCGCGTACCGTCGGGGCAACTGGCTGCGGCGCTTCTCAAGCCGGCCTTCATGCTGCTGATCACGCCGCCCAGCCACTGCCCCAGCGTGCTGTCATTTTGCGGCTCGCGCAGCAGCGCCTTGCCTGCTCTGGCCAAGCTTTCGCATTGGCTGTCGCTGGCAAAGCGGTAGAGCAGGGCCATGGGCAAGCTTGCCAAGCTCGGAGCTGCCGCCTGCAACTCGCTGGGCCAAGCCTCATGCAGCCGGGCCTGCTGCAGCAGCAAGAGGTCGACCGGCTGCACCGCCAGGGCGACCTGCGCTTGCGCGGCGTCTTCAAACGGGCCCAGCCATTGCACCGGCCGGCCCAGGCTGCGCAGCAAGGCGGGGGACTGCAGGCGCCCGGCCAGCGCCTTGCCGATCACCGCGATTCGAAAAACGGGCAGCTGAGCTGCTGCTTCTGCTGTTGCGGCCTCGGCGAGCGTCGCGGCACGAAGCGGCTGCATGTCGGCCAGAGCGCCGGCATGCGTGGCGGCGACCTCTTGTAGCTGCTGCTGACTCAGCGCCGCCAAGCTGCCGATGGCGTGGCCCAGATCGCTCAAGCGCTTCAACAAGGCGAGGCGCTGCACATCGGCGGCCGTGTATAGGCGCTGCCCACTGGCACTCAGCTCCGCCTGCGTGAGCCGGTAGCGACGCTCCCACACCCGCAGCGTCGCCACAGGCATGCGCAGCATGCGGGCGACCGCGCCGCTGCGATACCTGGCCGCCGCCTCAGGTGACTTGCTTGGCTTCATGTGTGTATTGTGCTTGAAGCGTGTTTGACGCCAATTAGCGGACGCGATTAGTCGGGATTTAAATATTTGACGACATTTTGACTCGAAAGCGCCTATCCTGCGGAGGCAGAGGCAAGGGTCCTCTGGATCACCCTCATTAGCCATCGCAAGGAGCACCCCATGACTCAATTGATCCAACGCCGTGTATTTCTGATGACCGTCGCCGCATCCACCGCAGCACTCGGCACAAGCGCTGCTTTCGCGCAGGCGATGGTGGACGAGAAAGACGCCCAAGCCGCAGCGCTGGGCTATGTGGCCGACGCCAAGCGCGTCGATGCGAAGAAGTTTCCCAAGTTCGCCGCCGGCCAGAACTGTGCCAACTGCGCGCTTTACCAGGGCAAGGCCGCTGACAAGGCCGGTGGCTGCCCCTTGTTTGCCGGCAAGCAAGTAGCCGCTGCCGGCTGGTGCAGCGCTTGGGCCAAGAAGGCCTGACAGCGTCGCGACGCTAGCGCCCTTGTTGCCGTGAACGCTGCCCCTCATTCGTTTCGCGGCAACAAGGCGGCGCTGCCTTCCAAGCCCTGCTTGGCCTGCGCGCGCCCCATGACTTGGCGCAAGTGTTGGGCCAAGAACTGGGCCGCGGTTAAATATTGCTCCGATGCCTGCCGGCGCCTGAAAGGCAGCAAGGCAGCCAATGGCTGAACTGCGTGCCTTGGTCCTGGTTCTGGGCGACCAGCTGGACCTGGATGCGGCGGCCTTTGACGGCTTCGATGCCGCGCAAGATGCGGTCTGGATGGCCGAAGTGACCGACGAATCGACGCATATCGCGTCCGGCAAGCCGCGCATCACGATGTTCTTGGCGGCGATGCGGCATTTCGCCGTCGCCCTGCAAGAGCTAGGTCGGCCGCTGCATTACACGCGGTTGGAGGATTCAGTCAACGCGGGTAATCTGGCCGCGCAACTGCTGGCTGATGTGGCTCGCCTGAAGCCCAGCCGTTTGCTGATGACGGCGCCCGGTGATTGGCGCGTGCTGCAAGCGCTCAAAGTCGCGGCTCAAAGCTGCGGCCTGCCGCTGGAGATTCGCGAAGACCGACATTTTTTCAGCAGCGTGCGCGAATTTGCCGAGCATGCTCGCGGACGCAAATCGCTGCGCATGGAGTTCTTTTACCGCGAGCAGCGCAAAAAGCACCAGATTCTGATGGACCCCGCTCAGACCAGCGCGCCGGTGGGCGGGCAATGGAATTACGACGCCGACAACCGCGCGGCCTTCGGCGTCGAAGGCCCGGGGCTGTTGCCTGCACGCAGCCGCTTCGAACCCGATGAGGTAACGCGTGAAGTAATCGCGCTGGTGGAGCGTCGCTTTGCCCATCACCCGGGCAGCTTGGCGAGCTTTGCCTGGCCGCTGACCCGCGCGCACGCCCTGCAAGCGCTGCAGGCTTTCATCGCCGAGCGCCTGCCGCTGTTCGGCCGCTACCAGGACGCGATCTGGCCCGGCGACCCCTGGCTGTATCACGCCCACCTGTCGGCAGCGCTCAACCTCAAGCTTTTGAATCCGCGCGAGGTGGTGGCGGCAGCGGTGGCCGCTTACGAGGCCGGTCAGGCGCCCTTGGCGAGTGTCGAAGGCTTTGTGCGGCAGATTTTGGGCTGGCGCGAATATGTGCGCGGCGTTTATTGGACACAGATGCCCGGCTATCTGGAACTCAATGCGCTCGGGGCCGAGCAAGAACTGCCGGCCTGGTACTGGAGTGGCGCCACCGATATGGCCTGCTTGCGTGACGCCATCACGCAGACCTTGACGCAGGGCTATGCCAATCACATCCAGCGCTTGATGGTGACCGGCGGCTATGCGCTGATGCTGGGCGTCAGGCCGCAGGCCGTACACGCTTGGTATCTGGCCATGTATGTGGATGCGGTGGAGTGGGTCGAGCTGCCCAACACCCTTGGCATGAGCCAATATGCCGATGGCGGCCTGATGGGCAGCAAGCCCTATATCGCCACCGGAAAATACATAGACCGCATGAGCCCACATTGCAAGGGTTGCCGCTACGACCCGGCCCAACGCAGCGGCGCCAAGGCCTGCCCTTACACCACGCTCTACTGGGACTTTTTGATGCGCCATGAGACGGCCATGGCCAAGAACCCACGCATGGCGCTGCAGGTCAAGAACCTCGCTCGCCTCAGTGATGGGGAGCGCCAGGCTGTGCAGTCTCGGGCCGAGTCGATTCGGCGCGGCGAAGTAGGAGCGCTCTCACATGCAGGCGTTTGAAGCCACGCGCGCCGCGGCCCAGGCGCGCTTGGGCGCTGTGCAGCCGGACGCTTATGCGCGCAGCCGCAATGCCTTGAATGGCGCGGTGACCGGCTTGTCGCCCTATATCACCCATGGCCTGCTGAGCTTGCCCGAGGTGTTGGAAAGCGTAGCTGCGCGCGAGCCCCTGGAAATCCAGCATAAATTCGTCTTCGAGCTGGGCTGGCGGGCATTTTTTCGCCATGTCTGGCAGCAGCGCGGCGACGCAATTTTGAGCGACCTTCACGCCGGGCCGCTGCCCGCCAGCGCCTACGCGACGACGCTGCCCGAGGATATTCGCCAAGCCCGCACCGGCCTGCCTGTCATCGACCAAGCCGTGCACACGCTCTACGCCACGGGCATGCTGCACAACCACGCCCGCATGTGGTTGGCCAGCTACTGCGTGCACATCCGCAAAGTGCATTGGCGCTGCGCCGCCGACTGGTTGTATGGCCATTTGCTCGATGGTGACCTGGCCAGCAACCACCTCAGCTGGCAATGGGTGGCCGGCACAGGCAGCAGCAAACCCTACCTTTTCAATGCCGACAATGTGGCCCGTTATGCACCAGCGGCCTGGCACAGCCCGGGGACGGTGATAGCTTGCTCTTACGAAGAGTTGGACCGGCTGGCGCGCCAGCCGACAGCTATCCGGCCCATGCCGGCGCCGCCTATTGCCGAAGCGCTTGAACCGGCGCTGAGCGCGCAGCCGCCCGACTATCTGTGCGCTCGCAGCCCTGACATCGCCTTTGTGCAGGGCCGCGAAGTCTGGCTGCTGCACCCCTGGAGCTTGGGTGAACTGCCAGCCGAGCTGGCGCCCGGCACTGCCTTGGTGTTCGTTTTGCTCAGTGACTTTCATCAGGCCTGGCCCTGGAGTGAACGGCGCTGGCGCTTTGTGGCGCAGCGGGTGGCCGAGCTGGCCTCGACAAATGAGTTGCAATGCTGGCATGGCAAAGCGGCCGATATGTCTGCGGCCTTGAGCAGCGCTCGGCGCGTGCGCAGTGTGTCCGAGCCGCATCTGCGGCCTTGGCTGAGCAGCCTGGCCGAGTGCTTTGCTGCGCCGACGCTGTTCCCGGATGTGGCTCAGCCCTGCAACTCTTTCTTTCAATGGTGGGCACGCAGCACGCGCGGTTTGAAAACTGCGGCCGAGCTGCTCGCCCTCAAGACCTGAGCCCGCAAGATGGACAACAATCAAAAGCCCCCCACGCTGACCGTGCTCTATGACGGCGCATGTCCGCTGTGCCGACGCGAGATCGGCGTCTACCGGGGCTTGCCGTCGACCGAGCCGCTTTGCTTTGCCGATGTTAGCGACGCCGCCACCCTGCTGCCACCAGGCAGCACGCGTGAGCAACTGATGGCGCGCTTTCATGTGCAGACCGGTGATGGCCAATTGCTCAGCGGCGCACAGGCCTTTTTGGCGCTCTGGGCCACGCTGCCCGGCTGGCGTTGGCTGGCCCGGCTGGGCCGCTTGCCCGGTCTTGCCTGGGTGATGGAGCGGGCGTATCGTGGTTTCCTGCATCTGCGGCCGGCGCTGCAGCGCGTCGTCAGACGTTTTGACGCCGCCTGAGCACGGGCAAACTTCAAGGAGGATCAAGCCATGAACGAAGACCCTCGCTGCTGCGGCAGTGGCACTTGCATCATCGATCCGGCGGGCCGCTGCTGGTGCGGTCAGCAATGGGATGGACAGAAAATGGGGGCTGTGCCGGCCGTTCAACCAGATCGCGCCGAGCCCATAGTTCCGGCCTCAGCCAGTGAGCCAGCACCATGAACTGGCTGAACAAACTCCCGGGTTTCCAGCGCTCGCCTCCCGGCCTTGAATGGACGCTGTGGCAACACTTGCCGCGCATACTTTGGGTCGGCACCGTGATCCCGGGTCTGCTGGCCTTGGCTTGCTGGTGGGCGGTGCCAGATCAGTTGACATCGGCCGCTGACCGCGATTTATTGCTGACCAGCTACCGGCTGATGGGTTTGGTGATGCTGCACTGGACCCTGGTACTGACGGTGGGCATCGGTTGTGTGTTGGTGATGGTGATGAAGGGCCCGGCCTATGTGGCCGACGCCTACCCGCCGCCGGAGCGCGAAGGCATGGAAGACTAGCGGGCGAGCGTCGCTAGCGCTGGGCGGCTTTGCCCGCATATCCTTACGTTTGTGCTTGCCCGCTGGGCGTTGCTTGCGGGGCCGGCGGAAGAATTTCCTTCGTGCCTGTGCCTGAGGCGTTATGATTTTTTCATACACTCGCGGCGGCACCTTGGGTGCACATTCCTTCGAGGGCTTGCGCAAAACATGCTGTGCACACCATGAATGCAGATGACAGCCTCAACAGCACGCAGTGGCTGGCCCTCATCCTGCTCTTTCTGGTCTTGATGCTGGTGCCTCTGGCCGTGGCTGCAGCGGCATGGAGCAAGCAAGCTTATGCGCGCGCGGTCTTGGGTTTGCAGGCTTCCGTGGCTGCGGAGAACGCAAGCGAGGCTGCGAGCGCTGCAGCAACAAGTATGGACTCCGCACTGCCCGCGCCGGTCTTGCCGCTGGCGATCAGCGTGACGCCGGCTGAGGCCTGGCAGCACAGCGCGGACATGGCCAGTGACGCCGCCGCACCCGCGCGGCGCCTGCGACGGCGCGTGCTGGCCGTGCAGTTCGGCGCCGGCTTGCTCTATTGGTGGGCCTTGCTGTTGACGGCCTTGCTGGCCATGTTGATGTGGTGGCAGCTGAGCGGTGCGTCCGAGGCGGCGTCGCAGGAGGTCAGCAATGGCGCCTTCAATCTGGTGCTGTGGCCTCTGCTGGTCTTGCCACCTTTGCTGGCTTGGGCTTTTCAGGCGGGCTTGCCAGAGCGGCGGGTGTGGGCCGGCGCAGGCCTGTTCACGCTGGCTTTGGCCGCCGGGCTGGCGCTGTCCAGCGCGGACTGGCTCCTGGGTCTGCTCGCCGCCGGTTTCGCTGGCTTGTTGGCGGCCATGCTGGCGGCTTTTCTGCGCCCGGCGGTACGCGGCGCCGGCCCGCCGCTGCTCTTGGCCTTCACGGTTGGCCTGCTCGTCTTCAGCCTGCTGTGTGTTGTCGCGATTGCGCTGGAGGACGAGGCCGACGCCGCGCTGAGTGTGCTCGACTGGGTGTGGGGCCTGAGCGCCTTGGCAGTGATGTTCGCTGCGTCGGCCTTTGCGGCCTGGCGCATGCTGCTGCGCCTGGCGCGCAGGTATATGCAAAAGCGTTTCAGCGACCTGCAGCTGGCGCTGGGCTCTTACTGGGCGCTACTGACGGCGCTGGTGGCGAGCATGGTGTTGACGCTGTCCTTCGAGGCCAAGACGGGGCAGTCGATGGAATGGCTGGCACTGTTGCTCTTGCTGATGTGGTGGGCCTGGCGCGGCCTGCAGCGCATGGCGCTCTGGTGGGCGCGGCGCGGGGCTCCTGCAGCCACCGGCGCACTGCTGTTCTTGCGCGTATTCAAGCCCACGGCCCGGTCAGAGGCCTTCACCGACCGCTTTCTGGCGCGCTGGCGTTTCGCCGGGCCGGTCTGGATGATTGCCGGACCCGATCTTGCCGGAGCCTATATGGAGCCGGACGAGTTTTTTGCCTTCCTTGGCCGCCGCCTGCGCGAGCGCTTCATCGCCAGCCCCGCCGAGCTGCCGGCGCGCGTGCAGGCGCTGGATGATCAACGCGATCCTGACAGCCGCTTTCGCGTCAGCGAGCTGTTTTGCAGCAATAGCAACTGGCGCGACGCCGCCGTGGCGTTGATCGACCGCGCCGCCGTCGTGCTGCTGGACCTGCGTGAATTGACGAGCCAACGTGCCGGCACGCTGTTCGAGCTGGAGCAGGTCTTGCGCCGCATGCCGCTGCACAAGGTGGTGATCGTGGTGGACGCCGCCGCCGACCCTGTGCCCCTGCAGGCCGCCATCCAGGACGCCTGGCAACGTGTCGGCGGCAGCGCCACCGTGATGGCAGGCGAACCCAGGCTAACGCTCTTGTCGCTGAGTAAGGGCAGCGATGCCGAGATGGCCGGGCTGTTCGGGGCTGCGGCGGCGGCCGCCGCCGCGTCGCCGGTGCCGACAGCACAGGGCTGAGCAGGCGTCGTCACCCACGGGCTGAGGGGCTGCCCAGCAGCTCGCGCTCGCTGTCATCTTTCAGCCCCACGCCGCTGAGGCCACGGCGCAAGGCCTCGCGCAGCAGCCAGGCCAGACGTTTGGCCGCCAAGTCGGGCGCCAGGCCCTCGGGGCGGATATTGCTGACGCAGTTGCGCTCGGCGTCGCTGCGGCCGACGCTCGGGCCAAAGGTCAGATAAGCGCCCAGGCTGTCGGGCGAGCTCAGGCCCGGCCGCTCGCCCAGCAGCATCAGCACGGCCTTGGCCCCCAGCAAGGCGCCGATCTCGTCGCCCAAGGCCACTCGGGCTTGGCTGGCAATGAGCAGCGGCGCCCAGCTCAGGCGCTCGCCTAGTGCCAGCTTGAGTTGCCGCAGCAGTGGCCCCGCATGACGCTGCGTGGCGACGGCCGACAAACCGTCGCCCAGCACGATGGCCAGGTCAAAGGGCTGAGGCGGCAAGGCCCGCAGCCGCTCGGCGCTTGAACCATCGAGCCGGCGCCCCAGATCGGGCCGGCGCAAATAGACCTCGAGGTTCAGTGCCTGGCTTTGTACGTTCAGGCACTCAAAATTCTGCCCGCTCAGTTCGGCGTTTAGGCTTGCCACATCCAGCGGCAGCAACACCGCATCTCGCGCCTGCGCATGGGCGGCGCCGAAGTCCAGCAACTCGCGTGTGGGCAAGCTGGTGCCGGCGCGGCCAAGCCCCAAGCGAGCGGGGGTGTGGCGGCGCAGCTCGGCCCAGGGATCGTGGGCGATTTCATCGCTCACAGCATGCCGCCAATCTTTGTGCTTAGCGAATTGGCAAGCAATGTTTGTCCCTTGGCCGCTGGCAGCAACTCACCGCTTGCATCGGTGATGCCCATCTGCTCCAACCAAGCCTCGAACTCGGGTGCCCGCTTCAGCCCCAATAGCTTGCGCACGAACAGCGCGTCATGGAACGAGGTGCTCTGATAGTTCAGCATCACATCGTCGGCGCCCGGCACGCCCATCATGAAGTTCAGGCCGGCGCTCGCCAAGAGCACCAGCAGATTGTCCATATCGTCCTGGTCGGCCTCGGCATGGTTGGTGTAGCAGATGTCGCAACCCATGGGCAGGCCCAGCAGCTTGCCGCAGAAATGATCCTCCAGGCCGGCGCGGATGATCTGCTTGCCGTCGTACAAATACTCCGGTCCTATGAAGCCGACCACGCTATTGACCAGCAAGGGTTGATAGCGCCGCGCCGCCGCATAAGCGCGCGCTTCCATGGTCTGCTGATCGACGCCGTGATGCGCATTGGCCGACAGCGCGCTGCCCTGGCCGGTCTCGAAGTACATCACGTTCTGATGGCCACGCCGCAGCGACAGCGCCGCCACATGGGCCTCGTCGAGCAGGGCCAGGTCGATGCCGAAGCTGCGGTTGGCCGCCTCGCTGCCGGCGATGGACTGGAACACCAGATCGACCGGCGCGCCCGCTTCGATCGCTTGCAGCGTGTTGCTGACATGGGTCAGCACGCAACTCTGCGTGGGGATTTGATGGCGCTGAATCAGCTCGTCCAGCAGGTGCAGCAAGCGCGTCATCGCCGCCACGCTGTCGGCCGCCGGGTTGATGCCGATGACGGCGTCGCCGGCGCCATACATCAGCCCGTCCAGAATGCTGGCGACGATGCCGGCCGGGCTGTCGGTCGGGTGGTTCGGTTGCAGGCGCACCGCCAAGTGGCCGGGCAGGCCCAGGGTCGAGCGAAAACGAGTGACGACGTGGCAGCGGCTCGCCGCCAGGATCAGGTCCTGGTTGCGCATCAGTTTGCTGACTGCAGCCACCATCTCGGGCGTCAGGCCCGGGGCCAGCGCGGCCAAGGCTGTAGGTGTGGCTGCATCGGACAGCAGCCAATCGCGAAAGCCGCCGACGCTCAAGTGCGCGACCGGCGCAAAGGCGGCCGCGTCATGGCTGTCGATGATCAGCCGGCTGACTTGATCCATCTCGTAGGGGATCAGCAAGTGATTCAAGAACAGCCGCAGCGGCACCTCGGCCAAGGCGCGGCGGGCCGCCACCCGCTCTTGCGCCGTCTGGGCGGCCAAACCGGCTAACTGGTCGCCCGAGCGGGCCGGCGAGGCCTTGGCCAGCAACTCGCGCAGATCGGCGAAGCCGTAGCTGAGCGCGCCGACCGATGCCTGGAAACCCATGGCCTGATCTAGGGCCTTGGCTTACCAGCCGCCGATATTCGGCATCGAGGTCCAAGGCTCGGCGGGGGCCAGCGCCGGGCCGTCTTGCAGCAGCTCGACCGAGATCAGGTCGGGCGAGCGCACAAACGCCATGCGGCCATCACGCGGCGGGCGCACCACCACCACGCCGTGGTCCAGCAGGCGCTGGCAGGCGGCATGGATGTCGGGCACGGCAAAGGCCAGATGACCGAAATTGCGGCCACCGCTGTACTGCTCGGGCTTGCCATCGGCGTCCGGCCAGTTGTAAGTCAGCTCGACTTGCGGCTGGTATTTGCCGGCCTCATTGCCAGGTGCTGCCAGATAGACCAGCGTGAAGCGACCGGCCTCGTGTTCGCTGCGGCGCACTTCGACCATGCCGAGCGCGTCGCAATAGAACTTCATCGAGGCGTCGAGATCGGTGACGCGGACCATGGTGTGCAGAAATTTCATTGGAGCTCTTTGCGGGCAGTGGAAATTGTTCCGAATGTAGCGGGTTCTCTTGTCTCTTTGGCGGCCGTCTGCTCATGAATGCCCAGCAACAGGCCGAGCGCGGGCGGTAGCCGCCGCAACAGCAAATAGGCCAGGCCACAGACAAGCAAGGTCAGCGCGATCAAGAGCAGACCCTCACCCAGCGGCGCCAGTTGCAGCGGCAGCAGCGCGCGGGCCAGTAGGATGATGACGGTCTGATGCAGGATGTAGAGGCAGAAGATGGCCGGCGACAGCGCTCGGCGCAGCGGGCCGTCGACATTGAGATGCCGGTAGGCAAAGCCGCAGGCCGCCGCGATCGCCCACCATTGCATCGCGCCATAGAGCAGGCGCAGCGCGCCGACCAGCAGCGCAGCCGGTTCAGGCTCGGCAAAAAAGCTGAAATAGCCCATCCGCAGACCCCAGGCGGCCAGGGCCAGCAGCAGGGCGCTCCAGCGCAAATCGGCCAGCCGGGCCCAGACCACTTCGCTGCGCGCCAGCAAGAGGCCCAGCATGAAGGCGCTCAGCGATTGCGCGTGGTTGTACCAGTCCCACACCAGGTTATGCGTGGTCTCAAAGCCTAGCAGGGTCAGCCGCGCCAACATCAGCGGCAGGGCCAGACCCAGCAGCAGCATTGGCGTGCCGGCGCGGCCCAGGCGCGCCGCCAGGCGGTCCAGCAACTGCGGCGCGGCGCGCAGCAGGCCCCAGGCCAGCAGGGTGTAGACCAGCAGATAGGGCAGGAACCAGAGATGGTTCCAGGTTGGCAGGGTCAGGCAGCCGTCGGCGTCGCAAAAGCCCGCGTAAGCGACCAGGTATAGACGCATGAAGTCGATATAGCTGCCGGCGTACTGGACCTGCTCTACCACCTCGAAATAGGCCTGCGGCGGCACCACCACCAGCATGCCGAACAGCAGCGGCCAGAGCAGCCGCCGCGAGCGCCTGCCGATGAAGGCCAGCCCGCCCGCGTCCGCCCGCTGGCGCAGCGCGATCTGCAGCACCGCGCCGGCGATGAAGAACAGCAGGCTCAGCCGCCAGGGCGACGCCAGCTGCATCAACGGTTCCAGCGCCGTGCTGGCATGGGGGCTTTTGATGTGCCAGTCCCAGCTCACGTAATACATGCCGACGTGATACGGCACCAGCAGGGCAAAAGCCAGGATGCGCAGCCAGTCGAGGAAGAAAAGACGCGGCGCGGGCGGCAACTGTTGGGCGGGGTGAGTGTGCTTGTGGTTCATGGCGCCCATCATTGCGGTAGCCGCCGGTGCCGGCCAAGCGTTCTGGGGCGAGTGGGCGTCGGGCCGGGGTGAGTGGGCGGGGGTGAGTGGGCCGGGGGCCCGCATTTTCCTTGCCGCCCAGTGCGGTTCAGCGCAGTGCCTCGATCGGCTGCAGCGCCAGCGCGAGGCGCAGATGCCGCAGCGCCGCCAGGCCGGTGGCCGCCAAGCTCAAGGCAGCGGCTACGAGCAAGGGCAGCGCCAGACCTGTGCCCAGATCGATGCGGTCCACAAAGTCGGCCAGATAGGCATGGCCCAGGAAAGCGGCCAAGGGCAAGCCCAGCAGCCCCGCCACGCCAAGCGGCAGGGCAAACTCGGCCGCCACCTCGCGCGCAATCTGCCCATTCGAGGCGCCATGCAAGCGCCGCAACACCAGCTCGGTGCGCCGCCGCCGCAAGGTGTCGGCCACCAAGGCATAGGCGCCCAGCATGGCCACGCCTACCGCCACCAAAGACACCGCGCCGAGCAGCCAGCTGAGCAACTTCTCCAGGTGGTAGGCCTGGGCGCGCTGCTCATCTGCCGTCCAGACCAGGTGCGCCAGCGGCGGGCCATGGCTCTTCCAGACCGATTCCAACGCCTGGCGCAGCGCCAGCGGGTCGGGGCCGTAGACGGTCAAATCCCATTGCGGCTCGTCACTGAGCACAAAGCCTTGCGGCCGGGCCGGGTCGCGGGCCGATTCCTGCTTGATATCGTGCACCACCGCCACCACGCGGCGCTGGGCCTGGCCTTCTTTGGCGAGGTCGCCGCCGGCTCGCAGCACGGCGCCCACCGCATCTTGCGGCGCCGCAAAGCCCAGCAGGCGGGCCGCCTTGGCATCGATCACCAGGCGCTCATCGCCTGAGCCCGCCTTCGGATCGCCGGCCAAGACCTTGATGCCATAGGTGTCGAAGAAGCTCGGCGAGGCCACCGTCATGCGCAGCATTTGCTTGTCGCCCTTGGGGCCTACATGCAGCTCGCTGGGGCCGTCGGTGTCCATGGCCGGGCGTGCCGAGCTGAAGGCGAAGTTCTGGATGGCAGGATGCTGGCGCAGGCCTTCGGCGAAGGCGTCCATCTTGGGCACAAAGTCGCGCTCGACGATGGCGCTGAGGATCAGGCGATTTTGCGTTGCTATGCCGCGATCGGCGGCCACCATATAGCGCTGCTGCTGGCTCAGTACGCCGGTCAAGGCCAGCAAGAGCAGGGCGCCGCACAGTTGCAGCGTCAGCAGAGCTTGGCGGATGCGCCGGCCCCAAGGGCCTTCGCTGACTGTGCGGCCCTGCAAGGCAGGGGCCGGCACCTGCCGCAGCGCCATGCCCGCGGGCAGCGCCAAGGTCAAAGGCAAGAGCAGCAAAACAGCCAGCCCCAGGCCCTGCAGCACTGGCATCGGCAGGGCTTGCGTGATGGGCCGCTCGGCGCTCAGCCCCAGCCAATCGGCCACTGCCGGCGTCAACCACCAGACCAGCAAAGCGGCACCGGCGGCGCTGATCAGCAGGCTCAGCAGCGTCTCCAGACCCCAAAGCCTGAGCAGATCGCTGCCGGTGGCGCCCAGACTGCGGCGCAGCGCGGTCTCGCGTTGGCGCTGCAGCAACTGCGCCGCTTGCAGATTCATGCTGTTGATGGCGGCGAGCAGGAAGAGCAGGGCACTGGCGGCGGCCAGCGCGGCCAGCAAGTCCCAGATCATGGCCTGGCCTTCCACGGGCAGCTGCGCCAGCGTCAAGGCGCGAAACTCGGCCGCCTTCTTGTCGGGGCTTTTGTCCCGCAGCTCCGGCGGCAGCTTGGCGTAGAGCGGGTGGGCCTGGAAGGCCTGCTCCAGCAGCGGCGCCAGTTGTTCGGGCTGGGTGCCCGGGCGCAGGCGGGCATAGACCTGCGCATTGCCTTGGTGAATCGTCTCCAGCGCCTCGGGGCTGTCGATGATGCCGCCGCGAAAATCGCTGCCTACCAGCTCGAAGCTGGCCATCGCTTCATGGGCGGCGTTCAGGCTGCTGCGGCTGTCGATGGCCGGAATCACCGCGGTCACCAGATAGGCCTTGCCGCGGCATTCCACGCTGCGGCCCAGCGCCTCGGCCAAGGGCAGATCGCCCCAGAGCTTGTGCACCAGCTTGGGCGTCAGCGCGATCGCGTCTTTGCGGCGCAAGGTGGCCTGCAGGTCGCCATGCAAGGCCTTGATGCCCAGCAGCGGCGCCAGATCGGGGTCGGCGGCCAGCACCCGCACCACCTCCAGGCGGTCTTGGCCGTCGCCGTTCATATGCAGGGTGAAGCCTTCGCTGCTGCTGCGGCTGATCAGCTCCAAGGGCAGGCCACGGTCTTTGAGCAGCGGCACCAGCCCAGCCGGCGAGGCCAGCTGCCAATGCGGATACTGCCCTGGCTGGTGAGTCCTGAAGTCCAGCATCACCACTTGCTGCGGCTCGGGCACGCCGGGATCAATTTCCATGCGTGACAGCGCCAGCACCGCCACCAAGGCGCATGCCGCCATGGCCAGCAGCATGCCGCCGCAAGACACCAGCGTTGCCGAGCCGCGCAGGCGCAGGCCGGCGCAAGCTTCTTTGAACAAGGTCAACAACTTCATGCGTACTGCTCCAGATGCGCATCCACCAGCACGCGGCCGTCCAGCAAGCGCACGGTGCGTGATGCCAGCGCCGCATGCTCGGCGCTGTGGGTCACCATCACCAGCGTGCTGCCGTCATCGGTCAGCTGACGCAGCAGGCGCATCACCTCCTGGCCATGGGCGCTGTCGAGGTTGCCGGTGGGCTCATCCGCCAGCAGCAGGGCCGGGCGTGCCGCGATGGCGCGCGCGATGGCCACACGCTGCTGCTGGCCGCCGCTGAGCTGGCTGGGTCGGTGAGTGGCGCGGTGGCTCAAGCCCAGCCGGTCCAGCACCTCGGTGACGCGCTCGCGCTGCGCTTTTTCGGGCATGGGGCCGTAGCGCAAGGCCAGCTGAACGTTGTCCTGCACGCTCAGCTCATCGACCAGATTGAAGCTCTGGAACACAAAGCCGATGCGGCCACGCCGCAGCGCCGCCAGCTCACGTGGCGTCTTGCGGCTGAGGTCTTCGCCCTCCAGGCGGTAGCTGCCTTCGCTGGGCTTGTCCAGCAGGCCCAAGAGGCTTAGCAAAGTCGACTTGCCGCAACCCGAGGGCCCGGTGATGGCCACGTACTCGCCGGCCTCGATGCGCAGGTCGATGGCGTTCAAGGCGGTGGTTTCCACGTCACCGGCGCGGTGGCGTTTGCTCAATTGGCTCAGTTCGATCATGGCGGGCAATTCATTGAAGTGGGTGGCTCAGGCTTCGCAGCATCGCCTTGGCGCACAAGGCCGCCAAGCCCCCTGTCCGCTATCGAACACCCCTCTGGCGCGCGCCCGCGTGATGCTGCGAAACTGCGAGCCGTGAAAGAAGAAGACATCCCACAAGACCACCGCATCCTGCTGCTCGACGACGACCCAGGCGTCGGCCTGGCAGCGCAACTGCTGCTGCAGCGCCGCGTGGCGCCCATCACCTGTCTGCGTCGGCCGGCCGAGCTGATGGCGGCCATAGGCAAGCTGCGACCCAGCGTCTTGCTCTTGGATCTCAATTTCGGCCCCGGCCGTACCGAGGGCGAACAAGGTTTGCAGCTATTGGCCGAAGTGAACAAGCTTGCCGCAGCCCCGGTGGTCGTGGTGATGACGGCTTATGCCGATATTGACTTGGCGGTGCAGGCGCTGCGGCGTGGCGCTTTCGACTTCATCACCAAACCCTGGGACAACGTGCGTTTGATCGCGACCTGCCGCGAAGCGCTGGAGCGCTTTGCTTCGCGTGCACAGGTGCCGGATGCGTCGGCGACGACAGTTGGCGAGGAAGGTGCCGAGCCGGCCTGCTCGCTCGCCGCCCGTTCGCTTGCCGCCCAGGAGCGCGCCGCTTTGCTGGCCGCCATGGCTGCGGCCGAGGGCAATCTGAGCGCGGCGGCGCGCAGCTTGGGGCTGTCGCGTGCGGCCCTCTATCGGCGCTTGGACAAACATGGGCTTTGAAGCGCTGCGACTTTTGCTGGCGGCTGCCGCGTGGGCGGCCGGCGGCGCGCTGGCGCAGCAGGCGAGCCCGAGCGCGCGCGACTGGGTCGGCCCGGTTTTGCTGTTCGCCCTCGGCCTGCTGCTTGCATGGCCAATGGCCAGAGCGCTGCGCGAGCAGCGCCTGCAACCGCGCCTGTTGCCGCCCGAGCCGCCACTGTCGCCGGACTTGCAAAAGCTGCATCTCTTGCAAGCGCAGTTTGAGCATCTGCCGGTCGCCGCTTGGTCGCTCGGCAGTGACGGGCGGCTGCAAGCCTTGAGCAGCCGCGCCCGCCGCTTGGCCGCGCCCGGCGCCGAGCGCGACCCGGCGGCGCTGCAGCAGCTTTTGTGCAGCGCCGAGCGCAGCGGCCCGCAGATGCTGGAGACCGAGCGTGGCAGCGAGCGCTGGGCCTTGCAGCGCCAAAGCCTGTCTCTGGATGGGCAGGCGCAGACGCTTTTGGTCTTGGTGCCGCTGGAGAGCGAATTGGAGACCGAGTCCTTGCTGGCCTGGCAGCAATTGGTGCAGGTGCTGACGCACGAGATCATGAACTCGCTCACACCGATCAAGAGTCTCAGCCAGACCGCGCAGATGCTTTTGGATGAGCCCCCGCTGGTGGAGTCGGAGCTGCGCCTGGCCCTGGACGGCATTGCGCAAAGAGCCGAGGGCTTGTCAGGCTTTGTGTCGACTTACCGGCGCGTCAGCCAATGGCCGGCGCCGGCCTTGGCGCCGGTGGATCTGACGGCTTTGTTGCAGAGGCTGCGCTTGGCGGCAGGGCCGGCCTGGGCCGCGCGCGGCGGCGCGGTGAAGGTCGAGGTTGCCGCGCCGGGCTTGCGCTTGATGGCCGATGAAGGGCAGTTGGAGCAGGCTTTGCTGTCGCTGATCACCAATGCCGAACAGGCGACGGCCGAGCTGAGCGCCCCGTGCCTATGGCTGCAAGCGCGCCAGGGCCGAGGCGGGCGTTTGCAGATCAGCGTGCGCGACAACGGGCCCGGCGTGCAGCCAGGCCTGGAGCGAAAGATATTTCTGCCCTTCTTCAGCGCGCGTGAAGGCGGCCAGGGCATAGGGCTGACCGTGGTGCGCCAGCTGGTGCACGGCATGGGCGGGCGCGTCAGGCATGTGCGGCCTTTGGAGGGCGGGGCGGCCTTTGTATTGAGTTTTTGAAGCGCCGCTCAGCGTTCTTCATCCTGCGCCAGGCCTTTGGCCATACGCGCCACCAACTTGAGCAGCGTTGGCACACGTTTTCTGCCGTGCATGGCGCGCAAGCGGGCTTTGGCTGCGCCCAGATCAAGGCCGACACAGCTGACGAAGAGCGGGCTGGCTTCCTCTTCCCGGCTGAGCTTGAACTGGTCCGGCAGATTGGGCGGCGCCGTTTTGGCTGCGCCAATGATGGCGCAGCTGCTGCCTAGCGCGTGATACAGATGGCGGCCCAGCCCCGGTGTTTCCTGGGCGTCCAGGTGGACGAGGCCATTGATCACGATCAGCTCAGGCGCCAGTTCATGCTCGCGCAGCAGTTGCAAAAAGCAGGGCAAGGCGCGCAGATCAAGCTCGCCGCGCACGGCCTTCTCGACATGCTGGATGCGCGAGGTGAAGCTGCGGCTCGGTTCCGCCGCATCCCATTCTTCAAAGGCGAGCGCGGCAACGTTCGCGCCAGCGCTGTCAAAGTGCAGGTCTATGACGAGTTTCATGGCCAACCTTGTATGCAAGCCTGTGGCTCGGGAGCCGCATTGTCCTGCTTGCGAGCGCCTTTTTTGGCCGCGAACTGCCCGGCTTTTCTGGCCAAAGTGCGTTGTCAAATTGCGCGACCATGGCTTGCTTGCCTGGTGACGACTGGATGCCCCTAAACTAGCCACGGTCATCGCCATCCACTACAGCCATTTAGACAGGTGCGAATCCACTGATGCAAACCCAAGGACGCGGCGATTCACCAGCTCAGCTTGGGGCGGCAGCCGTGCAGCCTGGCCTGGGGCAAAGCAGGATCTGGCTGATCGTTGGCATCCTGTTGTGCGGCTTTGCTTTGACCTATTTGTTGGCGCAAGGTCAGCAAGAAAAGGCGTCCCGCGAGGCGCAAGCCAAGTTTGATCGTTTGTCTGAGCGTGTCCAGATCGAGGTCGAGCGCCGGCTGCGGCAGCCGCTGTATGGCATGAAGGGCGCTCGCGGTGTTTTTGCGGCCAGCTCCAAGGTAGAGCGCAGCGAGTTTAGGGATTACGTCCAATCACGCCAAATGGCAGATGAGTTCCCCGGCGTGCGCGGCTTCGGCTTCGTCCAACGTGTCATGCGCCCGCAGCTTGATGCCTTTTTGGCGGCCACGCGGCGCGACGATGCGCCTGATTTTCAGCTGAGCAGCGGCGGCCAAGAGGCCGATCTTTTTATCGTCAAATACCTAGAGCCCTTGGCGCAGAACCGCCAGGAATTGGGGTTTGATATCGGGCAGGAGGCCGTCCGCCGCGAAGCGGCCGAACGGGCCCTGCGCACTGGCAGCGAGACGCTGAGCGGCCGCATCACGCTGCTTCAAGACGACAGCAGGCGCCCTGGCTTTTTGCTCTTGCTGCCTATCTATGCGCGCGGCAGCGTGCCGCAGACTGCGGCGCAGCGCGAGCAAGACTTGCTCGGTTTTGTCTACGCCCCAATCGTCGCCGCCGAGTTGTTTGGCGGCGTTGCCGATGTGGCCGAGCAACAGCTGGAATTTGAACTGCTGGACAGCCCCAGCGGTGAGTCGGCAACCTTGATCTTCAGTTCGGTGCCCGGCGCTTCCGATGAGCCGCGCTCGGCATTTGGGCTCAGCGCGCAATTCAAGGCTTCGCACGATATTCTTTTTGCCGGGCGCAATCTCAGTTTGGTGACGCGCAGTTCCGCCGAGTTTGATCGGCATGCGCAGCAGACGAATTCGCAAGTCTGGGTGTCTGGGGCCGGTGTGGGCTTGACGCTGTTGCTGGCCTTGTCGGCCTGGCTCTTGATCACCGGGCGCGACCGGGCCGAAGCCAAAGCCGCCGCCATGACCAGCGACCTGGAACGCTTGGCTCGCGTCGCGCGAGGCACCAGCAATGCCGTGATCGCCAGCGATGTGAATGGCCAGATTACCTGGGTCAACGAGGGTTTCAGCCGCATCAGCGGCTACTCCGAAGCCCAGGCCTTGGGCCAGCGGCCGGCTGATTTGATGGGTAGTGCCGAGGCCGATTTTTTCGACATGGCTGATATGGTTACGAGCCGCAGCGGCCGCCGCGCAGAGTTTCAGCGCCGCCGCCCCGACGGTGAGCTTTACTGGGTGGAGGCCGATGTGCAGCCGGTCTTTGATGCTCAGGGACAGCATTCCGGATTCATCGAAATCAGCCTCGACATCACGGAGCGCAAACGCAGCCAGCAAGTGCTGGCGCTGGCCTTGGCAGAGAACAAAGCCTTGCTGGAGACCATCCACCAACACGCGATCGTCTCGGTGACCGATGCGGCTGGCTTGATCATCGAGGCCAACGCCGCCTTCAGCCGCATCAGCGGCTACAGCCAGGAAGAGCTGCTGGGCAGCCCGCACAGCATCGTCAATTCCGGTCAACACAGCCCCGACTTCTGGGATGCGCTGTGGTTCAGAATTTCCTCCGGCCTGTCCTGGCATGGCGAGATTTGCAACCGCGCCAAAGACGGCAGTTTGTATTGGGTCGACAGCATCATCGCGCCGATGCTGGGCGCTGACGGCCGGGTTCAGAAGTACTTTTCCATCCGCACCGACATCACGGCCGCCAAACATGCGGCCACTGCGTTGAGGGAGCAGCAAGAACGCCTGAACCGCATCATCGAAGGCACCAACGCCGGCACCTGG
>CAUPEV010000016.1:0-44747 GCA_963510335.1 uncultured Roseateles sp.
CATGTGATTCAAGAGCGACTGCAGCGGGTTTTGAGCGGTGCCTATGAGCTAACGCCGCAGCCCTTGTACGCCAGTTTGACCTGCGGTATTGCCAAATGCGAATGCACGCGCATCTGTGCGGGCGACCTGACCCGTGCCGCCGAGCTGGCGCTGAGCCACGGTTCGCCCGTCCATGCCAGACATGTGGCCGCACAGCGAATGGCCGCGCGGCCGGGCGGGCCGGCTGCTCAGCCGGCCTGAGTCGAACTGCCGCCTTTGCTACTTTGAACGGCGCCGCAGCGCGCCCAGCAGACCCAGACCGGCCAGCAGCAGCGCGTAGCTCTGTGGCTCCGGCACCGCAGCGGCGAGTTGGTAATGGTAGAGATTGACGTGCAGATTGGGGTTTGACAGCGACTGGTCGCTGCGGTCCGGGTCCACGATCAGCTCCACATACATGTCCAAGGAGCCATTGGCGTTCTGCCGCATGGCGATGCCTTCGATCTCCAGATCACCAGCGGGCTTGGGGATGTGCAGCAATTCTTCGACATGGCCGGTCAGCAAATTGCTGCGGTAGATTGTCTGGTCTTCATTGTCTGAGGCCATATAGAGCCAGTCGCCGACGACCTTGGCGCCCTGTATGCGTTTGAGCGAGCTGTCCATTTCAATCGTGTGGCTGAAGCTCCAGTCGTTCAAGTTGTAGACATTGAGGGTGTTGCCATTGCGCCATTCCTTGCCGTAACCGTAGCCACGTGCGGCATCGACGGCAACCCAGCTGGCGAGGTCGTCATTCGGGTTGGCGGTTGTGCCGGCCAGTGTGAAGCTTTTGCCGGTGTAGCTGAGGTCGACGGCATTGAAGAGCGCCACATGGGGCTGCTTGTAGCCGTTGGTGCTGTCCAGCGAGGCATAGATGATGCCGCCTTGCACGTCGATATCGCCAATATGGTTGAGGCCTTGGGCCAAGAGCGGCAGCGGGATGCCGGGCGTCAGTTTGCCGGCTGAGGAAATATTGGAATTGCGCTGCAGCGAATTGAAGTTGGCGTCGCTACGCTCCAAGCCATATTGCCAGGAGAACACAAACTCATTGCCGTTGACGGCGATGCCTTGGCTGCGATAGAGCCCGGTGAAGGAGGCGGGCGGCTGGTGCAGATAGAAGGCCTGGACGTCGGCGAGCTGCCAGTCTTGGGCGGCCATGGCGGGAGTCAAGGCCGGACTCAAGGTGGCGGCCAGCGCCAGGCCAAGGGCGGCGCGTTTGCGTAGGGAATTGGTTTGCATGGAAGGGCTCCGTTGAAATGCTAGATTGACATTCAGACGGTAGGCTTCCCAAATGACGATGCCGGGCCTGTTCAAGCGCCCGGCATAGTTCTTGTGGCTCAGGCCGGGCGCATAGCGGCCCGGCCTGTCGATCGCTTCCTGCTTACTTCAGCCCGCTGCTGATTGCCTTCAGCAAGGTGGAGTTGGCGTCGTCACCGCTGAACTCCCAGAAGAAGGCACCGCCCAGGTTCTTGCTCTTCAGGTAGTTCATCTTTTCGGTCACTTGCACCGGGGTATCAAAACTCCAGAAGGTCGTGCCGTTATAGATCCACTGCGCGCGCGAGGCCGCATCGACAAAGCTCGGGTAGCCCAGGGTCTTGAGGATGCGGTAATCCTCAATGCCCTTCTCATACTTGCCCGGCGCGCCGACACCCGGTTGATAGAGGCCATTGCCGACATTGGGCACATTGGTCCAGCCACGCCCATAGAAGCCAATGCCCAGATTGAGTTTTTTGGCCGGCACGCCACGGTCCAAAAAGGCCTGGATCGCGTCATTGCTGTTGTACAGGCGCACATCGCCGGTCGAGGGGTCGGCCGGTGAGGCGTAGAGCGCCGAGTGGAAGCCTGTCGTGGGCTCAAACGCACCGTGGAAGTCATAAGTCATCACATTGATGAAATCCAGCGAGGGGTGGAACGCTGCGGGGTCCATCACGCGGATCTTGTCGATGCCGGCGGGTGCGGCAATCGTCAAGAGCAAGCCGGGCTTGGCGGCATCAAGCTGCTTGCGGAACTCGGCCAGCAAGGCGGTGAAATTGGCCTTGTCCTCGGGCGCGCCGCAGCTCAGACCGCAGGCGACCGGGTATTCCCAGTCGATGTCGATGCCGTCGAATACACCGGCTGCCGCACCCGGCCCGCCGGCGTAATCCGTTACCGGCAGGTCACCCTTGATATAGGCGTCGACGCAGGACTTGACGAAGGCCACACGATTCTCGGGCCGTGCCGCGCTGGAGAAGCCGCGCGAATAGGTCCAGCCGCCCAGCGAGATCAAGACCTTGAGCTTGGGGTACTTGGCCTTGAGTTTCTTGAGCTGGCCCCAGCTGCCGCGCAGCTTCTGGTCCCACAAATCGGCCACGCCGTCGACGCTTTGCGCCGCTTGGATGGACTTGGTGTAGTCGGCAAAAGCGTCGCCGCCCACACCGGTGCTCTCGTTCACCGGCACCGTCAGCCCGACCTCGCAGCGATTGTTGCGCACATTGCCGAAGGCGTAGTTGATATGGGTGAGGCTGGCGGCGGCGCCGCCTTTCTCGATGTCCTTGACCTGGAAGTTGCGGTCGTAGATCCCCCATTGCGCGAAGTAGCCCAGCACGACCTTGTCGCCGCCGGCATCCATCTTGGAAGTGCGCACGCTCAGCACGGGCGAGGCCGGCGAGGCACCCGCCTGGTTGAAGGCGATGACGCTGAAGTTGTAGGCGGTGTCGGCTGCCAGCTTGTTGACCGTGGTATTGGTTGCGCTGGTTTGCGCGACTTGGTTTGCCGCTTGCTGTACGCGGTATTGCACCGTGCAATTGGGTGCTGCGGCCGAGGCCGTCCAGCTCAGCGCGACGCTGGCGCTGGTCTGCGAGGGGGAAGTGAGTCCTGTCGGAGCAGCCGGCGCCGTGGCGCAGGTGCCGCTGGCGGTGCTGGTCAAGAGGGCGCTGCTTGCGGCCGACACATTGCCGGCTTTGTCACGCGCTCGCACCTGGTAGCTGTAAGCGGTGCCGGCGGCTAGGCCGGTGTCGACCAAGCTGGTGGCGGTGGGCGAGGCGACCAGATTGCCGCCGCGCAGCACCTCGTAGCCGGCCACGCCGCTGCCGGCGTCGCTTGACGCCCCCCAGCTCAAGCTGATGCTGCCGGTGGTGGCCGCACCGGCGGCGAGGCCGCTGGGCACGGTGGGCGGTGTGGTGTCGGTTTGCACGCCATCGCAGTCACCGAGCGGTTTCCAGACATCCCATTGGCCTGCGTTGCTCGCCGGGCTATTGTTCTGCGTCCACCACTTGGCCTGAAAGGCCTTTTGGGCTTGTTGCACGGTTTGGCCGCCGGTGTAGACGCTTTGTGCCGTCCATTCCGGCACGCCGCTGCAGTTGTAGGCAAAGGCTGCGGGGCTGGCCAAGCTAGTCGCCAGGACTGCGGCCATGCTAAGCAGGCTGCGTTGAGGTGTTTTCATCGGGTTCTCCTGTGTTGCGAGTCAAAGACGAGGTGAGGGCTTCAGTTCTTGCGCAGCGCTGCTGGCGCTGCTTTGGCGGCAGCCGCTGCTGAAGCCTGGGGCGCCAGGTCGGCGCGACGGGCTTCTTGCTTGAGGCTGTAGGACTTGCCGCCAAAGGTGACGATCCAGTTGCTGGGCATGGGCATAGGCAGGTAGTAGTTCAGCGCGATCGTGACGCTCTGGCCCGGTGCCAGGGTCTGCCAGGTCGGCAGCTTGAAGGCGGCGCGGTGGAACTCGTTGGTGAGGCCGCCGATGTTGTTGCCCGCCGCGTTGGCGCCGCTTTGAATCACCTTGAGGCCAAAGCCGCTTTGGTCGGTCAGCGTGGCGGGAATGGCGGTCGGGATGTCAAAGCTGAAGTCGCTGCCGCCGGGCAGGGTTTGCGTGCTGTTATTGGTCAGGGTCAGCTTGGGGTTGATCGGGTAATTGGCGTCACCGAGCGCGAAACCGGCAATGCTGAAACCAATGTCCAGGCTCTCGGCGGGCAGCACAGCGTTGCTCAAGCGGTTGCCATAGGCTGGCGCAGTCTTGAACTTGTTGTAGAGCAGGCTGGTCAGCGTGTTGCCCATGAAGTACTCGCCGCGTGCGGCGTCCCAGCCATAGTCACCGGCCAGTTCCCAGAACATCACGCCGCCGATGCCGCGTTCGGCCGCGTACTGGGCTTTGAGCGCCAGGCTTTGTTCGGTTTCGGTCGAGAGGAAGACGCGTTTTTGCGCGTTCCACAACCAGGGTGCCACCAGCTTGGCATCGAAGAAGCTGGCATAGCTGCCGGTCAGCTGATCGGCCGTGTTGAGGGCTGGGTTCAGACCGTAGGCGGCCAAGTAGCTACCTGGGCGGCCGGCGGCCAGATTCATCGTGTGCCAGAGCGGGTTGGAGCCGGCGGGAACTTCCTTGTTGCCCACGTCCAGGTCATGCCAGAGGTTGTCGATGCCAACCGCGCCGGCGCCGCATTTCTGCACCGTGCCGCCGCCGGTGCCGGCTGGGCACTTGGTCTGATCGGCTTGCGGGGCCTGACCCCAGAGGCCGTTGGTCCCGCCAGTGACGTCCTTGAAGCCACGGGTGTAATACGGCACGCCGATATTGATACGGCCGGCCGGCATCGCGCCGCGGAAGTAGTGGTACGCCCAGTCGGTATTCAGATAGCCGATATTGGCGTACTGGGCGCTGCTGTAGTAGCTCCAGGCGGCCAGTTCGGCGTCCTTGCCGTCGTCAAACAGCGCGGCATTGGGCCCGACGAATTGGTTCCAGGCGCCGTGCAGGTCATAGCTCATGATGTTGACGTAGTCCAGGTACTGGGTGACCTGGTAGTTCTCCATGCCGCGCAGCAAATAGGCCGAAGAAGGGGCGGCCACCGTCAGCAAGTAGTGGCGTGCGTCCGTCTGCCCGGCGGCGTCGAGCTTGGCGCGCAGCGTCTTCATCAGCACGACATAGTTCTTCATCAACGCGCTACGGCGGCCATTCGAGAGGGTGAAGTCGTCCGGGTTGCCGGCGTCCTTCATGCTGGTGGCGTATTCGTAGTCGATGTCCACACCGTTGAAGCCGTATTGGCGGATGAAAGCCACGGCCGAGTCGGCAAAGGTGTTGATACCGGCCACATTGGTGCTGCCGTCGGCATTGGTCGTCATGCTGTAGAAGCCGCCGCTGGCGACGCGCTTGCCGGCGTCGTCAAAGTAGCCACCGGTTTCGGCCCAGCCACCGATAGACACCATGGTCTTGACCTGTGGATAGAGCTTTTTGTATTTGTTCAGCAGGTTGAAATGGCCTTTATAGGGCAGGGCCGGGTCCAGCTCAGCGCCGGCCACACCGGGCCAGCTGATGCCTGTGGCCGGGTTGTTCGGGTCGGCGGCATTGCCGATCGAGAGCTTGTTGGCAGCGTCGATATGGGCAAAGGCGTAGTTGATATGGGTCAGCTGCGCCCAGGGGATCTGGCTGGCGAGGTAGGCCGGCTGGCCGTTCTTGCCGGTGCGCCAGCTGGTGAAGTAGCCAATGATGCGGCGCGGTTTGTCGGCACCCATCTTTTCGCGGCCCTGCTCGTCATAGACCTTGCAGTAGGCGGGCGCGGTGCCCGGTGTGGTGGCCAGGCCTTCGGGGCGGCAGCGCTCGTCGCCGGCCGGCGGCAGGCCGCTGACGGTCACGCGCACGGCGGCGCTGTCGCTGCTGGCGCCCTTGTCATCGGTGGCGCGGGCGACGATGTCGTTGATGCCGGCGCGTGCCGTCCAGCTTAAAGAATAGGGTGCCGCGTTGTCTTCGCCGACCAAGGCGCCGTTGACGAAGAAGGCGACCTTGGCGACGCTGCCATCGCTATCGGCCGCATTGGCGCTGAGCGTGACGGCGTCCCCGGCGGCCGGGGTGGCGCTGGCGCCGGGCGCGGTCAGCGCGACGGTGGGTGGCTTGTTGGTCGAGGTGGCGCTGACGGTGACTTGGGCGGTCTTGCTGGCCGTCGCCCCTTTGTTGTCGGTGACCGTCAAGCTAATCGTGTAGGTCCCCGCAGTCGCATATGTGCGGCTGGCGCTGACGCCGCTGGCAGAAGATCCGTCGCCGAAGTTCCAAGCGTAGCTGGCGATGCTGCCGTCCGGGTCATTGGAGCCGGCGCCGTTGACGCTGGCTGTTAGTGCTCCGACGCTGCTGGTGAAGGCGGCCACCGGCGGCTGGTTGACGACGACGCCGTCACAGGCGCCGAGCGGTTTCCAGACATCCCATGGGCCTGAGTTGGTCGCGGGCGTATTGTTCTGCGTCCACCATTTGGCTTGGTAGGCCTGTTTGTTCTGCTGGGCGATACCGCCACCTTGGTAGACCGCGGCAGCCGACCATTCGGCCACGCCGGTGCAGTTATAGGCCAGCGCGGGGTTGCCGGCGGCCATGGCGCCAAGCGCCAGGCTGATTGAGAGGGAGAGTCTCATGGTGTAAATCCTTGATGCTGAGAAGGAGCAGGGTGCACAAAGCCAGACCCTGCGCTTGCGCGCGGGCCAGGGAGGGGATTGCGGGAGCTGGGGTTGCTGAAGCGCTAGGGCTTGATCACGACGTCAAAGTACTTCTGCACGCAGCTTTGGTAGTCGCCGCTCTTGAGGGCCGAGTAGGCGGTCTGGTAGCCGACCAATTTGCAGGCAAAGGCCTTGCCTTCGGGCATGTCCGGGTAATAGGCCCAGTCTTGATCCCAGTAGATATCGAGTGCGCCGGCGCCGCCGACGACGAACTGTTTCTGGTTGCCGCAGCCCAGCTCTTCGTTGGCGCCAATCGGCACGCCCAAGGCGGCGGCATGCTGGCGGTAGTAGGCGATGCGGTTGAGCGACTGCGGCTTCTCGGCGCCCTGGCCGCATTCGATGCCGCCATTGATGACGTTGGTGCTGGCGCCGAAACCGGGTTTGATGCCGGCCGCCGTGTCCACCGCATTGGGCTTCCAGCTGCCGTCCACCACATGCAGCATGCTGGGCTTGGGCGAGGCTGGGTAGGCAAAGAAGAACACGGCGGAAGCGAGGTTCAGCCAGGTGTCGGCGACTTGCTCGGGTTTTTCCAAAAGCACGCGTACGTCGCCGAACATGGCGTCGGAGAAGGGCCCGTAGTTGAAACTGTAGGACAGCTGCTTGGCGCCGCGCCCGAAGTACTGCTTGTAGCGACCCTGCGCGTCTTTGCCGCAGGGCCAGACCTGACCCTGCCAAGTGCTGGGCAGGCATTCATTGTTGTAGGGGCAGCCATAGCTGTCTTCGCTGCAGCCGGCTTCGCGCACGAAGTAGAGGGCCTGGCGCCACTCAGGGATCGCGTTATTGTTTCTGTCATGCGCACCGGTTTCCTGGGTGAAGTGCGCGAACATCGTGGCCAGAGTTTTGCGGCAGATCGCTTCCGCGTTCTGGGCATTGGGGCCATCGCTGTAGTCGGCGCAGACGCCCGAGAACTTGGCAATCGCCTGCAGCAGGCCGGTATAGGTGTAACTCGGGTTGCGCAGCGGGAACAGGTAGTCCCACTGGCTTGCGGGCAAGATGCGCTCGACCCGCTTCACATTGGCCGGGTTGTTGGCAGCACCCGGCGCCACCGCCGTGACGACGCTATTGGGCCGTGTGGCAATCGAGGCCTTGACCGACCTGAATAGCGGCGTGTCGGTCAGCTTGGCCTCGGTGGCCAGCACATCGGCCAGGCGCAGTAGGTATTTGCCGGTGGCCGGATCCTTGACCACGGCGACCAGGCTGACGCTTTGCGACTTGCTGGCGCTCGCGCCCTTGTTGTCGGTGACCGTCAAAGTAACGGCATAGGTACCTGGCTTGGCATAGCTGTGGCTGAGCTTGGGCCCGCTGCCGGCGCTGCTGGCGTCGCCAAAATCCCAACGCCAGGCGGTGACTTGGCCGTCGGGGTCACTGGAGCTTGAGGCGTCGAAGGCGACGGTGAGTCGGTCGGCTGCGCTGCTGAAGCTGGCCACGGGCGCTTTGTTGCCGGCCGTGCCTCCGCCACCGGCATCGCAGGCGCCGAGCGGCTTCCAGACGCCACCGGATGCGGAGTTGGTGGCCGGTGGCTGCGCTTGCGTCCACCAATTGGCCGCATACGCCTGCCCTGCATCTTGCACTTGTTTGCCGCCGGTATAGACCGTGCTGGCAGCCCAAGGGGGCAAGGCGGCGCAGTCCACGGCCAAGGCCGGGCTGGCGGCGGCTGCTGCCAGAAGTGCAAACGCGGCCAAGCGGCGCTTCGATAAGAGTGTCTTGGTGTGCAACATGTCCAACTCCATGTCTGGCTGTGAGCGACGCTTGGCGCGTCTTCGGGTTCAACAAGAATTCGCCCCGTTTGGACTGCGACCGGGGCCGGGCGGCAAGCGGCACTAATTCACAAGTTGCCGCTTAGTTGGCCGTAATGTAGATACCAATTTATCAACAGGTATGGATGTAAACCCCTATAGAGGCCGTAACGGTCTGTAAGTTGTGATACCAGTTCAAGGCCTGTTTGGGGCGCTGAGCTTTCTCAGTGATACAGAAATGGAGCTTGCTTTGATGCGCCGGCATAACTTCTTGCTTGTGCAAGAGCGGCCGATTGCTGTCGCTTCAAACGAGATGAGTTGCTGCAGATGCTGGGCACGCCAAACGGGCGCCGCCATGTCAATTGCTGCCGCCGTTTTGATATGGGCGGACAAAGCGGGTGTCGGCCAAGATGCCAGGTGTTATCGGCGTTGCAGAGGTTTTTAGGGTGCAGGCTCGGTAGCTTGGCAGCGCGTCGCTGCGTGAAAAGATGGCGTCTGAATATTGCGTTATTCAAAGGCGACTTGCCGCCCAAATGTCGTTTGTTGGCAAGGCTGGGATGTCCGCTTGCGCAGCGCTGCGGCGTGCACGCGAGCTTGCCCACAAACTCAGGTCTGAATCACGGGGCTGCAGTCGCTCTAGCAGGGTATATGGGAGAAACCCAGCCTGTCAGGTCTTACAGGGTCTGAATCTCGCCATCAAGCAGCACTTGAGGCGGGTTTTCGAGCTTCGCGGATACTTGTTCTTGTGACAGGCTTCTCGCTTTGCGGTGACAAGGACACAAGAGATGGCTTTTAGCGGCCGCTTGCTGGCTCTGAGAATGCGAGTCTTGGCTCTCATCGGCCTTTGGGTTAAGAATTCGCGCGATGGATTGCTCGCGCGACTACTATGCCTGTTGTTTGCCGGCTTGCTCTTGCCCGCGCCCGCCGTCGCTCAAGCGCTGAACAGCCTGCGCTTCACCCAGCTGGGTCTGGATGACGGGCTGCCCAGCCCCTATGTGTTGAGTAGCTTGCAAGACAAGCATGGCCTGATTTGGCTGGGCACGACCGGTGGCTTGGCGCGCTATGACGGGCGTCACATCAGAAAATTCCTGCACGACCCCTTGCGCCCGGAGACGCTGAGCAACTCGGTGATTCAGTCCTTGCTGGAAGATGCACCGCGCGCGGTGCTCTGGGTCGGCAGCCATGGCGGCTTGGACAAGCTTGACCTGCTGACCGAGCGCGTCACGCGTATGCTAGTCCCTGCTGAATTCAGCCACCGCGAGCGCCGGGTGCTGGCCATGGCGCCGGCAGATGCGGGCCGCTTGTGGGTGGCTTTCGGTGGCGGCCTTTACCTGTTTGACCCAGAGCGTGAGCTGTTCACGGCTTGGCCTTCGACCGGCGCGCTGGCGAGCGCGCTGCTGCGTCCGCCGGCGAGTGTGCCGGTAACAGTGCCGCCAACAGTGCCGGCAAGTTCGCCCGGGAATGGGCCGCCCCAAGCTGGCCGAGCCAGCCGGATTGCCTCCACGATGATCTCCGATGGTCTGGGCGGTGTCTGGGTGGCGCACAGTGACAAGGTCGCGCATATCGCCGCCGGGGCCAATCACTTCACCGCGGGGCGCAGCTTCAGTACCGCCGCCGGACTGGCCGCTCAAGGACTGAACTCCGATGATCTGAGCGTGCATCGCCTGCAACTGGACGCCCAGGGGCGGCTTTGGGTCGGTATGCTGGGCGGCTTGCAGACATGGCGTGTTGATGAACCCAGCGGTGTGCGGCCCGACCCGCTCGCTGCGTCCTTGCAGTTGCCTCGGCAGTTGGTGCATGCCTTGCTGCTGGACCGCGATAAGTCGATGTGGATAGGCATGGGCGAGCTCGCTGTTCTGTACCGCTGGCGCGCCGGGGCTGCCACGCTTGAGTCATTCAGACACTTGCCAGGCGTCAGCGGCAGCTTGTCCAGCGACAGCCTGGCTTCCTTGATGCAGGATAGATCAGGCGGCCTGTGGGTGGGGTCAACCGAGACCGGGGTCAATGTAGCGGACCTGAGCAGCCAGGGCTTCAGCAACTACCTGAGCATTCCCGGTGATGCGCAAAGCCTGTCTTCGCCCGTGGTGATGGCGATTCTGTTGGACGGGTCCGAGCATGCGTGGGTAGGAAGTTATGGCGGCGGGCTCAACCGACTGCATTTGCCCAGCGGCAGGGTGCAGCAAATAGCATTGAAGCAAATGCCGATCAGCCATGCGAAGGCCTTGGCGCCGGCCGCCAAGGGGCAGCTGTGGGTCGGCGGCGATCGCGGCTTGGTCTTGTTCGATCCAAGCCTTGGGCGCAGCCAACGCATCTCGTTTGAGCAGATCGGCGGCCCGAGTGTTTCGATCAGCGCGCTGTTGCGCGACGGGGATGGCGTGTGGGCCAGTTCGGCCTCGGGCCTCTACCGCATCGAAGCTGATTTGACGGTGCGTCACTATGCTGCCGACCCAAAGCGCTCAGGCGCGCTGATCCACCCGATTGCCGACAGCATGTTGCGAGACCGCGAGGGTCGACTCTGGGTCGGCAGCAAAGGTGGGCTGCAATTTCTGGATGCTGCGAGCGATGGTTTTTCAGCGCCCATACCGGTCATCGGCGCCGCGCCTACGCTGGCCAAGCCGGCCGTGCATGGAATGCGGCAAGATATTCATGGGCGCATTTGGCTGGCCACCGATCAGGGCTTGTTTGAGTTGCTGGCTTCGGCCGAGGGCACTTGGGGGCTGAAGCCTTGGCGGGAGCTGCCGGGCATGCCTGCGGGCGGTTTCGATTCCATTCAGGACGCCACGAACGGGGAAATCTGGCTGGGCAGTGAACAAGGGCTGACGCGCGTGCGGCCTGAGCAGCGCGAGGCGCGCTTCTTTGGCGGCCGGGGCTTGTTTGACCGCGGCTTCAACTTTGCGGCGGCGACGCGTGGCCCGGACGGCAGCCTCTATTTTGGTGGCCCCGGTCTGCTTCGCTTCAGGCCCGAGCAGTTGCGCGACAACCCGGCTGCGCCCAAGGTCGTGCTGAGTGATCTGCTGATTCTCAACCGCTCATTGCTGAGCAAGCCCAGCGCGACTACGGCAGCAAGGGCTAGTGGTGCCGTCAGCTCGGTCGGCATCGGCCTGGCCGATCTGGGCGTCAGCGGGCCTTTGCATCTGGCCAAGGCCATCACCCTGAGCCCGCGCGAGCCTATGGTTAGCTTCGAGTTGGCCGCCTTGCATTTTGACCGGGTCAACTTGAATCGCTATGCCTGGATGCTGGAGGGCTTTGACCGCGACTGGATTCATGGCCAAGGCGATTTGGGCCTGGCGACCTACACCAATCTGGATGCCGGGCAGTACCGTCTGCTCGTCAAGGCGGCCAACCCGGACGGGGTTTGGAGCGAGCCGGAAACACTGCTTGAGGTGCAGGTCTTGCCGCCGTTCTGGCGCACCTGGTGGTGGCGCACCGGCTTGACCCTGTTGGCCGCGCTGAGCTTGCTCGGCGCCTATCGCTTGCGCACCCGAGCCTTGCAGCAAGCCAAGCAGCTGCTGGAGCAGGAGGTCGCGACGCGCACATTGCAGTTGGCCGAGGAGAAGCAAGTGGCCCTGGGGCAGCGCGAGGTGGCCGAAAAGGCCAGGCGTGATATTGGCCTGCTGAGTGAGATGGGTCGCCAGATTACCGCCTCCTTGGACATCGGCGCGATCCAGCAAACGCTGTACAAGCATGTGCAAGACTTGGTTGACGCGTCTGTGTTTGGGGTCGGGCTGCTCGACCGCCGTGAGCGCGTATTGAATTTTGATTTCGTCATGCAATGCGGCAACGCCTTCAAGCCCTATAGCCGCAGCCTCGACGCCATCGAGCAACCCGCGGTGCGCTGTGCGCTGGAGGCCAAGGAACTGTGCATTGCCGAGTTCAGCTCAGACAACCGTGAACTCAGCGCCACCCACGGCGGCGCAGGGCGGGTGCAGTTGCAAAATGGAGCTGAGCCGCAGGCCGCGCGCTCCGGCATTTATGTGCCCATGTTGTTGAAGGGTCAGGTGATCGGCGTCATCAGCTTGCTCAGCGACAAGCCGGATGCGTTCGGCGCGGCGGAGCTGGACATCTTGCGCACGCTCGGTGCTTATGCGGCGGTGGCGCTTGATAATGCGGAGGCCTACCGCCAATTGCAACTGACCCAAGTCAAATTGGTGGAGCAGGAGAAGCTGGCCGCGCTGGGTTCCTTGGTGGCGGGCGTTGCGCATGAGCTGAACACGCCACTGGGCAATAGCTTGCTGGTGGCCAGCACGCTGCGGGATATCAGCGGCGAGTTTTTGCAGCGCATTCGCTCAGGGGCTTTGCGCCGCTCCGAGCTGGAGCAGTTCTGCCAGAGCAATGCCGAGTCGGCCGGCTTGTTGATGCGCAGCCTTGGCGCGGCGGCGGGCCTGGTCAGCGGCTTCAAACAACTGGCGGTGGACCAGACCTCGGAGCAACGCCGCCATTTTGACTTGGGTACATTGTGCAAGGAGGTGGCGCTGACCTTGGCCAATCGCCTGCATCAAGGCGGGCATGAGTTGCGCCTGGAGATTGCCGACGGCGTGCAAATGGACAGTTACCCCGGCCCGCTGGGTCAGGTCTTGAGCAATCTGGTCATCAATGCGCTGGTGCATGGGCTCGACGGACGCCGCAATGGGCTGCTGAGCTTGTCGGCACAAGCACCAGCCGACGGCCAAGTCAGAATCCTGTTCAAAGACAATGGTTGCGGCATCAGCGCCGAGCATTTGGGTCGCATCTTTGAGCCCTTTTTCACGACAAAATTGGGCCAAGGCGGCAGCGGCCTGGGACTGCATATTTGCTACAACATCGTCAGTGGCGTTTTGGGGGGCAGCATTGCTGCTTCCAGTGAGCCGGGGCAGGGCGCCAGCTTCACGATCACCATCCCGTGCGTGGCGCCGTGAGCCGAGATTGATTCTTGCGGCTTGGATCTAGGCTCGGGCTCTGGCTCTGCATATTTCGCCGCCATAGGCCTGGGCCAGATCGACTAAGCTGTAGCCCTTTTCCCCAAGACCTATCTTATGCAGCCCACCATGCCCAGACTCGTCCTGATTGCCGCTTTGTGCAGCGCCGCCTTGGTGGCTTGTTCTTCGGCCCCAAGCACGCCGGCAGCAGCTCCGGCGCCGAAGTTGGTGGTTTTCTTGGTGGTTGACGGTTTGCCGATGCGCCAGGTGCTGGCCTACCGGGACCAGTTGCAGCCCGATGGCTTCAGACGTTTTCTAGATCAAGGGGCCTGGTTCGCCAATGCCCATTACGGCCATGGACACACCGTCACCGCGGCGGGCCATGCGACCATGTTGACGGGCGCTTACCCGCAGCGCACGGCCATCATCAGCAATGAATGGCGCGACGCCAAGACCTTTGCTCCGGTCTACAACACCGGTGACACGGCCTACCAATACATCGGCCACAAGACCGAGCCGCTGGCCGGCACCAGCCCGCGCAATTTGCGCGCCGAGACGGTTGGCGATGTGCTGCGCGAGCAGGACGGCGGCTCCAAGGTGATCGCTATCTCCGGCAAGGACCGCGGCGCGATCTTGCCCGCCGGCCACAAGGGCACGGCCTATATGTATATGAGTGAAAGCGGCGAGTTCGCCTCCAGCACTTACTACATGGCCAGCCATCCCCAGTGGGTCAATCAGTTCAATGCCGCTAAGCCGGCCGATGCCTTTTTCGGCAAGGCCTGGTCTCCGCTCTTGCTGGAGGTCGAGTACGCCCGTTCGGTGCCGGACGGACAGCCTTGGCAATTCAATGGCGGCAACGGCAACAAGCTGCCGGCGATTCTGGGTGACAAGCACGACAAGCCGGGGCCGCTGTTCTACGCCAATATTTTGCCTTCGCCCTTTGGTGATCAGCTGACCTTGGCTTTTGCGCGCGCGGCGATCGAGGGCGAGCAGCTCGGGTCTGATGCCAAGCCCGACATCCTCTCGGTCAGCCTGTCCAGCCACGATTACATCAACCACGCCTTTGGGCCCGAATCGCGGCTGTCGCATGACCATATGCTGCAACTGGATCGGCAGTTGCAGGATTTCTTCAAGTATCTGGACGCACGCGTCGGCGCGGGCAACTATGTGGCGGTCTTGACCGCCGACCATGGCTTCGCTGATACGCCCGAATGGGCCAAGTCCCAGGGGCGTGATGCCGGGCGCATCAATCCCACACAAGTGATGACGGCCTTGAACGCGGGCTTGGTGAAGAAGTTCGGCGAGGGTAAATGGGCCACCCACTATTCGGCTGCCGGCATCTTGTTTGATGAAAAGCTGATGGCCGCTCAGGGCATCAAGCCCGCCGATATGTATGCCGAGGCCAAGCGTTTGCTATTGCCCATGACCGGCATTGCCGACGTATTCACCCTGGCGCAAATGCAAGGCAGTGATACCAGCACGCCCTATCTGGAGGCGATGCGCAAAGCGTGGCACCCGGAGGTCGCGGCGCCGCTGCAAATCGTCGTGAAGCCGGGCTGGTTGTTTGGCTCGCGGCCCAGCGGCAGTTCGCACGGCACTCCCTATGCCTATGACACCCATGTGCCAATTCTGGCCTGGGGGCCGCAGTGGGTCGGGCGCGGCGAGGTGGCACAAAAGGTCGGCGTGGTCGATATTGCGCCGAGCTTGGCGAAAATCTTGCGCCTGCGGGTGCCCGCCCAGTCGCAGGGCCAAGTCTTGCAGTGGCCGCAAACTTCGGAAAAGTGAGCGCGGGCTACTCCAAAGCTATCGACGGGTAGCGTGCGGCAATGGCGGCGATTGCGCCGTCGCGCCGCATGGCGTCCCAGGCCTGCTGAAGGCGCTCGCGCGTGGCTTGATCGGTCTGCAGACTCAAGGCCATCGAGGGGCGTGATTCAGAGAACTTCAACACAGGTTCGATCAGGCTCGGGTCAAAGCCGTTTTGCTTCAACAGGGCCGGCGCCAGCGCAGCATTCAATGCCAGCAGGTCGGTTCGCCCGGCAAAAAAGCGCCGCAGCAGGCCGGCATGATCGGCGCTGCGGTCCAGCCCTTGCTGTGCGTCCAGACCCAAGGCGACCAGTTCTCGCTCGGAGACATCGCCTTTGACGACGCCGATGCGATAGCTGCTGGCGGCGCCGAGGTGGCTCAGCTTGATGTCCTGGCGAGACTTGAGTCTGAACAGGGTGCCGTGGCGAGTGGCGATCTGGCCCAGCCAATGGAACTGCGCCTCACGTTCGGCTAGGCGAACGATCGCCGGCACCAACACAGCAGCCTCGTTGCGGCTTCGCAGCATCACCCTTGCCCAGGAGTTGAATTCGAAGCTGGCGGGTAGCTTGGCGCGCCCAAGCAGCTCCTGCGCCAACTCGAAGGCGTAGCCGGTCGGTCGTCCTTCGATATCGGTGTAGCTATAGGGTGGCAGCTCCTCCATCAAGACCTTGATGATGGGCGCTTGTTGTTGCAGCTGCGTTTGGCTGAAGGCGGGGTTGCTCGACAAGAAAACGACTGTGGCCAAACCCGCATGCAAACAGCTTCGGCGCATCGCGCGCTGACCTTGGCGTTGAAATGACTGCGAGAAGCTTGATCTGAATGGCATAGAGGCCCGAATATGACACAGCTTTTGGTCATAGACGCTAGGCAGAATCGGGGTATGAGTACACGAAACCAAACTCTGGGCGAAGAAATCGCCAATGCGGTCAGCCACGGGCTTGGCTTTCTTCTGGCCGTGGCGTCTTTGCCGATCTTGACCTATTCGGCTGCGCAGCAGGGTTCGGTGCGCAATGTCGCTGCGGCCGCTGTGTTCTCGGTCACCATGATGATGCTGTATCTGGTGTCGACGCTCTATCACGCGGTGCCGGAGGGCCGGGCCAAGCTATGGCTGAACCGGCTTGACCATGCCGCCATCTACCTGTTCATTGCCGGCAGCTACACGCCGTTTGCGCTGGGCGTCTTGCATGGCGGTTGGGGCTGGGCGCTGTTTGGCTTGGTCTGGACCAGTGCCTTGATTGGCGTGACCGCCAAACTCTTCAACCGGCTGCGCCACCCGCTGTGGTCAACCGGCTTGTATGTGGCGATGGGTTGGTTGGTGATTTTTGCGCTTGGCCCATTGCTGGAGCGTATGGCGGGCGCCGGGCTGGCGTGGCTGGTGGCTGGCGGCTTGGCTTACACCTTGGGTGCCGTGGTGTTCATGTTGGATCACCGCGTGCGCTACGCTCATTTCGTATGGCATTTGTTCGTGCTGGCAGGCAGTAGCTGTCACTTTGTGGCGGCGCTCTGGTATGCCGTTTGAACCTGGCTAGCTGCTCCGTTCGGCGACGCAAATACGGTCACGGCCAGCGGCTTTGGCCCGGTATAGCGCCTCGTCGGCACGTTTGAGCAAGGCCTCCGCGCTTTCTCCCCAAGCTGCTTCGGCCAAGCCGACGGAGCAGGAGTAGCGGCGTTCTGGCTGATTGGGCAAAGGACGAGACAGGCGCACGCGCGCCAGCAGGCGCTCCACAATGGCTTGCGCTTGCGGCAGTCCAGCGGCCGGCAGGATCAATAGAAATTCTTCGCCGCCCAGACGTGCACAGCCATCCTCGCGCCGGCTGCCGGCCTGCAGCAGGCGAGCGAAGTCGCGCAGGACGGTGTCACCGGCATCGTGGCCGAGGCTGTCGTTGATTTGCTTGAAATGGTCCAGGTCTAGCGCCGCGATACACATCGGCCAATGCTCACTCTGAGCCAGGCCTGTGCGCAACATTTGCAAGCCGTGGCGGCGATTGCTGAGGCCGGTCAGTGAGTCGGTCTGCGCGGCAGCGAGCGCCTTGACATGAGCTTGGCGCAGCGAGCGGCTGCTCTGGCGCAAGTCGGTGATGTCGCTGGCGATGCAAAGCATAGAGCCTTGCAACTGGGTCGTTTCGGTCATCCAGATCCAACGGCCATCGCACAGGTCCGCCTCGAAGGCGCGGAAGGGCAGTTTGCCGCGGCGCGAAGACACCGAAGCCAGCCAGGCGTCAATATCGTCTGTCTCGATAGCCGCGCCGCGCCCATGTGCATGGTTGTCGCGCATCATGTCGGCCCAGGTCAGCTGACCATCGGGCTCGACGCCATAGGCTTGGCGGAAACTTTGGTTGGCGTAGACCAAGACATCGCGAGCATCGAATAGTGCCACCAGCAAAGGGCTTTGTTCGTGCATATGCAGCAAGATGTCGGCCAAGCCAGGGGCTGAGGGCAAGTCTGCATCCGTCATTGGCTATCACTCCCGCTGAGGCGACTATTTTGCTGTAATTTTCTGGTCTCTTTGCTGAGTGATTCTCTCGTTACGATGCGCATAGCGATTTCAGAAACAGCCGATACAGGAGTCAGCAATGAAATGGGAAGACCAACGTCAGAGCGATAACGTCGAAGATCAACGCGATGGCGGCGGCGGTGGGCGCCGCGGCATCCCCGGCGGGCGCGGGCTGAGCTTGGGCGGCATCGTGATTGCTCTGCTTGCGTCTTGGGCCTTTGGCATCAACCCGATGACGGTGTTGGGCTTGATGGGCGGCGGTGGTGCGGTTGAGCCGGCGCCGGTGCCTCATTCGCAAGCGGGCGCCAAGCCGCAAGACGCGGGAGCGCGCTTTGTCAGTACCGTGCTGGCCGATACCGAGGATGTCTGGGGTGCTTACTTCGGCGCGCAGCAGCAGCAATACACGCCGCCGGCGCTGGTGCTGTTTCGCGACCGCAGCAACACCGGCTGCGGGCTGGGCGAGGCGGCGATGGGGCCGTTCTACTGCCCGGCCGACCGCAAGGTCTATATCGATTTGGCTTTCTATGACACCTTGCGCGACCGGCTCGGCGCTCCGGGCGATTTTGCGCAAGCCTATGTGATTGCCCATGAGGTTGGCCATCACCTGCAGAATTTGCAAGGGATAACGGCAAAAATGGACAGTGCCCGCCAGCGCGTGTCCGAGCGTGACTACAACGCGCTCAGCGTGCGGCTGGAGTTGCAGGCCGACTGCTATGCCGGCGTCTGGGCCTATCACTCGCAGCAGGGCAAGGGCTGGTTGGAAAAGGGCGATATCGAAGAAGGGCTGAACGCAGCCGCACAAATCGGCGACGACACCTTGCAACGCAAATCGCGTGGCACGGTGGTGCCTGAGAGCTTCACCCATGGCAGCAGCGAGCAACGCATGCGCTGGTTCAAGCGGGGTCTGGAGTCAGGTGATTTGAAGGCCTGCGACACCTTCAAAAACGGTGCCGTCTAGTCACTTTTCGCTTGCAAGACGTAGGGGTGGCGAGCGGCTATGGCGGCGACGGTGCCGTCCTTGCGCATGCTTTCCCAGGCAGTTTGGAGCTTAAGGTTGAGCGCTTGGCTACCTTCGCCCTTGCTCAGGCCCATATACAGGCTGGCTTCCGACAACTTGGCCTGGGGCACGAGGAGCTTGGAGTCGTAGCCCATTTTTTCCAAAACAGCGGCCAGCACAACGCTGTTGGCGGCAACCAATTCATCACGCTGAATAAAGAGCTTGCGCAGCATGGCGGGGTGATCGGGGCTGCGGTCAAGCTGCTTGTCGAACTCGAAACCATGCGCCAGCAATGCGCGCTCAGCGGCGTCCTCTCGCACCACTGCGATCTTGTAGACCTTGGCCGCCTCTATCGTGGGCGCCTGAATCTCAGGTCTGGACTTCAGTCGGTACAGATAGACCCGCCGTGCCGCTGTCGGCCCTATCCAGTGGAAATAGGGCTCTCTTTCGGGTAGGCGTGCCATGCTGACGACCAAAGTCAGCGGTTGACTGAGGGCTCGCTGGTAAATGCGCGCCCAGGAGTTGAACTCCGTTTGATGGCTGAGGCCGCTGCGTTTGAGCATTTCTTCCATCAACTCGACCGCGTAGCCGGCTGCTTGACCGTTGGCGTCCGGATAGGAGAACGGCGGAACCGGTTCGAGCAGAACAGTCAAGGGTGTCGCGCCCGGATTGGTCGCCTGCGCGACGACGGTTTGCGCCGAGCCAAGCCCGGCTGCGCAGCAGAGCAGGATGAGCAGAACAACTTGTTTGCAGGCCTGGGTCGACATTGCTTGTTTGGATTGATTGAAGACCAGATTGTCGCGGCAATGCCGGCTGCATGCCTACACATCGGCAAACGGGAGCCATCTTTGCTCGCTTTGCCCTGCCAGCAGTTAAGTAGGCTTGATGAAAAACTGACGACGTAACCTTTTTTGTATTTAGGGGAGGACCACCTGTTCAAGGGGGGTGCCTTGCTTGGACGACCGGACTTTGTGTGGAACACTCCAAGGCATATAGATCGGTGACCCGAATGGGTCTTGGCATGGCCCGTCAAGCGGAGTCGGCAACGAAAGCAATCTCCATGAATGATATGAACGAAGACAACAAGCAATTGGATGCCTCGCTTGAATCGGAGCTCGGTGCCCATGCTTTGCGAACCGGTTTGGTGTCGCGGAGGCGTTTTGCTAGGGCTGGTGCCGCAGGTTCGGTCGTCCTGGGTAGCTTGGTGGCCAAGCCGGTGTTGGCTTATACCAACAAGGAAATTTATCACTGCACGCTTTCGGGGCAGCTATCCGGTAATTTTTCTACCCATCCGGATCAGATCAACTGCAAAGCCCTGGGCAAGTCACCAGGCTATTGGAAGACCCATGCCGCATGGCCTTCGGGCGCGGTAGCTGGGACATTGTTGTCCAGTGGCTGTAGCAAGACGAGCGGCGGCACGGCAGTTGGGACCATGTTCAATGGTTTTTCTATTGGCGGGGCCACGCTGACCAATGCATTCAAGCGCAAGACTGTTGGTCCAGTTTGCACGGTCTACAACCTGCGCGAGACTGCCTACAGTACTTGCACGGCAAAAGCGACGATGCTGCAGATTCTGAACACAGGCGGTGGTTCGAATGCGGTGGATATTGCGTCGTTGGGTCGGGCAACAATCGCCTCTTTGTTGAATGCCATGCAGGGCAATTACCCGCTCACACCCAAGCAGGTGATCGATATGTTCAATGCGGTGGCCCCTGTTGGTGGCACTTACAAGCTCAATGCGACGAAGTCTTGGGGTCTGGCAGAAGTTCAACAGTATTTCGAGAGTTTGTATTCCTGAGCTCCTAGCCCAGCCAAACTGCGTGGCGATCCCCCCAGCGTCAATAGCGTGAAGTTTTAGAGCGGGGTGGGAGTCCCCTTAGGTCGCGTAGATCTGGCTGCGTCATTGAACGGGTGTCTTTATAGGCGCCCGTTTTGTTTTGGAACGCGGGATGTGCCTAGGCGCAGCAAGATCAGCGCACGATATAGTTGGCGCCACTCACCATGCAGAACCCGCCACTACTTCGTTGGAATATGACCCATGGAGCCGATTTGTCCTGCCGTTTTTGGGGGGATGAATGTCTTGTCCATCACGCCTTGTCGAACGACACGCATAGGTTGGAAGCTTGGGCGGGGCGATTGTTGATGGCTTTGGTCGGCTTGAAAGTAGCGTCGACCGAAAGCTTGGCTGAATGCCTGGATCAGGATGCTGAAGAGATTGAGACCGCATTGGCGGCTTTGGCCGAGCTGGATTTGGTGAGTCGCTGCCGATGAGGCTAGGTTCTCTGAGTGCCGATGAATTGGCTCGGCGACTCGCCAATGGTTTGGCGTTCAATACCGGGGTCTTCAGTTTCAAAGTTCAAAGCCGCGAACCCAGCGTCGCCCAGGGGCTGGCTTTTTTGTATGCTGATTTCCCGCTTGCCGACGAGGCGGGTTTTGTGGACTTTCACATCAAGCTTGGGCCAGCGCCTGGGCTGCGGCGCTGGTTCAGACCGCAAGTCAACTTTTGGCTTGATGGTTTTTCGCCCTTCAAGCCCTTGCCTGCTGATCATGCCTTTGCGCTGCTGGAATGGGGGATGAACTGGTGTTTGGCCGGCCAAGCCAATCACTACCTGATGTTCCACGCCGCGGTGCTGGAGCGCAATGGCGTCAGCATCATCATGCCGGGAGAGCCGGGTGCCGGTAAGAGCACCTTGACGGCGGCGCTGATGCTGTCGGGCTGGCGATTGCTCTCGGATGAATTGACCTTGGTCGACCGGGACGATGGGCTGATTGCTGGGCTCGCAAGGCCTGTCAGCCTGAAGAACGCTTCGATTGACGTGATTCGCGCCTTTGACAGCAAAGCTCAGCTCGGCGCCAGCGCTTTTGACACCCACAAGGGCACGGTGGCGCATTTGCGTCCCAGCACCCGCAGCGTGGCTGAACTCCACCGCAAAGGGCGCGCTGCTCATATCGTGTTTCCGCGCTGGCAGGCTTTGGCGCCAACCCGGCTGACGCAGCGTGCCAAGGCTGATACGTTTCAGGTGTTGGCGACCCACTCTTTCAATTACAGCACCCTGGGCCGGCTGGGTTTTGAGCTCAATGCTGCGTTGATAGATCGCTGCGACTGTTGGGACTTTCGCTATTCGAAGCTGGACGAGGCTTTGTTAGCGCTGGAGGGCTTGAGCACATGAAGCCGCTTTGGTCAAAACTGCTGCTGGCCTTGCGTGAGCCGAACGCGATGCTGGGTTTTGAGCCGCGCGATTGGGATCTGGTGGTCCGTCAGGCGGCGCAAGCAGGACTGCTCGGGCGATTGGGCGCCGCTACGAAGCAAGCGGGCCTGCATGAATCCATACCAAGTCCGGTTTGGCGGCATATGGAGGCCATGTTGACGCGGGCCGAGCAGCGCCGCCGTGCGGTGCGTTGGGAGTTGGTGCATTTGTCGCGCGATCTCGAAGACTTGCCCGGGCCGATCGTGCTGTTGAAGGGGGCGGCCTACGCTGCGGCCGATTTAGCACCGGCGGCCGGACGTATGTTTAGCGACATCGATCTGCTGGTGCCCAAGCCGCAGTTGGATGAGGCCGAATCCTTGCTGATGTTGAGTGGTTGGTTGAGCAGCCAGCATAGCGAATACGACCAGCGCTACTACCGGCAGTGGATGCATGAATTGCCGCCGATGACGCAAATCAAGCGCCAAACCTTGCTGGACTTGCACCACAACATCTTGCCCGAAACGGCTCGAATCAAGACCCGGCCAGATCTGATTTTGGCCTCGGCCCAAGCCTTGCCAGAGTTTCCGCGTTTCTTCATCCCCTCGCCGGTCGACCAGGTGCTGCACAGCGCCACGCATTTATTCCATGAGGGGGAATGGGGGCACGGCCTGCGCGATTTGGTTGATTTGGATCTGTTGCTCCGCGATTACGCAAAGACCGAGGGTTTCTGGGAGGCGCTGCTTGAGCGCGCACGCTTGTTGGGGCTAGGCCGGCCGCTGTACTTTGGCTTGAGCCTTTGCCACCGACTGTTGGCGACTGAGGTTCCGCCGCAAGTGATGCGCGATTGCCCGTCAAGGCCGCGGGGCTTGAATGCGCGTTGGATGGAGTTTCTGTTTTTGAATGCCTTGAGTGTGGGGCACAGGCCTTCGCGCAGCCGGTGCGCCGACTTGGCTGAATTCGCGCTCTATTTGCGCAGCCATTATTTGCGTATGCCTTTGCATCTCTTGTTGCCACATTTGCTGGTCAAGGCTTGGCAACGAGTGCTGGGCAGCTTCAAGTCCGATGCGCAGACCGATCAAGCGCTTGCGCAAGGGCCGCAGCAGTAAGACCCTCACTTTTAGCCTATTCTTGCCCCCATGAACAAACCCAAACCCTTTTCAATGATCCGCGAGTTTCATCTCGCCGATTGGTTTACTTTGGCGAACTCATTTGCGGGCATGGGCGCGCTGTTCTCGGTCATGACGTTTTTGCAGACCGGTGACGTCAAGCACATCTATTACGCTTGTGCCTTGATTCCTTTGGCCTTTGTGTTTGATGTGTTGGACGGCAGCGTGGCGCGCTGGCGGCAACAGTCCTCGACCATGGGCCGCGAGTTGGACTCGCTGGCTGACGTGATTTCTTTCGGCGTTGCGCCTGCGGCGATTGCCTACGCGTGCGGGATGCAGGGCTTGTTTGACCGCATCGTGCTGGTGTTTTTTGTTGCCTGCGGTGTTTCGCGATTGGCGCGCTTCAACGTCACCGCAGAGGCCTTGAGCGCTGGCGGCAACAAGGTCAAGTATTTCGAGGGCACGCCGATCCCGACCTCCTTGGTACTGGTGATCGTGTTGTGGATCGCCGCCGCGCAAGGCGCTGTGGGTGAGCAGCTGTGGTTCGGCCGCCTGGAAATCGGCGGGTTTTATTTGCACCCTCTGGTGCTGCTTTATGCGCTATCTGGCTCTTTGATGGTCAGCCGCATCCGGGTTCCGAAGTTCTGATTCCGCGGCGGATTGTTCGGTGCGGACCAAACAGGGCTCGGCTACTTGATGCTTCGGCGCTTTAGCTTGTTCTTGCAGCGTCTGCGCAGAGCCATGCAGCCGATGCGCGAGCGTGGCTGGGGGCTCGTGGCGGTGCTCTTGTGGCATGTGCCCGCAGCGACCTTGCTCAGGGTGTGGCGCGTTTGCGCACAGCGCTTGGATGGGGGGCGCCTTCAAAAGAAGCTCAATCAGCAAGGTTTTGTTGACTTTCAAGACCGGCTTCAAGTCAGCGACTTGCCGCGCTTCTATGTCATCGTGATGCCATTCACCTTGCACTTCTTGCTGCCTTGTTTGGCCTTGCTGAAAGGGCGGGTGCAGCTGGTATTCGTCAGCAACGGAGCTCGGCGGTGGGAGCGAGATCTGCTCAAGGAGCGCTTTCCGGCGGCACCGCTGTTTGAGTTGCGCACGCTTCCTTGGGTCAGCATTGCGCATGGGCATGTGATCAATTTGTTGCTCGAGAACCATCGCGGCAACTTTGGCATCATCGATCATGACTGCTATGTGTTTGACGGCGCCATCTTTGAGCAATTGAAGCCTGCCTCCGATGAATGCTTGCTGAGCCTGTTTGGCGAAGAAAGCTATAGCGTCGAATTCACCTTTCCTTTGACGTTTTTGCTGTATTTCAATGCCGAGAATCTGCGGCGCTTGATGCGCAGCTTTGGTGTCGGCGCGCAGCTCTACAAAGAAATCCCGGCCTCGGCCCGAGGCGCCATGGCTCAAATTGGTCTTGGCGACAAGACCTTCTGGAAGTCGTATCACAACTTCCGCGATACTCTGCATGTCTTGCTGGCTGTGGCACTGGCGCAGGGCCAAAAGTTCAGGTTTCTTTCATCGCGAGAAGAACTGCCCGCCATGCATGTAGGCGGAACAAGCATAGGCAGCCACCATGCCAAGAGTTTGCCGGCCTTGTATATCCATCTGCGGTTTCTTGAGTTGCTGAACGACCCGGTTCTGAATCGGCGCTATGCCCATCTGACCGCGCCCCTTCGCTCATCGTCGCAAGCTTTGCAGCATTGCGACCCGCAGGATCCGGCGTGGCAGACGCTGCCTGTCGTCGATACCTTGATGTTGCGCTTAGAGCAGCGCTTGTCGGCGCAGAAGTGAGCCTATGCTGACCCAAAAAGAAAAGTCCGGACACCGATCACGGTGTCCGGACTGATCTGGCTGGCTTGTCCGGCGAGGCCTAGACTGGCTGGCTTGGGGCCCTCGTTGGCGTCCCCCTCCTATAGTTGTGCGCCATTATGAGAATTTGGTGTTAGTTTGGTCTTAGTGTTTGCCCTTGTTTGCCCATGCTTGTGCGGTGGTCGAACAAATCACTTCTACTTTCAGACCAAAGCTTGATCTAGCACCTCTACCCAATGCCGCACGGGCGTCGACGTCCCGGTTTGAAGGTGCTGAATGCAACCGATATTGCCGGAAACGATGGTCTGCGCATGGAGAGGTGCCAGCACTTGGAGTTTTCGGTCGCGCAACTGTTTCGACAGCTCCGGCTGCAAAACCGAATAGGTGCCGGCAGAGCCGCAGCAAAGGTGGCTTTCACAGCCCGCCACTTGCGTATCAAAGCCGAGTTCGCGCAAACCAGACTCAACGCCGCCGCGCAACTGCTGGCCATGCTGCAGCGTGCAGGGCGGGTGGTAGGCGAGTTTTTGCGTGTTTTCAAGCTTGAGCAAAGGCTTTAGCCGCGGCACGAGCTCGGGCAACAATTCGCTCAAATCGCGGGTCATTGCACTGACTTTTGCCGCCTTGGCGGCGTAATCGGGGTCATTGCGCAGCGCGTGACCGTACTCTTTGACCGTGACGCCACAGCCCGAAGCATTCATCACCAGCGCTTCGATCTTGCCGGCCTCGGTCAGGCCTTCGACCAGCGGCCACCAGGCGTCGATATTGCGGCGCATATCGGCCAGGCCGCCGGCATGGTCGTTCAAATGGCTGCGAATGGCGCCACAGCAAGCGGCCCCCTCAGCCACCAGGGTTTGAATGCCTGCAGCATCCAGCACGCGAGCCGTCGCACTATTGATATTGGGTGCCATGCTGGGTTGCACGCAGCCCAGCAACAAGCCTACTTTGCGCGGATGGCTGCGGGTCGGCCAAAGGTGCGCCCGCGCATTTGTGGCGGCAGGCACCTTGTCTTTCAAAGCAGCGGGCAAAAGCGGACGCAGCAGTTGGCCCAACTTCATGGCGGGCTTGAAAGCCGGCGAGGTCAGGCCTTCCTTCAGCAGCCAGCGCACGGCACGCTCTTGTGTTGGCCGCGGCACCTTGGCTTCGACGATGCCGCGGCCAATCTCCAAAAGCTGAGCGTATTGCACGCCCGACGGGCAGGTGCTTTCGCAGTTGCGGCAGGTCAGACAGCGATCCAGATGCAACTGCGTGCTGCGCGTCGGCTCGGCGCCTTCGAGCACTTGTTTGATCAGATAGATACGACCTCGCGGCCCGTCCAACTCATCGCCCAGCAATTGATAGGTGGGGCAAGTGGCGGTGCAAAAGCCGCAATGCACGCAACGGCTCAGGATGGCTTCGGCCTCGGCGCCAATGGCGCTGCCTTGAAATTCGGGAGCGAGTTGGGTTTGCATCAGCGCAGGCGGTATTTGAGAGTCCAGAAGTAGTCGAGTTCGTGCCACTCGATGTCTTGCGCTTGTGCTGCCAGCAAGGCGCACATCTGCGCAAGCGTAGGGAAGTTCTTCATGACCTGATGCTCGCTGCCGTCGTTCAGGCGGCGCATTTGGTAACCGTTGCCGTCAGCGTCAACATGGGTAATCGGCGTGCTGTCGCCCGCCACAAAGCGGTTGTCCATCATGATGACAGTTGCACCGGGCGCCAATTGCGCGTGCAGTTGAGCTAACCAACTAGCCTGGCGGCGCACCGGTACATGCGAAAACCAGAGCCCGGCAAATGCGGCGTCGAAGGTCGAAGGCGCTGTGGCTGGCACGACATCCAGCGCATAGGCATCGGCCAAGCGAAAGCTCAGCCTTGAAAAATCAAGTGACTTGGTTTTGGCGACCTCCAAAACTTCGGCATTGACGTCGGTACACAGCCAGCTCAAGGCCTCGGCCGTGGCTGCGGGTAACCAGAACCCGGTCCCGGTCGCGACTTCCAGCACATGGCGGCCCTTGAACTGTTCGCGCAACCAGCACTTGAGCGTGGCGATATTGGCTTGCCGGTGCGGGCGATCAAAAACCTGCTCGTACTCCCGTGCGCGTTGCGCGTAATAGCGCGGCATCTGCTCCTTCATCGAAGCCTCGGCGCTGGCTTCAGAGTTGCTCATAAAGCCTGCCAGGATTGAAGATGCCTTGCGGGTCGAACGACTTCTTCAACTCGCGGTGAATGCGCAGCAGCGGTGCTGATAAGGGCGTGAAGGCACCGCTGCTTTTGTCTGCGGCGCGGAACAAGGTGGCGTGGCCACCCGCCTTGGCAGCGGCTTCACGCACCAAGCTGGCTTGCATGGGCGTGGCGACCCAGCGCTGCGCACCACCCCATTCCAGCAGTTGTTCTCCATGCAAGTTCAGCGGGGGCGCGGTCTGCGGAAGCGATAGACGCCAAAGCTTGGCGCCGCCCTCGACGGCGCGCGCGGCGCCGACAAAGTACTCATCACTGTGATCGCGCAAGCCGGCCCAGAATGGCGCAGCCAGGTCGCTCTCGATCTGATCGCCACCGATGCTCTGACAGGCGGACTGCACGGCCGCCTGCGCCCCGGCCAAGCGCAACACCAAAGCACCATCCCACCAGGCGCTGGCATTGATGGGGAGTGGCAAGCCACCCCAGCGGTTGAGTTGGTTCAAGGCCTGCTCTTGGCTCAGCTCGAAGCGCAAAGTCGCTTGCGCCTTGGGGATGGGCAAGACTTTCAGCGACACCTCCAACAGCAGGCCCAGGATGCCCATGGAGCCAGCCAGCAAGCGTGACACGTCATAGCCGGCTACGTTCTTGATCACCGTGCCGCCAAAGCTCATGGCCTCGGCGTGGCCGTTCAACATCGTCACGCCCAAGACATGCTCTCGCAAGGCGCCCATGCTGGACCGCGCCGGCCCGCTCAAGCCGGCGGCCACCATGCCGCCTACCGTTCCGCTACCGGCTCCCTGGTTTTGCGCCTGCCCGCCAAAGCGCGGCGGCTCAAAGGCCAGGTGCTGCCCTTGTTCGGCCAAGACCTGCTCCAAGTCGGCAATAGGTGTGCCAGCCTTGACGGTGACCACCAACTCGCTCGGCTCATAACTGCTAATACCGACATAGCCCGACATATCAAGCAGCTCGCCTTTGGGCGCTTGCCCATAGAAGGCCTTGCTGCCGTGCCCGCGAATTTCAAGCGGCGCACTCCTTGCGGCCGCTTCTTTGATTTGCTCTTGCAATTGACGCAGCATCATCGCTCAGAACCTCGGCAACTCTGGGTGCGCCAGCAGGCCCCGGCTGACATGCATGCGGCCATATTCGGCGCAGCGATGCAGCGTTGGAATCACCTTGCCAGGATTGAGCAAGCCTTGCGGGTCAAAGGCCAGCTTGACGGCATGCATCTGCGCCAGCTCGGCGCTTGAGAATTGCACGCACATCGAGTTGAGCTTCTCGATGCCGACGCCATGCTCGCCGGTCACCGTGCCGCCCAAGGCGACGCTGGTCTCCAAAATCTCGGCGCCAAACTCCTCGCAGCGGCGCATTTGGTCCGGGTCTTTGGCGTCAAACATGATCAGCGGATGCAAATTGCCGTCGCCGGCATGAAACACATTGGCGCAGCGCAACTGGTACTTCTTCTCCATTTCCGCGATGGCCAAGAGGATGTCGGCCAAGTTTTTGCGCGGAATGGTCGAGTCCATGCACATGTAATCCGGGCTGATGCGGCCAGAGGCCGGAAAGGCATTTTTGCGGCCGCTCCAAAACTTCAGCCGCTGGGCTTCATCGGCACTGACTTCGCAATGGGTTGCGCCACTGGCCATCAAAACGGCTTGCATTTGCTCGATTTCCTCGGCCACTTCTTCTGCCGTGCCGTCGCTTTCACACAGCAGAATCGCCGCCGCTCCGAGGTCATAGCCGGCGTGAACGAAGTCTTCGACGGCGGCCGTCATCGCCCGGTCCATCATCTCCAGGCCAGCCGGAATGATGCCGGCCGCGATGATGTTGGCAACACCCAGCCCCGCTTTGCGAACGTCATCGAAACTGGCCATCACGCAGCGAGCCAGCGCAGGCTTGGGAATCAGCTTGACCGTCACTTCGGTGATTACGGCCAGCATGCCTTCGCTGCCGACGATCAGGCTGAGCAAGTCCAGGCCCGCCGCATCCAGCGCTTCGGAGCCGAATTCCACCGCCTCGCCCTCCATGGTGAAGCCACGCACGCGCAAGACGTTGTGCAGGGTCAGCCCATATTTGAGGCAATGCACGCCGCCGGAGTTTTCCGCCACATTGCCGCCTATGGTGCAGGCAATCTGGCTGCTCGGGTCTGGGGCGTAATACAAGCCGTGAGCCGCCGCGGCTTCGGAGATCGCGAGATTGCGCACCCCGCATTGCACGGTGGCCGTGCGAGCGACCGGGTTGATTTGAACAATCTGTTTGAATTTGGCCAGGCCCAGCGTCAGTCCCAAGGCATGCGGCATCGCGCCACCCGACAGGCCGGTGCCGGCGCCGCGCGCCACCACCGGTACTTGCAAGCGATGACATATGCGCAATACCGCGCTGACCTGCGCCTCGGTCTCGGGCAAGGCCACCACCAATGGGCGTTGACGGTAGGCGCTCAGGCCGTCGCATTCATAGGGTGTGGTGTCCTCGCTATGCCAGAGCAGGGCGTGCGTGGGCAGCTCGGCCAGCAAGGCCTGAACCAAGCTGGCCTGCGCTTGGGCGCGCTGGCCGGGGGCAATTTCGGGTGAAGCTGGGGCTGCTGCAATATTCAAGCGCGTTCTCCTGGCTGCAAGCACTGTAGCGCCTGCAGGCTTGCGGCCCGCTGAAAGCAGCTCAATCTTTGCGTTTACGCGCGGGTGTCGGCGCAGGCTTGGTCGCTGATGCTGCTTTGACGATTGTTTTCGCGGCGCCCTTGGGTACCAAACTCTTGGCCATTTGCTCGGCGACAGCACTCGGCACGGCGCTGGCTTTGCGCAAAGTGTCGCTGGCCGCATCCAGTGACTGCTTGACGATATTGCCGGCCATATTCTTGGCGCTGTCGCTGGCCCCGTCCTTCATGGCGCTGGCCGCGAGCTGTGTGAATTGCTGGCTCAACGCGCCCCACCATTGCAAGGGGTCAACGACGGCGGGCATGCTGGGCTTGGCCGCGCTTTCATCGGCGGCTGCGGCTGGATTGGCTGCAGCGGACGGTGAAACGGGCGGTGGCACGGGCGCTGGCGTCGGCGCGACTTTGGGGGCTGCGGCCGCCGGCGCATCAGGCGTCAAGCCGGGCCAAGCTGCGGCGAGCGGATTCACCAAGGAGGCAGCGGGCGCCTGCAAAGCCTCGCTCAATTGCTCCAAAGGCACATTCATCGACTTCAGCGTCGCCAGCGTCATCTTCTGGACTTCCAAGGCCTGAATCGTCGCGCCCAACATGCGGGCGTTTTGCTCCAACCAGAATTGCACGGTACGCAGCTCGTCGATGCGCTTGGCCAATTCTTCCGGGTTCAAGGTGGGCGCGACCCATTGGCCCACACTCGGCATGGCCGCGCCTGCACCCTTCATCAAACCTTGCAAGAAGTCAAAACCAGGGACGAATTTGCTGAAACTGTTGTCGGCCATAAGGCATCCTTGAAATGGTCTGGGTGTCGAGCAAGTTTGCCCCAAGTCGGGGCGATGCGCTGAAGACTTTGTCAGCGAGGGCTGGGATGCAGTTGCTCAACAACAAAGCCGCGTCGGCTCAGGTGTTTGAGCAGGGACTGCTGACCGCTGAGATGCAAGGCGCCGACCGCCGCCAAAACCGACTGCCCCTGGGCATGGCGCGCTTCGATGCCATCTGCAAGCACGGGGTTGCGTGCGTCATTGAGCCGCACAAAGTCGGCGCGGTCTTGTGCGTCCAAGGCGCAGTCGCACCAGCGTGCGTAGTCCTGCATGGTGGCCAGATCGCCCTGCGCCCAGGCGGTGGCCAGGCGCTTCATGATCGGCCGCACGCGCCCCTGCTCCAGTTGCGAGAGGCCTTTTTGCAGGCTGTGCAGCGCCAGCTTGGCATCACTCGGAATCAAGGCCTGTTGTTGGCTGGCCGCGCTCTCGAGGCCGAAGATGGGCAGGCCATGCTCGCGTGCCCAAAGCGTCAGCAGCAGCTCCTGGCCGAAGCTGGGGTCGAGTCCGTCCCAGCGCGCCGCGAGCACCGTGTAAGTACTGAGTTCCATCAGCGGATGCTGACCCGCCAGCGCGCTGGGCGGCAGGCAGGCAGCGTTCGCCTGCGCATCCATTCGCTTGCGCAAGGCCGGCGAGAGCTTGAGCTCCGGCGCATGTGCGGGAGGCTGGCTCAAGACCTGCAGCGTGGCGGGGTCGCTGAGGTCAAGCTCCAGTGCCAGCACATCGGCTCGCTTCAGCGCCGCGCGCAGCTTCGGCCCCGGATAGGCCCATTCCGGCCGACCGATGTGCAAAGTGCCGTAGACAAAGGAGTCGCGGCCGTCACGGCTGATGCGGTACAGCAGGCCCTGGTCAGGCGCCTTGCTGCGCCAAGCTTCTGCTTGGGTCTGGCTGGCTTGTACCGGCGCCGGAGGGCAGGAGGCCGCGGCTATCGACGGGCTGCTCAGCCCCATAGTCAGGAGAAAAGCCAAAGCAAGCTGCAGCAAGCCCCCCCTCATTGCCCCGCCCTGATGTGCAAAGCGCCGTCTTGCTGTTTGAAGTCCAGCTTGGCCAAGATGTCCATGCCCAGCAAGGGTGAGCCCAAGGCGGGAAGAACGGTCACCGCCAAGCGCTCGGCTTGCACGCCGCCTTGCAAGACGATGTTGGCACGGGCGCGATAGCCGCGCGCCACGCCGGCGGCGGTGTGCGAGCTGATGCCGGCCTCGGCCACCAAGCCGGCTTGCTCGGCCAGCGCCTGTGGCAATGCGGTGCTGGTGGCGCCGGTGTCGACCAGAAAGTCGACCCTCAGGCCATTGATCTCGCCCGGCCAATGGAAATGGCCGTCGGGGTCACGCTTGAGCACGATGGCGCCGCCCTCGACAGAAATCATGCTTTGCGCTTGGCTGTGCTCCCACGCTTTGAAGCCCATGAAGACCAGCAGCAGTATCAGCAACCAGATCGTCAGCAGTTTGAGGCCATGCGGCAATTCTTTGTCCATGGCGCTAGCTTGCCATGAAACAGGAACTTGGGCGTTTCAGTGCTGGAAGCCGATCGAGCGCCGATTCCGTACATGGGGCTTGATTCGATGCTCGGCCTCCAACTGGGCCAGGAACTCGTCCGCTGTCAGCGGCTCGCCAAGAATTTCAACCTGCTGGCGCACCGCCGCGAAGTCGCCCGGCGTCAATGCGTCCAAATTGCCCAAACGCTGCATTTGATCGCCATCGAGTTGCTGAGCTTCATCACCGAGCGCTTCGCGCAAAAACATCCGTTCGCGCTGCGCCGCCGTCAGCGGCTTGAAGCCGATTTTGAAAGCGAAGCGGCGCAGCGCCGCCTCATCGAGATCCTCAAACAAATTGGTCGTGCAAATGAAAATGCCGGCAAAGCGCTCCATGCCGGCCAGCATTTCATTGACTTCGGAGACCTCGTAATTGCGCTCGGCCATGCGGCGGCTGCGCAGAAAGCTGTCGGCTTCATCCAGCAGCAAGACGGCGTTCTCGGCCGCTGCGGCCTCGAACATGCGGGCCATGTTTTGTTCGGTTTCGCCGACAAACTTGCTCGATAAATCACTCGCTTGCTTGACCATCAGCGGCCGCCCGAGAGTCTCAGCGATATGCTCGGCCAGCGCCGTTTTGCCGCTGCCCGGAGGCCCGTAAAAACACAGATTGCCGCAGCCGCGCTTTTCCAGAGCGGCGACGATGCGCGGGATCTCGAAACGCGACTCGCAGTTCAAAAGATCCAAGGCATATTGCGTGACCACCGGGCGCGCCAAGCGCTCGCGGCTGCGCTGGCCCAAGGCTTTGTCGGCGTTCTCGAGTTGGCGCTCAATCATGCGCTCACACTCATTGGCCTGCCCCGCCAACTGCGCGAAACGCACCGCGGTGCGAATCTGCGCCGGCGTCAGCCCGCGTCTTTCGGCCAGCTTGGCGGTGAATTCCGGCGAAACCTGCACATCGGCCAGGGCCTTGGTGACCAAGCCTATGCGGGCGCCGGGCGGGGGCGACTTCAACTCGAGGTGGTATTGAAAGCGGCGCCGAAAGGCGGGGTCGATCTGCTCGATGCGATTGGTGATCCAGATCACTGGCACCGGATTCGTTTCCAAGATCTGATTGACCCAGGCCTTGCCGCTGACCGACCCGGAGGCCGGCGCATCAAGCGCCGAGTCCAGCCGCGCGATCAGTTGCGCGGTGTCGCTGGACAGAGGCGGGAAAACGTCTTCGACCTCGTCAAACAACAAGGCCACGTTTTCGCTCGCTTTCAGGAACACCTGGCTGATTTGCAAAGAGCGGTAGCGGTCGCGGCCGGACAAGGAGTTGCCCTCGCGGTCGGCATATTCGACTTCGTACAGATCCAAACCGGCCGCCTGCGCAGCGACCTTGGCCAACTCGGTTTTACCGGTACCGGGTGGCCCGTAGAGCAGCACGTTGACGCCCGCTTCATGGCGCAGCACCGCGTTGGCGAGCAAGGTATTCAATACGCCAAGGTCATCGGCAACGAATTGAAAATCGTCCGCACTTAAGAGGCTGCGCGAGGCCGGCCGCGTGAATACGGCCATCAGGTCGTGCGGCCCCTTGTATTCGCGCATCAAGACCGGCGGCAGTTGGTCGCTGACTTTCATCAGATCGGCTAGGTCGGTGATGTTGTGCTCGGAGATCAGGTTCTCGACCATGCCGATGCGTTCCAGCCGCGAGCCGGCCCGCAAGGCTTCGGCCACCTCTTGCGCGTTGACGCCCGCCACCGCTGCGATTGCCGCAAAGGCCTCCTGTGCGGTATTGACTTTGAACTCGACCAGTGCACCGCGCAGCTCGCGTTGGTAGCGCGCCAGCGTGCCGTAGAGCAGCAGCGCGCGTTCGGCCGGGTTCAGTTGTAAAAGCGTACCCAGCGCTTCGATATTCTTCTCAACCAGCGTTGATTCGCGCTTGAGTTGACGGTCCAGCCACTCGCTGGTGGTGGCCAGCAAGGCCATCATGTCCTTGGGGGCGTCCTTGACGTACTCATCGAGGTAGAAGAACAGCGTGGACTCTGAGAATGGGCCGCTCCAGACGCCGTGGCGCAGCAAGAACGCTTCATCGCTGAGTGCCTCATGGCCGGCCCACAACTCATTGGCCAGACAGCGCTGATTCAGGTACTCGCGCAGCCGGCTCAAGACGCGCACCGGCCAGACCAGGTGACGGCCGGTGAAGGACAAAAGGCCGTTGAAATCTCGGCGCAGATTGAAGCGCCCGGCGTGTTTGACGGTCAAGGTCAGCACGAATTGCGTGCACATCCTGTCCATCACCGGCGCCTCCTTGAGGCCCGGTGAGGGCATTACACGAGCGTCAGCCAAACGCTTGACCATGATGGGCAGCTCCTCGCAGTCTTGCGCGCCACAGACTGCGCGGCGCTGCCCGATCTTGTCTCAGCCGCGCGTCGAGGACAAGTGGCCCTGGGGCTGTTTTTCGCGGCTTTTTAGTGCATCACCACCGGTTGATGGCCCATGCTGGCATAGCTCTCGATGAAGTCATCCAGATCTTCTTCGCTCGGATCTTTCTCGATCAAGGCTTCGACGCCGTCCTGAAATTGCTGCGCCAAAGCGCCTTCGATAAAGATTTCTTTGCGACTGAACTTGTCAACGATCTCGAATCCGCCGCGGTTCAGTTGCAAGTCGGGGTTGGCCTGCAAAAATTCCCCAGGCAGGGGCTCGGCCACTTGAATGTCGAACTTGACGACACTGAAACTGGGGGAGTTGTAAAGCATGTGCATGATGGCTCCTTTCAGCGTCAACTGCGGCCAGCGGCGCTTGTTTCAAGTCATATCGGCAGAAAAGCGCCTGGCCGTGCACAAATAATGTCAGAACTCAGCTCTTTTCGGGGCCTTGCCGCGAGAGATTCATGCTCAAAGCGTCAAAAGATAACGGTCTACCCCCTGAATCAGGGTTGCGGCAAACCCTCATCCAGCAATCGCAGTTCCCAGCCGCGTTCGTCCGGTGTGTTCAACAACAGTCGTACGGGCAGATGGTGGCGGGCGGGGTCTAGCCAGATTTCGATCTCGCCGCTATAGGGGCCAAGTGCCAAGCGACGCAAATGCACCGCCTCCTTGATATGGCCGGCGGGCAGATCCAGCTCGCCAGGAGCTAGGACTTCGAAGACCCATTCCCTGGCTTCGCCGCGCAGACCTACCACCATCATGCGCAGCTCTTGGCCGGGTAAAAACTGCTGCGGCCTGGCGGCGACGATGGCCGCCAGTTGCAGCCACCAACTGATCCTGTCTTGCACACCCTCCGGCATCGGCACTTGTTCAGCGCTGGATGAGAAGCTGATCTGGTCTTGGCGGGCACCCTGGCGAAAATTGGTGGCGGCGGCGTCACGCGCGATTTGATCCCTTCGGCCGGCTGTGGTCGCGGCCCCCGCAGCTCCCGTAGCGCTCATTTCACCCGCTGGGGCTGCTCGTGCGGGGCGCTGCTGAGTGAAGCGTTCGGGGCTCAGTCCATGCTGGCTCAGTTGGCCTTCGCTGCGCGAGCCGGGCAGCGGGCGCCCCTCCAACTCGCGTTCCATGCGCAGGGTATAGACCGCACCGTCAGGCCGCCAAGTGAGTCGCGCCTGGCCTTGCCGGCCGTTTTGCAGCAGCAGATAGCGCCAGTCGATGGCTGGAGCGATGGCGGCGGGCGGCCGTGCGGCCTGGTTTTGGTCTGCGGACTCGGCCAGGCTAGGCGCCGCCGAGGCGCTCGGCGCATGCTCTGGCGTGTACATCACGACCGTTGGCTCCGTTAGCTTGACGGTCTCTTTCGGAGCGGGAGCAGGAGCAGCAGCCTGAACCGGCCCCGCGGGCACCTGCGGCTTGGCCGAATCTGGAGCGGTTGAGACAGTGCTGCTTTGTTGGCTGACCGTGAAGGCCACCGCTTTGGTTTGAATGGGCGGCTGCTTGGCCTGCCAAGGCGAAAGCAAAAGCCCATGGGCGGCCAAGCTGAACCCCGCCGCCCAGGCCCAGGGGCGGCTGCGTTCAGCTTGGCCGGCGCGCAACAAGCTGGCGAGCTTTTTTGATTTGGAGCTGGTGGCGCTGCGCATTGGACAATGCTGCCAGCTTTTTGTTCAATGCTTTGCCGCTTTCAAGCTCCTCGATGAAACTTGCCACCTATAAAGACGGATCACGCGACGGCCAATTGGTCGTCGTGTCGCGCGATCTGAGCCAGGCCCATTACGCCAACGGCATTGCTACGCGTATGCAGCAAGTGCTGGACGACTGGGGTTTTCTATCGCCGCAGCTAGAGGCGCTGTATGTCGAGTTGAACCATGGCAAGTTGCGCCATGCGTTCAACTTCGAGCCCAAGCAATGCATGGCTCCGCTGCCGCGCGCCTATCAGTGGGTCGCCGGAGGGGCTTATCTGAATCATGTTGAATTGCTTCGCAAGGTCGGCAACGCCGAGTTCGCTCAAAGCTCCTTGCTTGAGCCTTTGATGCTGCAAGGGGGCAGCGATGATTTTCTCGGCGCCTGTGATGCGGCGCATTTTGCCGCCGAGGTGATGGGGCTTGATTTCGAAGCGGGCCTGGCGGTCATCACCGGCGATGTGGCTTGCGGCGTGTCGGCGACGCAGGCGCTGGAAGGCGTGCGGCTGCTGATGCTGGTCAATGATTGGCGTTTGCGAAATTTGATGCCCAAGGAGTTGGCCAAGGGCCATGGGCTCTTGCAAAGCCGGCCCGCCAGCGCCTTCAGCCCGGTCGCGGTCACGCCCGATGAGTTGGGCCCCGCTTGGAGCGGCGGGCGGCTTGATCTGCCGCTGCAATCCATGTGGAATGGCCGCAAGGTGGGCTTGTGCGAGGCCGGGCCCGAGATGAGTTTTCACTTCGGGGCTTTGATGGCCCATGCTGCCAAGACGCGGCGCTTACGCGCCGGCAGCATCATCGGCTCGGGCTGTGTCAGCAATAAGGACGCCAACCGAGGTTACAACTGCATTGCCGAAAAGCGTGCGCTCGAGGTGCTGGACGAGGGACAAGCTAAGACCGAGTACATGCAATTTGGCGATAGCATTCGCATCGAAATGAAAGGGCGCGATGGTCTCAGCGTGTTCGGGGCCATCGATCAAGACGTCAGCGCTTTGGCCGATGGCGTCGGGCCTTGATCGGTCTTGCCAATAGAAACGGATTCACCATGCAACGCAGACATTTGATGATGATGGGCGGCACTTTGTGGCTGGCTTCGCCTCTAAGCTGGGCCGCAGTCACCGAGACCGATGCTGCATCGGGCATTCGTTTGGCCTTGGAGCGGGGTGCTGACGCGGCCATCGCGGCATTGGGCAAGACCGACGGCTTTATGGGCAACCCGGCCGTCAAGATCGAGTTGCCCGGCTATCTGAAAGATGGCGCCAAGCTCTTGAAAATGACCGGTCAAGGCAAGCAAGTGGACGAGCTGCTCTTGGCCATGAATCGGGCCGCCGAAGCCGCCGTGCCAGCGGCCCGGCCACTGCTGCTCAATGCGGTCAAGTCCATGAGCGTCGAAGACGCGCTGCAGATCGTCAAGGGAGATGATGGCTCGGTGACGCAATTTTTTGCGGCCAAAACTCGTGAGCCCTTGACCGCGCAGTTCCTGCCCATCGTCACGCAGGCGACGCAGAAGGTGGCACTGGCCGACAAGTACAACGCGGTCGCCGGCAAAGGCGTCGGCTTCGGTCTGGTCAAGAGCGAGGACGCCAACATCCAGCAATACGTGACCAAGCGGGCGCTGGACGGCCTGTTTTTGATGATTGCCGAAGAGGAGCGCAAGATTCGCAAGGACCCGCTGGCCAGTGGCAGCGCACTGTTGAAGAAGGTGTTTGGCGGATAGTTTCGCGCCAAGTCCCGTCCAGTGGACAATACGGGCTTGATTCCTTTTGTAGTGTTCCCGCGCCTGCCCATGAACGAAGCTCTTACACCCGCGCCAACTTTGGCTTTGGATACCCCTGCCGAAGCAATCGCTGAAGTTGCAGCCGACGCTGCCGTCGAAGTTGCTGCCGAAGTTGCAGTTGCCCCTGCAGACGATGTCACTGCAGTGGCCGAAGTTTCCGTTGCCCAGGATCCTGTCGCCCCGGCCGAAGCCCAAGCCGCCAAGGAGATGAGTCCGGCTGCCTGCGCAGCCAAGCTCAAAGAGCTGTTCCCAGCGCTTTTCGTCGGTGGCGGTGTCAAGCCCCTGAAGCTGCGTGTGCAGGCCGATATTCAAGAACGTGCGCCCGGCGTATTCACCAAGGCGGTTTTGTCGGCCTTCTTGCGCCGTCACACCGGCAGCACCAGCTACCTGATGGCCATCACCAAGGCGCGCACGCGCTTTGATTTGGACGGTCAGCCGGCCGGTGACTTGAGCGATGAGCACAGGGCCGCCGCAGTTGAAGAGCTGGCGCGTCGCCGTGGCCTGCAACAAGAGCGCATCGATTTGGAACAGGCGCAGGCGCGCAACCGCGCCGGCCTGCTGCATGACTTTGAGCGCACCACCTTGACCTTGCCCAACTTCTGCGCGCTTAAGGGCGTGACGCCCGAGGAGTTGCCCGGTCTGCTGGAAATCGCTCGGCAAGAAGCGGCCGCGCGGCCGCCGGAGCGTGAAGTGCGGGATAACCGGCCTCAGCACGCGCCGGGGCCACGTGGTCAAGGTCGTGAACGCACGCAGGACCGTGACGCCGGCCGTGGTGGCCGTCGCGGTGGCCCGCAAGGCCGCCCAAGCTCTAGGTCCTGAACCTTAGCGTCGTCGCGCCAAAAGCCCGCAGGTCTGCGGGCTTTGTTGTTTTCGCCCTGGTTTTTTGGCTGCGCCCGTGCAGCTTTCTACAATGGCGGCATGAATACCGCCTCCAACATCACCTACACCCGTGGTGCGGCCCTGCCCGCCATCCTGCAGCAACGCATCGCGATCCTGGATGGCGCGATGGGCACGATGATCCAGCGCTACAAATTGACGGAGGCCGATTTCCGCGGCGAGCGCTTTGCCGACCACCCCAAGGACTTGAAGGGCAATAACGATTTACTCGTGCTGACCCGGCCCGATGTGATCAGCGAGATCCACGAGCAATACCTCGCCGCCGGCTCCGACATCATCGAGACCAATACCTTCGGCACCACCTCGGTCGCGCAAGAAGACTATGGCCTCGAAGCCTATGCTTTTGAAATGAATGTGGCGGCGGCCCGCATTGCCCGCGCCGCCTGCGACAAATACAGCACCCCCGACAAACCCCGCTTCGCCGCAGGCGCGCTTGGCCCTACGCCGCGCACCGCCAGCATCAGCCCCGATGTCAACGACCCCGGCGCCCGCAATGTCGATTTCGACACCTTGCGCGCGGCCTATTACGAGCAGGCCAAGGGGCTGCTGGAGGGCGGGGTCGATTTGTTCTTGGTCGAGACCATTTTTGACACCTTGAACGCCAAGGCGGCGATCTTCGCGTTGGATGAGTTGATGGAAGACACCGGCGAGCGCTTGCCCGTCATCGTCTCCGGCACCGTCACCGATGCCTCCGGCCGCATCCTCTCGGGCCAGACGGTGACCGCCTTCTGGCATTCGGTGCGTCACGCCCGGCCCTTGGCGATTGGCCTCAACTGCGCCTTGGGTGCCACGTTGATGCGCCCCTATATCGAGGAGCTGTCCAAGGCGGCCGGCGCCACGGCAATCAGCTGCTACCCGAACGCCGGCCTGCCCAACCCGATGAGCGACACCGGCTTCGACGAGACACCGGACGTGACCGGGCGGCTGATGGAGGAGTTTGCTCGCAGCGGTTTCTTGAACATCGCCGGTGGCTGCTGCGGCACGACGCCCGACCATATCGCCGCGATTGCGCGCCAGGTGTCGGCCTACAAGCCACGCGCCAGTGGTGAGAAGTTCTTCAGCGAGTTGGTGGCTGAAGCAACTTGATCAAAGCTTTAAGAGCTTCTCCATCGACACCCTGAGTTTTAATTCATGCGGCGCCAGACTGGCGCTGATGGCTTGACTGGCCAATCGCGTGTCGCGCGGCACCGGTTCGCTCAAGGGGTTGCCGCTCTTGCCCAAAAGGCTGGCCACCATAGGCTCGGTCGCGCTGTGGCCGCGTTTGAACACGATGCCGACTTCGCTATTGACCAGGCGCACGAGGCTGCCCAGCGGGTAGAGGCCTATGGTCTTGACGATGGCCGCACCGGCCTCGTCGGGCTGCTTCAATTCATCCAGAAACACGGCGCGCGCCGCCATGGCGCCCGTCTGGGCCTTGCGAGAGCCGCGTGGGCTGACGCGTGAGGCAAAAATGTCGATGCGCCGCAAGAGCCGCGCCAATTGTTCGGCCGGGGCCCGGCCGGCCAAGGGGCCGGGCCCGGCATCATGGTGCAGGCAAACGGTTTTGAGCCACAGCTCGGAGCTGGCGCCCAACTCGCTCAACAAGGCGGCCGAGCGGTCGCCATGCGAGATCAGCGCTTGCTTTTGGCTGTGAGCCGGCTCTTCGACCTGAGAGGCCAGGCGGTCTTGCTGGGCGCTGACGCTGATATTCATGCTCAAGGCGGCCTGGGTCAGCGCCAGGCGCCAGTCATCGGGCCAGCCCAGCTTGGCCGCGCACAGCTCGGCCAGCGCCAAGCAGAGCAGGGCGTGGCGGCCACTGTATTTTTCGAAGCCTTGGGTGGCGTCAAAAATCAACAGCATCAAGATGGCATCTGGCCGATTGCTCAGGCGCGCGACGGCGTCGTTGTGCAGCTGCTGGAAGCGGCCGCGGAAGTCATCGGTGCGTGGGTCGCGCAGAAGGCTGTGCGCATGCATCTGCAAATCGGCCCAGGCTGCCTGCTCGCCCAGATCGGCCTTTTTGTTGCGATCGGGTTTGGCGAAGTCGGCCTGCACCTTGACGATGTCGCCCAGATTGGCGCCTTGGTGTATCAAGGTGTCCATCTTGTGCGCCATCGCGCGTTGGTATTCCTTGGTTTCATGCGCCAAAACCCATACGCCACGCGCCAGCAAGGCCTGCATTTGTGGCGTGTTGGACAAGGTTTGACCACTGTTCACCAGCAACTGACCCGAGGCGTCGCGCAGCGAGAAGGTCAAAACCTGGCCGATGCGCAGGCTGTTGGGGGGGAGCTGTATCAAATCCATGAGCTTCGCAGTGATTGCTGAATGATTGTCGGCCGCAGCGGCGCTAAATTCAGTGCCTGCGCCTCGCTGTGCGTAAAATCGCGCACGGTTCAAGGAGCGTTGCGACCCGCCATGGTGTTTTATCCATCGCAGGCCAGGCTTGAACAGGCGCCTGGGCACCCAGTGCGCTGACAACGACGCTCACCGACCCATGCTTTTCGTGGCCGCGGTGAGTTCGCGGCCCGGTGATTGATGTTCGTTCGATTCCTTGAGGCCGCCATGACTGCTACAAATTCCGCCAGCACTCCCACTTCAACGCCACCGGCGATGAAGCTTTCCGGGCTGGAGCCGGTGCAAGTTGATGCCGGCACGCTGTTCGTCAATATCGGCGAGCGAACCAATGTGACCGGCTCCAAGGCCTTCGCCCGGCTGATTTTGAATGGTCAGTTCGAGGACGCCTTGGCCGTCGCCCGCCAGCAGGTCGAGAACGGTGCGCAGGTGATCGACATCAATATGGACGAGGCCATGCTGGACAGCCAGGCGGCGATGGTGCGATTTCTGAACCTGATCGCCGGTGAGCCTGAGATCGCGCGCGTGCCCATCATGATTGACAGCAGCAAATGGGCGGTGATCGAGGCCGGCCTGAAGTGCATTCAGGGCAAGGGCATCGTCAATTCCATTTCGATGAAGGAAGGCGAGGCCGAGTTCAAGCGCCAGGCCAAGCTGGTGCGCCGTTACGGCGCCGCGGCGGTGGTAATGGCCTTTGACGAAAAGGGCCAGGCAGACACCTATGCACGCAAGATTGAAATCTGCGAGCGCGCCTACCGGCTGCTGGTGGATGAGGTCGGCTTCCCGGCAGAGGACATCATCTTCGACCCGAATATTTTTGCCATCGCCACCGGCATCGAGGAGCACAACAACTACGCGGTTGACTTCATCGAGGCGACGCGCTGGATCAAGCAGAACCTGCCCGGCGCCAAGGTCTCGGGCGGCGTCTCCAATGTGAGCTTCAGCTTCCGCGGCAATGACCCGGTGCGCGAGGCCATCCACACGGTATTTCTGTACCACGCGATCAAGGCCGGCATGGACATGGGCATCGTCAACGCCGGCATGGTGGGCGTGTACGACGACCTCGACGCCGAGTTGCGCGAGCGGGTCGAGGACGTGGTTTTGAATCGCCGGGCCGACTCGGGCGAGCGCCTGATCGAAGTGGCCGAGCGCGCCAAGGGCATGGCGATTGACGACACGGCGCGGCTGGCCTGGCGCGCCGGCGATGTCAACGAGCGGCTCAGTCACTCGCTGGTGCACGGCATCACCGAATTCATCACCGCCGATACCGAAGAAGCTTGGCAAGCAATACAGGCGAGTGGCGGGCGCCCTCTGCATGTGATCGAGGGCCCCTTGATGGCCGGCATGAATGTGGTCGGTGACCGCTTCGGCGCCGGCAAGATGTTCTTGCCGCAGGTGGTCAAGTCCGCGCGGGTGATGAAGGCGGCCGTCGCGCATTTGCTGCCATATATCGAGGCCGAGAAGAAAGCCTTGATAGACGCCGGCGGCGAAGCCAAGCCCAAGGGCAAGATCGTCATCGCCACCGTCAAGGGCGATGTGCATGACATCGGCAAGAACATTGTCACCGTGGTCTTGCAGTGCAATAACTTTGAAGTTGTCAATATGGGCGTGATGGTGGCCTGCCAGGACATCTTGGCCAAGGCCAAGGAAGAGGGCGCCGATATCATCGGCCTGTCCGGCCTGATCACGCCCAGCCTGGAAGAAATGCAGCATGTGGCGGCCGAGATGCAGCGCGACGAGCATTTCCGCTCTCGTGGCACGCCCTTGCTGATTGGTGGCGCGACTTGCAGCCGGGTGCATACCGCTGTGAAGATCTCGCCGCATTACGAAGGGCCGGTGGTCTATGTGCCGGATGCCTCGCGCAGCGTCGGCGTCTGCAGTGATTTGCTCAGCGACGAGCGCGCCGCCAAGTTCATTGCCGATTTGAAGACCGACTACGATCAGGTGCGTCACCTGCACGCCAACAAGAAGCAGACGGCGATGGTCAGCCTGAGTCAGGCGCGGGCGAATAAGCATGCCGTCGACTGGTCTAGTTATGCGCCGCCAGTGCCCAAGTTCATCGGCCGCCGCGTGATCCGCAACTACGACTTGGCGGAGCTGGCCGACTACATCGACTGGGCGCCGTTCTTCCAGACCTGGGATCTGGCGGGGCCGTTCCCTGCGATCTTGAAGGACGAGATCGTCGGCACGGAAGCTCAGCGCGTCTTCAGCGACGGCAAGCGCATGTTGCAGCGCCTGATCGCCGGGCGTTGGTTGACGGCCAGTGGCGTGTTCGGCTTGTACCCGGCCGCGCAGGTGAATGACGACGATATCGAGATCTACACCGACGAGACACGCAGCGAGGTCTTGATGACCTGGCATGGCCTGCGCATGCAGTCGGAGCGGCCGGTGGTCGACGGTGTGCGGCGTCCGAACCGCTGCTTGTCGGACTTTGTCGCTCCGAAGGGATCAGTGCCGGACTACATTGGCTTGTTTGCCGTCACGGCCGGCCTAGGTGTCGAGAAAAAAGAAGCGCAGTTTGTCGCTGATCTGGACGATTACTCATCCATCATGTTCAAGGCCATCGCCGACCGCTTGGCCGAGGCTTTTGCCGAGCGCCTGCACCAGCGCGTACGCACTGAGTTCTGGGGCTATACGGCGGACGAAGTGCTGAGCAGCGACGCGCTGATCAAGGAGCAATACCGCGGCATCCGCCCGGCACCGGGCTATCCGGCCTGCCCCGATCATTTGGTCAAGCGCGCCTTGTTCAAGGCTTTGGCGCCGGAAGAAATCGGCATGGGCCTGACCGACAGCATGGCGATGACGCCGGCAGCCAGCGTCTCGGGCTTTTACTTCGCCCACCCGGACGCCGCCTACTTCAATGTCGGCCGTATCGGCGAGGATCAAGTGCAGGATTGGGCCGAGCGCATGCAGCTGAGCAAGGAAGCGGCCGAGCGGGCCTTAGCACCGCTGCTTTGAGGCCCCCACAGGCTAGGGGTGGGCGCGCGGTGAAGTCGGCATTAATCTAAGGGTTCTGTTGTTGGCTCTTGGGAGAATGATGTGAAGACATTGATCCGATCAACGATTTTGGCGGCTGCATTGGCTGCGGGCGGGCTTGCGCAGCAAGCGCAAGCCGCTGTGTTTTCAGTGCCCGGCCTTGATACCGTGACCGATCTGCAGATCAGTTGGTTCTGGAATGCTGCGGGAGGCTCGGATTTATATCAAGGAACCCACTGGAATGTCGAAATGACGGCGGCTCTGGCTGCCGACAAATGGACCATTGATGTTTGGTACTCGCACCGCGATGGGCCGCATGGCGAAACCCCCGAAGCTCCGCATCATTTGACCGGCAGTTTTGCCGCCTCGACATTCGGGACCTTTTCCCTGTCTGGGGTCGATGATCATCAGCTCCCTTCGATACCGGTTCATCTCGGCGCGCATCAATGGCTGTTCAATGGCTCGGGCTCGCCGTTTTCAGGGGCATCGGCCTTGGCTGTGAGTCATCCAGTGCCAGAGCCACGCAGCGCTGCAATGTTGGCCGCCGGTCTGGCCGTTATTGGTTTATTGGGGCAACGGCGTCGCAACCGCATTTGATCGCCAGCCGATCGCTAGGCGGCAGCAATAGGAGGCGGGTCTTTCGACCCGCCTCTTGCTTTTGTGGGATCACATTGCCCGCAAGCCGCGCCTCAACTGAATGGCCTCGGCCATATGTACCAAAGTCACGGTGGCACTGGCTTCCAGATCGGCAATGCTGCGTGCGACCCGCAACAGTCGGTGATAGCCGCGCGCCGACAGACCCAGTTGTCCGGCGGCCTTTTGCAGAAAAGCCTGCGCAGCCGGTTCGGCTTGAATAGATTGATCCAGTTGCTTTGCAGCCAAGCGCGCATTGCTGCATCCTTGCCGGTGCAGTGAGCGCTCCCGCGCCCATGCCACCCGCCGGGCTACGACGGCGCTGCTATCGCCGGAGTCCAGGGCGGATAGCTCATCCGGCCGGATCATAGGCACCTCGAAAAGCAAGTCGAGGCGGTCCAGAAATGGGCCACTGAGTCTGCCTTGGTAACGTGCTATTTGGTCGGGGCTGCAGCGGCAGGCGCGCAGCGGGTTACCCAGATGGCCGCAAGGGCAGGGG
>CAUPEV010000017.1:0-44484 GCA_963510335.1 uncultured Roseateles sp.
ACCCAACTCCAAGGCCAAGGCATGGCAATGATCGGTGGCCAAGCCCAAATGCGCAGCGGCGCCCTTGACACCAGGGGCAGCCGCCTGCAGGGCGGCGATGTCCCGCGCTTGGGCAGCCAGCCCAAGCGATTGGCGAGTCTCGGAGAGACTGCTGATATAGGTCGCGTAGAGCTTGCGTACTGTTGCCTCGGGAAGGTTGTGGCGCAGCTCGGTCAAGGCGGCATGGTCGAGTTCTGGCTCGGCGCCTGATACAGCAGCGGGAGTGGATGCAGCCGTTTGGCTGCCGAGGATCTGCGCCAGGGTCTCTATGCTGACCGGCTTGGCGATGAAGCCGTCCATGCCGGCCTGCAGGGCACGGGCGCGCGACTCCTCAAAGGCATCGGCTGACAGTGCAATGATTCGGACCGCTGACGCTGGGCCGGGCAGGGCACGGATGGCCCGCGTCGCTTGGTAGCCATCCATCAGCGGTGTGTGCAAGTCCATCAGCACCAGGTCAAAGTCAGCGCCTTGTTCCAGGCACTGCAAGGCCTCCAGCCCGTTATTGCAAAACACCGCGCGGTGCCCCAGGCGCTCCAGCACGGCCTGCAAAAAGGCTTGATTGGTCGGGTGATCTTCAGAGACCAAGATACGCAAGGGCTTGCTGCTGAGTTGCTCAAGTCTGCTGTCTGCGGCCGACGCCGGCGCTGTGCACTCGGCCAATGCCAGCTCCAGAGTAAAGGTCGAACCTTGGCCGGGGCGACTCTGAACGGTGATGTCGCCGCCCATGGCGCGGGCCAGATTGCGCGAAATTTCCAGACCCAAGCCGCTGCCGCCATAACGCCGCGAGCTCGAGTCATCGCCTTGGCTGAAGCGCTGAAAAAGCTTGGCCATGGTGGCTGCGTCCATGCCTATGCCAGTGTCGCTGACTTGAAAGCGCAGCGCAGCTTTGTCGCTGGATCCGCCTGCTCGACTCAAGTGCAGCAAGACCTGACCCCGAGGCGTGAATTTGACGGCGTTGCCGAGCAGATTGAGCAATATCTGGCGCAAGCGCGTGGGGTCTGCGCTGACCCAGTCCGGCAAGCCCGGCTCGACCTTGACGCTCAGCTGCAAGCCGGCGGCGCTAGCCTGGGGTCGGCTCAATTGCTCCAATTCGGCAAGAACGCCGGGCAGGTGCACAGCTTGCGTGTCGAAGCTGATGCCGCCGGCCTCCATCTTCGAGATATCCAAGATGTCATTGAGCACCGCCAGCAAATGTTGGCTGGAGTCGTCTGCAGCCTTCAGCTGAGTCGCTTGTTCTGGGCTCAGATTCGGCCCTTTGAGTAAGTCCAGCATGCCCAGCAAGCCGTGCATAGGCGTGCGCAACTCATGGCTCATATTGGCCAAAAACTGGCTCTTGGCGCGGCTGGCCGCCTCTGCGGCATGTTGAGCCTCCCGCAGCATGGCAGCCTGAACTCTCTGCTCGCGAGCGCTACGCAAGAGGCTGCGGAACTGATGCACGACCAGCACGGTCAAGCCTAGCGTTAGCGCACATTGCAAAAGCGTCAACCACAGGCTCAGCACTGCATGCTGGCGCACCATATCGCTGCGCTCGGTGGCTTGCTGCGAGACTTGATGGGAGGCGGTCAGCGACAGGTCATGAATACCTTCAGCCAAAAGCGCCAAGCGGGGCGACACCTCGGCGGCCAGGGCCGGATTTGAAGCCAGCGTCTTGGCCGTCAGTGGCAATTTGTCAGCCCATTGCACAAAAGCACGTATCTGCGCCAGCTTTTGGGCGTAGTCAGGGTCGCGCTTCAGCAAGCGAGTCGAGTGTTCATCTTCTACCAAACCCAGGCGGCTGACGAAAATCTCAAAGCGCTTCTCGACCAGATCGGCCGCTGCAACTGCATCGACCGCTCCGACCGACGCGCTTGCAAACGGCTGGTCAAGGGCATTGCGCAGCTTGAGAAAGTCGACCTCGAACTGGAACAAGCTCCACACCACATAGTCGTCTTGATAGCGCTGGGTCGAACTGATCAGCTCGAACTGGCGGGTCTGCAGCCATGCGACAGCGCCAAAGGTCAGCAGCAGCAAGCTGCACATGCCGGCCAGAAATAGGCGCAAACGGCGCCGCTGGTGGCTTGAGACGCTGGGCTCGGCGCTGAGTTCGGTGTTGGGACTGCTCTTGTTCATCGACGCCGCACTACTTGATCCGCAATGCCTTCAGTTGCCAAGCTGAGCGGCTGTAGTACAGGCTGTTGCGCAACTGAGGGTCGGCGTCAAAGGGGTAGATGATGAAAAGCGGACCCTTGTCGCGCAGCGTCATAGGCTTGTCATTGAGCAAGTGGGCCACGATCAAATTGCGCTGCTGCGCATCCTCGACCGGGATATTGACCTTGTAGTCATTGATGGCGATGGCCTCGATCACTTGGCCCTTGGCCCCGGCAGCGGCCAACACGTCCCTGAGCAATGGGCCAGTGAACTTGCGGGCCGATGGATACCAGGGCGTTTGGGTCGTGAAGCTGTGTTGAGGCAGGGAGGCCAACATCGCCATATCAAATTTGGCTTCGCTCTCTATGCCGACGCCGTTGACTGTCAATACGACGGCTCCCTTGGGGGTCTCCAGAGCAGAGGCATGGCCGAACACGAGCAGGGCCGCCGCCCCGCAAAGCAGGCGGCGTGTCCATGCTTGGCGGAGCTGTCCGGTCAAGGTTTGTCAGCCAGTTTTTCGTCCAGCTTGCCCTGCAGCTGCGGCAAGCTATTGGCCGTGGCCGGTGAGAGCAGGCCGACCTTGGCATAGGTCATCAGCTTTTCACGCGTGTCGACAATGTCAAGGTTGCGCATGGTCAGCTGGCCGATCCGGTCCAGCGGCGAGAAGGGTGCGTCCTCGACCTTCTCCATACTCAGGCGCTCGGGCTTGTAGGTCAGGTTGGCGCTGCGGGTGTCCAGCAGCGAATAGTCATTGCCGCGGCGCAGCTCGATGCTGACCTCGCCGGTGATGGCGCGCGCCACCCAGCGCTGCGCGCTCTCGCGCAACATGATGGCCTGCGGGTCGAACCAGCGGCCTTGATACAGCAAGCGGCCGAGCTTCATGCCGTTCATGCGGTACTGCTCGATCGTGTCCTCGTTGTGGATGCCGGTCAGCAGGCGCTCATAGGCGATGTGCAAAAGCGCCAAGCCAGGGGCTTCATAAATGCCGCGGCTCTTGGCCTCGATGATTCGGTTCTCGATCTGGTCGCTCATGCCCAGACCATGGCGGCCGCCGATGCGGTTGGCCTCCAGCAGCAGCTCGACCGGATCGGTGAATTCAACGCCGTTCAGCGCAACTGGCTGGCCCTCATCGAAGCGCACCGTCACTTGCTCTGCCTTGACGACCACATCGTCGCGCCAGAAGGCCACTCCCATGATGGGGTTGACGATCTTGATGCCGCTGTTCAAGTACTCCAGGTCCTTGGCCTCGTGCGTAGCGCCCAACATATTCGAATCGGTCGAGTAGGCTTTTTCGGCCGACATCTTGTAGCCGAAACCAGCCGCCGTCATGAAGGCCGACATCTCGGCGCGGCCGCCCAACTCGTCGATGAACTGCTGATCCAACCAGGGCTTGTAAATCTTCAGCGCTGGGTTGGTCAGCAGACCGTAGCGATAAAAACGCTCGATGTCATTGCCCTTGAAGGTCGAACCGTCGCCCCAGATATTGACATCGTCGGCCTGCATGGCGGCCACCAGCATGGTGCCGGTAACGGCGCGGCCCAGCGGTGTGGTGTTGAAGTAGGTGATGCCGGCGGTGCTGATGTGGAAGGCGCCGCTTTGCAGCGCGGCAATGCCTTCATGGGCGAGCTGAGCGCGACAGTCCACCAGGACGGCCTTTTCGGCGCCGTATTGCATCGCCTTGCGCGGGATCTCGTCGTAATCGGGTTCGTCGGGCTGGCCCAGATTGGCGGTGTAGGCATAGGGAATCGCGCCCTTGTTGCGCATCCAGTGCAGCGCAGCGCTGGTGTCCAGGCCGCCGGAGAAAGCGATACCGACCTTTTGGCCGACGGGAATGTTCTGAAGAATGGTGGAGGACATGGGCTACGGGGTTTGAAACTATCGGGAAGCGGGCTGCACAGGCGCACAGACGCACATGCTCAATCAGGCTATTTTCTGTCAATTTTGAAATCTTCTCGTCAGCGAACCGTCAGCAAGCGCTTTTTGACCTGCCCAAGTCCCGCTGACGCTGAGGCTGAGGTGAGCGAAAAGGGTGCCGAGATCGTTCAGTCCAAGGTCTGGCGACAAGCAGGAGGCTGAGGCAGCGAGGGGTTTCAGAACCCCCACATCGCAGCGGCCACCCAGCGCGTCCCGGCAATGGCTTCGCGGGCGGCCTGCCGTTGCGCCGCCTGGCTGTTGATCCAACTCAGCGAACCCTGCCAGGCGCCATCCGCCCAGCGCAAGCCCAGGCTGGCATAGCCATAGTCCACAGCCGCAGCACCATGAAGTTCGTAATAACCCAGGCCTGCATCCACCGACCAGCGGCCGGCCAGGCGTTCCTGCAGCGACAACTCGGCCGTGAGCGCGCGGCCCCGTTCCGGCTCATGGTCGCGGTAGCCGGTGCTGTCGGGCGCCAGGGCCAGGCTAGCGCGCACACGGCCGCGCCAAGCCAAGCTCGCCGCCGCTTCGTGATAGCTCAGGGTGCGGGCCAGCTCGGAGCCCATTTGGCCGTAACGGGCCAGGCCCAGATGGGCGCTCCAGTCACTGTTCAGCGCGAACTCGCGGCCCAGGTTCAATGTCAGCTCGCCTTTGCCGCCCAAGGTCGGGTAGCTGGGTGTGGCCAGGCCTACGCCAAGCTGCCAGCCGTCCGGCCAGGCATGGCCGAGGTCCAGCAGCAGGGCGGCGCGCCCGTTGCTCTGGCTGATGCCGCGGTAGACCTTGTCGCTGGCCAGCACCAGGGCGCCGCTCCAGCCCTCAGCCAGCGCGGGTCCGGTCGGCAGGGCCAAAGCCAGAGCCAGAGCCAGAGCCATACAGCGGGCCAGCCGGACTTGAAGACCGCGTCGATAAATTTTTTGCAGCGTTTGTGCAACCATGGCGGCGGATTCTGACACTCACTCACATGAAGCCACCTCCGCCAAGCCGATGACCCTGCCGCCCCTGCCCGAAGTTGCCGCCGATGAGGCGCTTGAACGCCTGGCCTTGAGCCGGGTGGCTGCGGGCGACCGGGGTGCCTTCGAGGATCTGTACCGGCGCCTGCATCCGCGCTTGGTGCGTTTTTTGCGGCGCTTTTGCGGCCGGCCTGATTTGATTGACGAGGTCATCAATGACACGCTGTGGGTGGTCTGGCGCCAGGCTGCGAGTTTTCGCGGCGAGGCCAAGGTCAGCACCTGGATCATCGGCATCGCCTATCGCAGCATGCTGAAGGCGCTGCGTGGCGTGCCTGTTGCGGAGCTGGTGGAGCAGCAGGCCGGCGAGATTGAGCCGGCAGACCTCAGCGACGATGCCGAGCTTCGCAACTGGGTCGCTTGCGGCCTGCGCAGCCTGCCCGAGGACCAGCGCGAGACGCTGGAGCTGGCCTATTTTTTGGGATGCTCCGTGGATGAGATCGCCGCCATCATGGGCTGCGCCACCGGCACTGTGAAGGCGCTCATGTTCCGCGCGCGGCTGCGCTTGCGCACCGTGATGCCGCTGCTGGGCGGCCGCCAAAACGCTAAAAAAGGACAAAAACCATGAACGATGAGGCAAGCCAGCTCCATCACGAGCTCTGGGCGATGATTCCCTGGGTGGTCAACGGTACGGCCGAAGCAGCTCAATGCCGCCGCCTAGAGCTGCATGCGGCTGGCTGCGCGGACTGCCGCGAAGAGCTGGCATTCCAGCGGCTTTTGCAGCAAGGCATCCGTGCCGAGACCGGCCCGCCGCATGCCGCCGAACCGGCGCTGCAGCGTTTGCTGGCTCGCATCGATCAGGCCGAGCCATTGCCGACCCGCGTCAATGAGGGCGGGCATGGCCGGCGTTGGCTTGTGGCGGCGGTGCTGGTGCAGGCGATCGGCTTGAGCGTGCTGGGTACGCTGCAGTGGCAGCACGCGGACTCGGCCGACTATCAGACCCTCAGTCAAACATCCAGTCAGACTCGTGCCGAGGCCACGCCGGCTCGCATCCGCTTGGTGCCGTCGCCGGAGATGCGGCTGGCCGAGTTGCAGGCGCTGCTGAACCGCACTCAGATGCGTGTCGTCGAATCCGACGGCAGCGCCGCCATCCTGGGCTTGGCGCCGGCGCCCGGGGCCAGCTTGTCCTTGACGCAGAGCTTGGCCTTGCTGCGAGCCGAGCCTGGCGTGCGCCTGGCCGAGCCGGTGCCGGCGCCGTGATGCGCTGTTTGGCGGTGTTGTGCTTGCTCGCGCTGCTGGCAGGCTGCGCCACATTGGCCGAGGAGGGCGCCGCGCTGCCCGAGGGCGCGGCTTGGATCGTGCTGGCCGTCGACGATCTGGTCGAGCCGCCGGCGGCGGTCGGCGCCACGCCGCGGGCGCGCTACAGCGCGGGGGCTGGCTATGCCGGCGGCCTGCGCGGGGCGGCGGTGGCCGAGGAGATCGCCGCCGCCCATCGGCTGCATCAGCAGGCCTATTGGCGCATCGCCCCCTTGCAATGGCGCTGCATGTTGTACCGGCTGCCGCCCGGCACCGATGCAGCGGACTTATTGGCGCGACTGGCGCAGGACCCGCGCGTGCGCCTGGTCCAGCCACTCAACGAGTTCGAAACCCTGGCCGTCCCCACGTTCAACGACCCCTATCTGCCGCTGCAGACGGGCCTGGCGGCCATCGAGGCCGGCGCGGCCCAGCAACGGACTCGGGGCGAGGGCCAGCGCGTGGCTTTGATCGACACCGGCGTCGATGCCAGCCATCCCGACCTGGCCGGACGCATTGCCGTGCAGCGTGATTTCGGCCCGCCGCGCTTGGGGTCAGGCGGCGAACGCCATGGCACCGAGATGGCCGGCGTGATCGCCGCTGTGGCCAATAACGGGCTGGGCATTGTCGGCGTGGCGCCTGGGGCTCAGCTGCTGGCCTATCGCGCCTGCTGGCAAGTTGGTGCGGACAAGGCGGGCGACAAAGCCGGCGACAAAACCGGATCAGCCCGCTGCAACTCCTTCACCCTGGCGCAGGCACTCGGCGCGGCGCTGACCGATGAGGCCGACATCATCAATCTGAGCTTGGGAGGCCCGGCCGATCCGCTGCTGGCGCGAATGCTTGCGCTGGCGATAGCGCGCGGCGCCATCGTCGTCGGCGCGGTGCCGCCCAGCGGCCGGCTTGATGGCTTTCCGGTGGGCGTGCCCGGCGTGCTGGCGGTCAGCAGCGCCGAAACTGCGGTGCCGGGCACGCTGGCCGCGCCGGGTCGCGACATCCTCAGCACGCAGCCCGGCGGAAGCTATGGTTATGCCTCGGGCAGTTCCTTGGCCACCGCGCATGTCAGTGCCGCATTGGCGCTGCTGCGCAGCGCCGCCCCGGCCTTGAGTGGCGAGCAAGCGCGGGCATTGCTGGCCCGCAGCGAGCCGATCAATGTTTGCGCAGCGCTGCGCCGTTTGCCGCCTAAAAAAATAGTTAGGGCTATCTTCGTCGAGGATGCAACCGTTTCTCCCCGCAAGGGTACTCAGCAAGGGCTGGCGCATACCGCGCCGGCCTTGGATTGCCAACCCTTTTCGGAGTGACCGTAATGACAAAGACCTTGATGAATCGCCTCTTGTGCGCAGGCGCGCTGCTGGCCGCCCCCGGACTCAGCCACGCACTCGACGGCATCACCGACAGTGCCGGTGACTTCCTGTCCACCTTCGCCGGCAGCCATGCCAGCGGCGACCTGGATGTGCTCAGTGCCTCGGTGTTGTACGACGCCGGTGCCGATCTGTTCAAGCTCAGCAGCACCATGAACGGCGCCATCGGCAGCACCAACTCTGGCTTTTTCGTCTGGGGCGTCAACCGCGGCGCTGGCACGGCCGGCTTTGCCGCGAATGGCATCAGCGGTGTGCGCTTCGACCGCGTGATTCTGCTGCGCCCCAATGGCGTCAGCAGCGTGGCTGGCGCCGGCAACCTGCCGGTGGGCTCGGTGACGATCAGCGGCAATACCATCAGTGCCGTGATCAGTGGCTCGCTGCTGCCCTCCACCGGCTTCAACAAGCTCGACTACACCTGGAACTTGTGGCCACGCGACGGTGCTTTCAGCGGCTTTGCCGCGATTTCTGACTTCGCGCCCAACAACGCCAACTTCACCAGCACCTCAGGCGTGGTGAGCTCGGTGCCAGAGCCCGAGAGCTATGCGCTGATGTTGGCCGGCCTGGGCCTGATGGCTGCTTTTGCGCGCCGCCGCCGTGCCTAAAAACCCGCGCCGGGCTGGGCCAGATAGGCCAGCTCGGCGTCGGTCGAAGCGCGGGCCAGGATCGCATTGCGATGCGGGAAGCGGCCAAAGCTCGCGATCACCTCCCGGTGTTTGTGCGCGTAGTCGAGTGCCCCGCCCAAGCGCGCATCTTGCTGTGCCAGCGCGCTGAATTCGGCCACCGAGCGCTCTTGCATCGCAAGACTCTCGGCATGCTCCAGTGGCATCAAGGCGAACCAGCGCTGCAAAGGCTCCAGCTCTTGGAGTTGTTTGTCGTCGAGCAGAGCCAGCGTGTCTTGCAGGGCCAAGCTGTCCCCGGCAAAAGACTTGGCCGTGCCTCGGTAGACATTGCGGGTGAATTGGTCCAGCAGCAAGATGCGGGCGAGCCGGCTCAGCGGAGTCGCGCTCCAAGCGGCCAGTCGCTCGTTCAAGGCGTCCTCGATCAAGCTGCCAAAGCGCTGCAAGATGTCGGCGTCGGTGGCCTCGCTCTTTTGAAACCACAGCGGCCGAATCTGCTCATCATCAACGCTGCCCAAGGCGCCGAACCAGTAGTTCAACACCTGCTGGACGGCAGGCGCTAGCGCCAAACGCTGCCAGCGCGGGTAGCGCTGCAGATGCACGGCCACATAGCTGCAGGCCGGTACCAGTTGCAAGCCATGCGGCGCCGCCCAGTGCAGCGCATGCTCGACCAAGCGGCCGGCCAAGCCGCGCCCGCGCAAGGCCGGCGCCGTGCCAGTGTGGGTGAAGATCAGCTGCTGGCCTTGCCGCTGGTAGTCCAATTCCAAGCCATGGCCGTTGACCGTGGCGCTAAATCGTCCCGCCGTCGAGCCTAGTGCTGTGTCGTGCTGTACGGTGAGGTTGTCGCTCATTTTGGTTGCCGCCCGAGTTGCTGCCAAAGATAGCTGTATTCCAGCGCTTGCAAGCTTGCGCGCTGCTCGTTGTCGGCCGCGCCGCCGTGGCCGCCTTCGATGTTCTCGAAGTAGAGCAAATCATGACCTTGCGATTCCATCAGCGCCGCCATCTTGCGGGCGTGGCCGGGGTGGACGCGGTCATCGCGGGTCGAGGTGGTGAACAGCACTTTGGGATATTTGACGCCGGCCTTGACGTTTTGATAGGGGCTATATTTGGAGATGAAAGCCCATTCGTCGGCGCGGTCCGGGTCACCGTACTCGGCCATCCAGGAGGCCCCAGCCAATAACTGGTGATAGCGACGCATATCGAGCAGCGGCACTTGGCAGACCACCGCATTGAACAGCTCCGGGCGCTGCACAAAAGTGGCGCCAACCAGCAGCCCGCCGTTGCTGCCGCCCATGATGCCGAGGTGGCGCGGGCTGCTGATCTTGCGCTTGATCAGATCTTCCGCCACGGCGATGAAGTCGTCATAGCTGCGCTGCTTGTTGGCCTTGACCGCGGCTTGATGCCAGGCCGGCCCGAACTCGCCGCCGCCGCGGATGTTGGCCAGCACCAGCACGCCGCCGCGGCCATACCAGGCGCGCCCGAAACCGGCCGAGTACCAGGGTTGCAGCGAGGACTCGAAACCGCCGTAGCCATAGAGCAGGGTCGGGTTCTGGCCATCGGCCTTGGCGCCGGCCGGCCAGACGACAAAGTAAGGCACTTTTGTGCCATCGGCGCTGCTGGCAAAGTACTGCTCTGCCTTCATGCCCTCGGCGGGGAACTGCGGCGTGCGGCTTTTCAGCACGTGGCGCTGGTCGCTGCCGGCTTGCGCTAGGAACAAGGTGTCCGGGGTCAAGAAGTCCGCGTAGTTGAGCAGGTAGCGCTCGGCCAAGTCATCCTGGTTGAGTTCGCTGTCGTAGAGGCTGGCCAAGTGCAGCGTGCCGGGGAAGGGTGCCTTGATCAGCCGGTGGGTGGGCTTGGTCTTCTGGAAACTCCATTCCTCCAGGCGGCTGGCCACTTGATCGCTGATGTTCAGAATCACATGCGAGCGCGTCAGCGTGTAGCCGTCCAGGGAGCGGGTTTGTGTCGGGGTGAACAGAACTTGGAACTTGCGCTCGCCCTTTAAAAAACCAGCGGCGTCAGTCAGCAGCAAGGCCCCGGCGGCGAAGGTCTGGCCAGCCATCTGCCAGTCACTGCGCGGCTGCAAGAGCAGGCGTGCGCCCCAGAATTGCTGCTGCATATCGCTGGGCAGATCGAGTTTGATCAGCTTGCTTGCCTGCAGCAGAAAGCTCTGCTGGTTGTAGAAGTCCAGCGCCCGGCTGAAGGTGGTGCGCGCAAAACCTGGCGTGTGGTCAACGTGCACGGACACCGCCACATCCTGGGCCTCGCCTTCGAAAACCAATTTTGCTTCGGCCAGCGGGGTGCCGCGTTGCCAGCGTTTGATCACGCGCGGATAGCCGGAGTCCGTCATCGAGCCGGCGCCAAAGTCGCTGCCGACATAAATACTGTCGGCATCAATCCATTCAACCTCGCTCTTGGCCTCTGGAAGGCTGAAACCGCCTTCGACAAAGCGCTTGGTGTGGGTATCAAACTCCCGCAACACGCTGGCATCGGCGCCGCCGCGAGACAGCGACAAGAGGCAAAGCCGGTAGTCGGGCGCCAGACATTTGGCGCCGCCGAAGACCCAGTTCTCACCCTCGGCTTGACCCAAGGCGTCGAGATCAAGCACGGTCTCCCAGGCGGGCGCCAGCTTTTGGTATTCGCTCAGGCTGGCGCGCCGCCACAGGCCGCGCTTGTGCGTTTCATCCTGCCAGAGGTTGTAGAGCCAGGGGCCAAAGCGCTGCACCTGCGGAATCCGGTCGCTCGCATTCAGCACGGCAAGGAAGTCTTGGCGCAGCGCCGCGTACTCGCTGCGCCCCTGCAGTTGCTCGACGGTGCTTGCATTGCGTTCGCGTACCCATGTCAACGCGCGCTCGCCTTGCACTTCTTCCAGCCAGAGGTGGGGATCTTCGGGTGGCTTGGCTTGATCGGGGGCTTGGGCGTTTGACATCGGGCTGCACAGAAGGAGGAGGCTGCTCAGGCCAAAGAGGCAGACCTGAGCTAGCTGAACAAAGCGACGGCTGATCGGATGCAAGGCAAGTTCCTGCTGAGCCGCTATTCGCTCGCCAACTTCAAGGCGATGGGGGTGATTTCCAGCGAGTCGGCAGAGCTGGAGACATAGATGCCGCCGTCTTGCACGGTGACTTGCAATTGCATGCTGCGCTGGGCGAACTTGGCCAGCGCCAAAGACTGCTCGGACGGAATTTGCCAGACCGACAGCCGCGGCGCCCGTGTCAGCTTGGCTTCGATGCCGGCCCACCAGATGGCGGTGCTGTAGGAGTAGCCATAGACGCTGACATGTTCGGCGCGGCCATGCGCCTTGAGCAGGCGGCGATCATCGGGTTGGCCCAGATCGATCCAGTGCAGGATATGACCGGTCAGGTCGCGCTGCCACAGCTCGGGCTCGTCCACATCGGTCAGCCCTTTGCTGAGCTCAAGCTTGCCGCGCATTTCATCGGCCGGCACATTGAGTGCGAAGGCCAAGATGCGAATCATCATGCGCTCATCGGTTTCCGAGGGTTGGCGAGCGATGGTCAGGTTGTGTTCCCCATAGACATGGCGGTCCATGTCGGCGATTTGCAGCTGGGCTTTGTGGATGGTGGCTTTGAGTGCCATGTCGGATGCGGGCTCGGGTAGTGGGGCAGGGCGGGCAGGAATCGATCCTGCAAAGCGGGCGATTATCGGCCAGCCAAGGCAGCAGGACAGGCCGAGTCCTTGCATAGGGGACAATCCAGCCCTTCAGTAAACAATAGGTAAGTACATCATGAGCATGAAAAAGACCGACCTCGACCGCCTTGCCGGCATCAAGCTTGATGGCCAGATGAAGGGTGCGCCGGTGTTGGGTCGCTTCGGCCAAGGTGCGGCGCAACTGGTAGACCGCAAGGAACAGCGCCGCTTGGACAGTGCGGCCGGCTTGGTGCCATTCGCATGCAAATTGCCGTCCGAATTGACGCAAACCCTGCGCGAGCGGGCCGCGGCGCATGCCGGCGGCATCAACGGCCTGGTGGCCGAATTGTTGTTGAAGGGCTTGGCCTGATTTTTTCGTGTCTTCGCCCATCGGGTGAATTGCCTCATGGCATGATGTGAACGCGGCGTCCGTGAAGGGCGCTTTTCCTCATGTGCGTGCCGTGTCTAAGCCTCGGTGGCACAGTTTTTTTGTCAGCGCCGTTTGCGGGCGCATTCGAAAGAAAAGTTTTTGCCATGAAACGACTCCTTGTCTCCTTGCTCGCTGCGGCCCTCTTGCCCGCCTGCGCTCAAACCGGCGGCACTGCTGTCAAGGTTGATCCGAAGAACAACAAGGTCAGCAATCCGGTGGTTGAAAAGCCCAAGCAAAAGCTGATGACGCGCGACGAGTTGCGCGCTTGCATGGACCGCAACGACTTCAATACCAAGGAAGCGCTGGCGATCAAGAATGATCAGACCGCGTACAACGACAGCGCAGCAGCTTTGAAGGCAGAAAAGGCTGAGCTGCAAAAGGGCGAAGATGCCGGCGCAGCCGCCACCGCCACGCTGAAGAAAGAGCGTGACGGCATTTTGCAAATGTTCGAGGAAATCAAGGCGGCCGCGCCGAAGTTGGAAAAGGCCTAGCTTGAGGAGCGCAACAAGGCCTACCAAGCTCGCGCTGCGGCTTTTGATACGAGCGTTTCAACACTGAATGAGTCCGTCAAGGCCAATCAGGAAAAGCGCAAGGCCTTCTCTGAAAAGGTCGATGCTTTCAACGCCAGCTTCAAGGCACTGGAAGCGCGCCAGGACGCGCATTTCGACAAGATGGATTCTTGGAAAGCCGAATGCAGCAAAAAGTCTTATGACGAGGCCGATGAAAAGGCCATCATGAAAGAGCGCGCGGCCGCTGCCCCGAAGTAAGCTCTTAGGCCCAGGGCGACACCCTGAAGCCACTGGAATGCCCCGATGCGGCGCCAGGCCTTGACCAGGCCGGCGCCGTTTTCCTTTGTTTCGGACTACCCACCGATCCCGGAGATAGATGATGACGCAGCCAAACGCCAAGCCACTCTTGCAAGACTGGAACACGCCTTACGGATTGCCACCGTTTGGCGCTATCGAGACCGCTGATTTCGCGCCCGCCTTCGAGGCCGCTTTGCTGCAGCACCGCGCCGAGCTTGATGCCATCGCCGCCCAAGCCGAGCCACCGACCTTCGCCAACACCATGGCACGCTTTGATGCCAGTGGCCGCTTGCTGGGCCGGCTTGAGACCGTGTTTTATGCCTTGGCGGCTTCGGCCACTTCGCCCGAGTTGCAGGCGGAGCAGCGCGCGCTGGCCGGCCCGCTGGCGGCACACAACAATGCCGTCTATATGCATCAAGGCCTGTTCAAACGGGTTGATGCGCTGTTCCAGGAGCGCGAGGCCCTGGGCCTGCAGGCGCAGGAGCTGCGCTTGTTGGAGCGGGTGCATCTGGACTTTGTGCGCGCCGGCGCCAAGCTCGAAGGCGCAGCGCAGAAGCGCTATGCGCAAGTGATGGAGCGCTTGGCTGAACTCAATACCCAGTTCGGGCAGAACGTGTTGGCCGATGAAAGTGCCTACCGTTTGGTCTTGCGCAGCGAGGCCGACTTGGCCGGCCTGCCCGACTTTGTGCGCGCCAGCGCAGCGCAGGCGGCTGCCGAGCGAGGCCTGGAAGGCGCCCATGTGATCACGCTTTCACGCTCGCACATCGTCCCCTTCCTGACCTTCAGCGAGCGCCGCGATCTGCGCGAGCAGGCCTGGCGTGCCTGGACCACGCGTGGCGAGCAAGCCGGCCCCACCGACAACCGCGCCATCGCGCAGGAAATCCTCAGCTTACGTAACGAGCAAGCCCGACTGCATGGTCATGCTTGTTTTGCCGACTACGCCCTGGCCGACACCATGGCAGGCACGCGCGCGGCCGTCACGGGCCTGCTGTCCAAGGTCTGGGAGCCTGCCTTGGCCGCCGCCGAAGGCGAGCGCCAAGCCTTGCAAGCAATGATGGCGAGCTTGGGCCACGACTTTGCGCTCGAGGCCTGGGATTGGCGCTTCTATTCAGAGAAGGTGCGCCTTGCCCGTTATGACCTGCAAGAGGCCGAGGTCAAACCGTTCTTCCAGCTTGATGCTATGGTCGCAGCCGCTTTCGATTGCGCGCAGCGCCTGTTTGGCCTGAACTTTGTGGCCAAGCCTGAGGTGGCGGGCTATCACCCGGACGTCAAGGTCTACGAGGTGCAAAACAGCGATGGCTCCATTCACGGTCTGTTCTTGCAGGACAACTTTGCCCGCACGACCAAGCGCAGCGGTGCCTGGATGAACGCGCTGCGTTGGCAAGCTCGCAACGGGCGAGAGGGCATGGATGGTCTGCCCATCATTCAGAACAACAATAATTTTGCCAAGGGCGCGCCTGGGCAGCCCACCTTGTTGAGCTTTGACGATGTGCGCACCTTGTTCCATGAGTTTGGCCATGGCCTGCATGGTTTGCTGTCTGATGTCGAGTTCGAGCGGCTCTCGGGCACGCAGGTGCTGCGCGACTTTGTCGAGTTGCCCTCGCAGATCTTTGAGCATTGGATGAGCGAGCCCGAAGTCCTGAAGAAGCATGCGCGCCATTACCAGACCGGCGAGATCATCCCCGATGCGCTTCTTGCCAAGCTCAAGGCGGCCGAGCACTTCAACCAGGGCTACGAAACGGTGCGCTACACCGCCAGCGCCTTGGTCGATTTGGCCATCCATTCCTTGAGCGACGAGACCGCACCCGACGTGGTCGAGTTCGAAGCCAAGACGATGGCGGCCTACGGGCTGCCGGCGGCCATCGGCATGAACCATCGCCTGACGCATTTCCAGCACCTGTTCTCGGGCTCCAGCTACGCCTCGGGCTATTACGTCTATATGTGGGCCGAAGTGCTGGACTGCGACGGTTTTGAGGCCTTTGTCGAGGCCGGCAGCGCCTTTGACGCCAAGGTGGCGGCGCGGCTGCGCGAATGCATTTTGTCGACAGGAAACAGCGTTGAGCCGGGTGCGGCGTTTCGGACTTTCCGTGGCCGCGACGCTGTGGTGGCGCCGATGTTGAAGAGTCGGGGTTTGCTGCCCGCTTAGAGCCCTTTGGCTTCAGGGCTTGGCGGCAAAGAACTCGTCCAAGCCCTGCAAGAAGGCTTTGAAGTCTATCGGTTTGGTCCAGTAGGCGAGGAAGCCGGCGGCCACGGCCCGCCGGATGTCCTCTTGCATGGCATTGGCCGACAAAGCGATGCAAGGGATGCTTGCCGTGATCGGGTCTGCCCGCAAGCGGGCGAGTACCTGATAGCCATCAAAATCTGGCAGTTGCATATCGAGCAAGATCAGATCCGGCAGCAAGCTGCGCGCGCGCGCCAGACCGCTGGCGCCGTCCACTTCGCACATCAGACCGAGTTGCGGTCTTGTTGCCAGCAACTCCTCCACCACCAAAACATTGACCGGGTTGTCTTCGATATAGAGCAGCCGCCGCTTGCGTCCGGCCACTGCAGGCGCAGCGGTTTTGGTCTGCGCGGGTGAGGCGTTAGGTGATGAAATGGACATGCGCTGAGTCTAGTGGGACTTGGAGGGGTGGGCCTGCGGATATCTAGCTTTGAGTGAAGAATTTCTTCGCTGCTTGTTTGGTGTTGATTTCGCTTGATTTATCGGACTTGCCCCCAAAATAGTCTTCCCCGACTCCATGGCCATGCTAATTCGATGCAAACCTCTCAAAAATATGCACTTGTGACAGGTGCAGGTTCGGGCGTAGGCCGCGCCTGCTCGCAGGCCTTAATCGAGGCCGGCTATTGCGTGGCCTTGGTCGGGCGCAGGGAGGCGGCTTTGCGGCAGACAGCGGCGCAAGCCAGCCAGCCCGAGCGAGCTTTTGTGTGGCCGGCCGACGTGACGCAGCCGGCAGAGGTGGCAAAGCTGTTCGAGCGGGTGCGGGCCGAGTTCGGCCGGCTCGACCTTTTGTTCAATAACGCCGGCATCGGCGCGCCGGCTGTGGCCGTTGATGAACTGAGCTTTGAGCAATGGCAGGCCGTGATTGATGTCAATCTGAGCGCCAGCTTTTTATGTGCGCAGGCGGCCTTCAAGTTGATGAAGAGCCAATCGCCGCGCGGTGGGCGCATCATCAACAACGGCTCGGTGTCTGCCCATGCGCCGCGCCCCAACTCCGCGCCCTATACCGCCAGCAAACATGCAATCACCGGGCTGACCAAGGCGCTGTCTTTGGATGGCCGCGCCTTTGACATCGCTTGCGGGCAGTTAGATATCGGCAATGCCTTGACCGAGATGGCCATGCCGATGACGGTGGGCGTGCGGCAAGCCAATGGCAGCATCGCGGCCGAGGCGACAATGGACGTCGCGCATGCGGCCAGCGCCTTGCTCTATATGGCCGGGCTGCCCTTGTCGGCCAATGTGCAGTTCATGACTGTGATGGCCACGAAAATGCCCCTTGTCGGCCGTGGCTGAAGCTTGTTTTAGCAAGATCTGAAAGAGAGAGAGTCGAATTTTGTTTTCTGCTTTGATACGTTTTGTCGCCCGCGTAGTTTTCGCGCTGGCCACCGTCGTGCTGGTGCTGTGCCTGATGGGCGTGGCCATCGTCACGATGATAGGGCTGCTGATTTGGAGCCTGCTCCGCGGGCGCAAGCCGGTCTTGGACACCTCGGGCTTTGCGCGGGCGCGCAGTTTTCGGGCCGGCCCGCGAGGTGCGGCGGCCAAGCCTATGGGCGAGGTGATCGACGTCGAGGTGCGTGAAGTGTCCGACAAGCTGCCCCCGCAAGCTTGAGTCGGGATTTTTACCAGCGCTTGGTGGTCAGCTCGGCCAGAATCTCGCCGTAAATCCGGTAGCGCGAGGCGCTGATCAGGCCCGCCTCCACCGCATCTCGCACGCCGCAGCCGGGCTCATGCTGGTGGGTGCAGTTGTAAAAGCGGCAGTTGCCGGCATGCTTGCGCAGGTCGGGCATCAAGAGCGGCAACTGCATAGGCTCCACCTGCTTGACACCGAATTCTTGAAAACCAGGTGAATCGATCAAGGCTGTTTGGCGCTCGGCGTCGACCCAGTACCACTGCGTGGTGGTGGTGGTGTGGCGGCCCGAGTTCAGCGCGACCGAGATCTCGCCGACCTGTGCCTTGGCGTCCGGGATCAGCAGATTGATCAGCGTGCTTTTGCCGGTGCCGCTAGGCCCCATCACAAAGGTTTTCTTGCCGGCCAACCATGGGCTCAGCAGTGCGGCGGAGCCTTCGCGGTCGGCCGTCAGCGCCAACTCCATCATCGGCAACTCCATCGCCCGATACGGTGCCAGCCGTTCACGTGCGGCAGCGGTTCCGGGTAAATCGATCTTGTTCAGCGCGATGGTGGTCGAGATGCCGGCGGCCTCGGCCGCGATCAGCGCACGGCATAACTGCGTTTCGCTGAAGACCGGCTCCACGCCGACCAGAATCAAGAGCTGATCGACATTGGCGGCAAAGCTTTTGGTCTTCCATTCATCCTGGCGAAACAGCAGATTGCGGCGCGGCTCAACCATCTCGACCACGCCCTCGTCGCTGCCCGACGGGGCCCAGCGCACCAGATCGCCGACCACGCAGTCGCTCTTCTTGCCGCGCGGGTGGCAGACCCGGCGCAGGCCGTCGGGGCTTTCGACGATGTAGTGGCGGCCATGGCCGCGCACCACCAAGCCGATGTCAAGGTGGTCGAAGCGACTCACGCCGAGCCTTCCGGCAGGGCCGAAATCTGCGCGGCGCAGATGAAGTCATTGCTGGTCAAGCCCTTGGCCGAATGGGTGCTCAGGCTCAAGACGCAGGCGTCGAACGAGACCTGCATCTCGGGGTGATGGTCCTGGCCATGGGCGATCTCGGCCACCGCGTTGACAAAAGCCATGGTCTGGTAAAAGTTGTGGAACTCGAAGCGGCTTTCGATCGCATTGCCGCTGGCGGCCAATTTCCAGCCCGGGACTTGCGTCAGCCAAGCGTCCAGATCGGAGGTGGCAAGCGCTTCGCGCTGCGGCGAGCATTGGGCGATCAATAGATTCATCGGTGAGCTCATATCAAGTTGTGGCCTGGGCCTGCGGGCCGGCCAGAATGGCGCCCAAACGTTCGGTGGCTGGCGGATGTGAATAGTAAAAGCGCGCGAACACAGGATCGGGCGTCAAGGTGCCGGCATTGTCTTCATGCAGTTTGAGCAGGGCCGAGGCCAGATCGGCGCCACTGGCGTGCGCACAGGCGTAGGCATCGGCCTGGAACTCGTCGCGCCTCGACATCAGGCTGCTCAGCGGCGTGAAGAAGAAAGCGAACACCGGCACCACCATCATGAAGAGCAGCAGGGCCAGTGCGTCATTGGGCGCGGCCAGATTGGGCTGGACCGCGAAAGCCAAGTAAAAGCCGCTTTGGCTCGACAAGTAGCCCAGCAGCGCAAAGCCGGCCAGGCTGATGCCGAACATGGTCAGCATGCGCTTGAGCACATGTTTATGTTTGAAATGCCCCAACTCATGCGCCAGCACGGCCTCGACCTCGGGGCCGTTCAGGCGCGCCAGCAAGGTGTCAAAAAACACCACCCGCTTGGCGGGGCCAAAGCCGGTGAAATAGGCATTGCCATGCGCCGAGCGGCGGCTGCCGTCCATCACGAACAAGCCCTTGGCGGCGAATCCGCAGCGCGCCATCAGGCCTTCAACGCGATCTTTAAGCGCCTCGTCTGGCAGCGGCTCAAACTTGTTGAACAGCGGCGCAATCACGGTCGGGTAGAGCACCAGAATCAAGAGATTGAAGCCCATCCAACTGGCCCAGGCCCACAGCCACCAGTAGCTACCTGCCGCGCCCATCAGCCACAGAATCAGTGCGGCAATGGGCAGGCCGATGACGGCGCCGACCACGGCACCCTTCAAGGCGTCGTTGACGTACATCTTCCAGGTCATGCGGTTGAAGCCAAAGCTCTGCTCGATGCGGAAGGTGTCGTAAAGCTCCCAGGGCAGGTCGAGCAGGGCGCCGATCACAACAAAGGCGAGCAAGAGGCTGAGCTGATAGGCCATCGCGCCGAAGCGGTAGTAGGTCGCGTCATAGACAAAAGCGTTGAGTGCGTCCAGGCCACCCAGCAGCGTCCAGGCCAACAGCACGGTACTGCTGAAGCTCAGGTTCAAAAGACCGAAGCGGCTGCGCACGACGGTGTAATCGGCGGCTTTCTGGTGCGCTTCCAGCGGCACAGTGGCGGCAAAGGCCGTCGGCACTTGGGCGCGATGCTGGGCTACATGGCGCACTTGCCGGCTGCTGAGCCAAAACCTGATGGCCAGCGATAAAAGCAGGGCTGCCGCGAAGGCCAGGCTCAGGTTGCCGGGGTGGATATTGGGTAAATAGCTTGCAAACATGGGGCGAAGTGTAGGGCTGCGACAATGCCGCCGATTCAAGAACGCTAGAAAGCACGACGCCATGACCACAGAAACCACGCAAAGCCCCGTGCTGAGCAGCAACGAGCAGAACCTGATCTGGATCGATCTGGAAATGACAGGTCTTTACCCTGACACCGACCGCATCATCGAGATCGCCGTGGTCGTGACCGACGCCAACTTGAACGTCAAGGTCGAAGGCCCGGTGTTCGCCATTCATCAGAGCGATGAGACGCTGGACAAGATGGACAACTGGAACAAGGGCACGCATGGCAAGAGTGGCCTGATCGACCGGGTCAAGGCCTCGACCATCACCGAGGACGAAGCGGTGGCGCAGACCATCGCTTTCCTGAAGCAATATGTGCCGGCCGGCAAATCGCCGATGTGCGGCAACAGCATCTGCCAGGACCGCCGTTTTCTGGCCAATTACATGCCCAAGCTGGAGTCCTTCTTCCATTACCGCAACCTGGACGTATCGACGCTGAAGGAGCTGGCCAAGCGCTGGAAACCCGGCATCACGGCCGGCTTCAAGAAGGCGCAGGCTCACACGGCGCTGGCCGATATTCATGAGTCCATCGACGAGCTGGCCTATTACCGCGAGCATTTCCTGAGCCTTTGATCTTGAGCAATCGCTGAGTTGGTCCGACATGTCTGCCAAGCCTTTGGATCAACTCTGGGCCGCGTTTGACTTCCCCCGCCACCCGCTGGCGCGTGAAGATGGCGAGCGCGTGCGCGGCGCTTTCTATGCGCCGCCTTCGCGCTGGTTGCGGGCGCAGACGGCTGCCGATCTGGCGGATGTGATCGACGCCGCCCATCAGGCCAGCCGAGCCGGTGCCTGGGTCTTGGGCGGTTTGCGCTATGAAGCGGCGGGCGCCTTGGACGCGGCGCTGGCCGGGCGGGCGAGTGATTTGGCCTTGGCCGAGTTTGCGGTGTTTGAGCAGGCACCCGAGGCCTGGCCCGAAGTCGCGCCCGCCGGACCCTTGAGCACGGCTTGGGCGGATGTGCAATCGGACGCCGCCGAATGCGAGCAGATCGAACGCATTCGCGAATGGATACGCTGCGGTGACTGCTACCAAGTCAACCTGACGACGCGGCTACAGGCTCAATTGCCGCAGGGCGTCAGTTTGGCCGAGCTGTTCTTGGCCTTGCATCGCGCTCAGCCGGGTGGTTTTTCGCTCTTTTTGCGCGGGCTTGCAGGTGGCGAAGGCGTCGCCAGTGTGTCGCCCGAATTGTTCTTTGACTGGCGGCCGGTGCCCAGCGCCGAGCGCAGCTGGCTGCTGGCGGCGCAGCCGATGAAGGGCACCACGGCCCGAGGCCATGACAAGGCCTCGGATGAAGCGGCGCAAGCGCATTTGCGCACCAGCGAGAAAGAGCGCGCCGAGAACCTGATGATTGTTGACCTCTTGCGCAATGACATCAGCCGCGTCGCCACGCTGGGCTCGGTGCGGGTGCCTCGCTTGTTTGAGTTGTTGGCCTTGCCCACGGTCTGGCAGATGACCTCCACCATCACCGCAGTCAGTCGGCCGAAGCTGCGCTTGTCCGAGCTGTTCGCCGCGCTGTTCCCCGGTGGTTCGGTGACCGGTGCGCCCAAGGTGCGGGCTATGCAGATCATCAAGACGCTGGAGCCGGCCGCGCGCGGCTGGTATTGCGGCGCGCTTGGTTTGATGCAGCCGGGCGGCGTGGTCAGTTTCAATGTACCTATCCGTACGGTCGAGTCCGCGCCCACCGGTTTAAGCGCCGGGGTCGGCAGCGCTATCACGCTGGACTCAGACGCTGAGGCCGAAGTGGCCGAGTGGCGCGCCAAGAGCCGGTTTTTGCTGCGCGCGCAGGCGCCGATCGCGGCGCTGGAAACGCTGCGTTTGCAGGACGGTGTGTGCGTGCGTCAGGCCGGCCATATGGCGCGCATGCAACGAACGGCAAAATATTTCGGGCTGAAATTGAACCTGCCCGATTTGCGCGAACTGCTCGCGCAAGCCTGCCGTAACCATGCGCAAGGCGCTTGGCGCTTGCGCCTGACGCTTGAAGCCAGCGGTGTTCTGCGCAGTGAATGCACGGCTTTGTTGGATACGCCGCAGCCCGTCATGCTCGCCTTAGCCGATACTGCGATTCAAACCGATGGCGCCGGGGCCGAATTCATTCGGCACAAGACCACCCGGCGCGAAGTGTATGCAGCGTTTTCCGAGGCCAAGCCGCCGCAGGCTTTTGACGCGCTGCTCTGGAATCAGGCGCAGGAGCTGACCGAATGCACGTTTGGCAATATCGCCTTGCGGATTGACGGTCAGTGGCTGACGCCGCGCTTGGAGGCTGGGCTTTTGCCCGGCGTCTACCGCGAAGAATTATTGAATCTTGGGCGCTTGCGCGAGGCCAGGCTGATGAAAGCCGATCTCGCGCGCGCTGAAGAAATTGCCTTTTTCAATAGCCTGCGCGGCTGGTGTCAAGCCAGCTTGTTGCCTGGCTCCGGTGGGGCTTTGAGCCTCACCTAACTCATCAAATACTCTTATGGCCATCGCCCCAAAAACGCGCAGCAAGACCGGCGCCAAGACTGTCGTCGCTGCAGCCCCTGCTGCTGCTCCCGCCACTGCAGCAGCAAGCAAAAGCAAGGCAAAAGCCAAGGCTCCGGCAGCGAGCAAGGTTGTCGTGGTCGCGAAGCCGGCTGCCAAAGCCGCAGCCAAGCCTGCTGTCAAAGCAGCTCCCAAGACCACTGCCAAGACTGCAGCCAAGGTAGCGGTAAAAGCGCCAGTCGCCAAGAAAGCAGTGGCGGCCAAGAAGATCGCTCAGCCGGTCGCTGCCAGCCCAGCCCCGGTGGCGAAAAAGGCGCCGAGCAAGAAGACGGTCAAGGTCGTCGAAGCTGTGGTCGCTGCGGCAGCAGCCCCTGCACCGGTCCCGGTGAAGGCGACAAAGCGCGCGGCCAAGGCGGCGGTTGAGGCGCCGGTCGTGGTGTTGGCAACACCTGCCAAGAAAGCTGCGACCAAGAAAGCCGCGACCAAGAGAGAGGCGAGTAAAGAAGCAGTCGTCGAAGCTGTGTTGAGCAAGCCTCAGTCAAAGCCAGCTGCAAAGACGGTCAAGCCGACCAAGCCGGTCGCGGCAGCTGCGCTGCCGGCAAAGTCCTCGATCGCAGCCAAGAAGGCGGAAGAGAAAACGTCCAAAGCGGCCAGCAAGGCGAATCACAAGCCTGCGCCACAGTCGTTAGCAAAACCGGCGACTCAATCGAAATCAGAGCCAGTTGTGGCTGCGCCAGCCCAGTCAATTGTTGCTCCAGCCAAGCGGACAAACAATCCGGCTGCAAAAGCCAAGCCTGTCGCCGCGAAGCCGGGTGCCAGGCCCGCACCGATCGAAAGGTCAGCTGCTCGCTCCGTTCCTTCAGCTCCTCCCGCTCGTCCTGTTCCTCCCGCTCCGCCGGCCATCCCAAAGCCGCCCGCTAAGTTCGCCTTGCAGCGCCCCGGCTCAGCCGCAAGCGGCGTGTTTGGCGACTATGTGGTGGCCGAGTTGGCCGGCGAGCAGCAGTGGCGCGTGTCGATTCGTGGCACCAGCCTGAGCGACTGCCGCTGCACATGCGAGGTGTTCCGCTTCGGCGAGCGCGGCAGCTGCGAGCATGTGGAGTTCGCCCTGGGCAGTTTGCTGGATGAGCCGCAACAACGCGCTGCGCTTGAGCAGGGCTTGCGGCTGGACTACAGCGAAGTGCTGCTGGGTTTTGGTGCCGCGCGCTATCTGCGCTGGCGTCAAGGCCAGCATTGCCCCGAGGCGGTGGCGCGCGAGGCGCAGGCCTTGCTGGATGAGCGCGGCCGTCTGCCGGCGGATGCGGCCGATGATGTGGGCTTGCTGACTGGCTTGCTGCAATTGGCGGCCGAGTTGGGGCATGAGGTGCGCGTCGAAGCCGGCGTGTGGGAGCAGGTGGCTCTTGGCCGCGATGCGCGTCAGCGCGTGCAGCGTTTGGCACAGGCCTATCCGCAGGGCTTGGACAGCCCCGCATTGCGCGGCTTGTTGAAGCTGCCGCTGCCGCTGTATCAACTGGAGGCGGCCTTGTTCGCGGCTTGTGCCGGGCGCAGCCTAGTGGCCGACGATTTGGGCCTGGGCTTGTACGCGCCGGCCTATGCGGCGGCCGAGTTGTGTGCTCGCCATTTTGGTACCGAGCGGGTCTTGGTTTTGTGTGCCGAGTCCGCTCAGGCGCGCTGGTTGGGCGAGGCGCAAACCCTCAGCCTGGCGAAGGCCCAAATGGTCTGGGGTGACGCGCAGACGCGCCAGACCCAGCTGCAAAACCTGGGGCAGGGCCTGGAGATCAAGATCGCGTCCTTGGCCTCGCTGGGCCAAGACCTGACCCTGCTGCAGGGCTTCGCGCCCGAGCTCATCATTGTTGACGAGGCCGCGCGCTTGGACGGTGATGCCTTGGCCTTGCTGCGACAACTCGACAAGGGTTTTTTGCTGATGCTCAGCGGGCAAATTCTGGACGAGCAGCCGCAAGCCTTGCTCGCCTTGGTGGATCTGCTGGATAGGCATCGCAATGGGCCGTGGGAGCGTTTCCTGAGCCGGCATGTGCGCCGCAGCGGCCAAAGCAATAGCTTCTTTGCCTTGGAGCGCCTGGACCAGACATTGGAGCGGGTGATGTTCAGCCGTAGCCGCGTCGAGCTGCTGCCGACCCTGCCTGTGGCCCTGGTTCAACTGCGTGCGGTGGCCTTGAGTCAGCAGCAAGAGCAGATGCAAGCGCCCTTGCTGGCTGATATGCGCCGAGCGGTCGCGCGCTGGCAGCGCAGCGGCTATGTGTCCGAGAGCGAGCTCTTGCAAGTTCAGCAAACCCTGCAGCAATTGCGCCGGTTGGCGATCAGCCCGCAATTGCTCGATGCGCAGCTGGGCTCGGCCGATGCTCCGAAATTGTCCGCAGTGGCGGCGCTAACGCGCGAGCTGCTCGGTGCTGCGGCTGAGCGTTTGGTGGTGTTCTGCCAATGGGATGATGCTTTGGGCCTGTTGGCGGCTAGGCTGCAGGCCAGTGGCACGTCCTTTGTTCAGCTGCATGTCGAAGCCACACTGGCGCAGCGCCTGGAAGCGTTGCGCCGCTGGCGAGATGGCTCGGGCAGCGCCGTTTTGCTCTGCAGCGACCGGGCCGCAGCAGGGCTGGATCTGCAAATGGAGCGGGCTGCCTTGGTGAACCTGGAGTTGCCCTGGGGCGAAGCGCTGCTGGAGCAGCGCTTGCTGTGTCTGGCCGATGAGCAGTCGCGCGGCTTGCCGCTGATTCAGCTGCTGGCGCAAACAGGGCTTGAGCAAGCGATGCTGCAAACACTGGACGGCGTGGTCGATCTGCCCGCAGGCAGCCTGGATGGCGACGTGAGCCGGCAATTGCTGCAAGGCGAGGAGCAGCAGCGCTTCATGCAGGCTTTGGTGGCGCTGTGCGGGGCCTTGCCGGACTAAACGGGAGCTTTGGCGGCGGCGCGTGTGATTTTTCGCACGCGCCGGCCGCTTCATTGGCGCTATTTGCCTAAAGTCTTTCCGTGGAAACCCTAGTGTGCTATAGTCGCAGTCTTGCTTCGGTGATTACCGCTGCATTTCGTACGTCTCCTCTGACCTCCGTTCAGGCAGCTGCCCAATCCGAAACACAGGATTGCGCGCAGTGACACCGGCCCACACTCATCGTGCGGCGCCAGTGCACCCCTCCAGGGTGAAGCGCTGAACACCCCTCGGGTTCGGTCGGCGGCGATGCCGTCGCTTTGACTGTTCCCCCGGCGCCGCACCTGGCACCTCTCGGCATGCTTTTGCCGACTCAACAAGACCCGGTGCACGACGCGAGCTTTCTCCCAGCGACTTTACTGGCTTGATGCGCAAAATTTTGCGGCGCATCGGGTGCGTGTGTTCGTTTGCATTTTGCGAGCGGGGCACGGCATTGTTGAAAGAAATACATGAGTTTTGAAAATCTAGGCCTCCAAGAAGCCCTGTTGCGCGCTGTTAAAGATTCCGGCTACGAGACAGCCACCGAAGTACAAGCATTGGCGATTCCTGCCGGCCTGAAGGGCCTGGACATGATGGTGTCGTCACGCACCGGCAGCGGCAAGACCGCCGCCTTCATCTTGCCCGCGCTGCAAAAAGTGCTGGAAAGCCGGGCCAACCCAAGCGCTCCTGTGCTGGACGAAAAAGGTCGCCGCAAGGTCCAAGGCCCCAAGGTTTTGGTGCTCTGCCCAACCCGCGAACTGGCGATGCAAGTTGCCAAGGCCGCTCAGACCTACGGCCGCTATGTGCCGGGCCTGCGTTTGTCCACCGTCCTGGGCGGCATGCCTTACGCTTTGCAGCTCAAGCAATTGAGCGGCCCGCTTGACATCCTGATCGCTACGCCTGGCCGTCTGCTGGACCATATGCAGTCGGGCCGTGCCGTGCTGGACAATGTCGAATTGCTGGTGCTCGACGAAGCCGACCGCATGTTGGACATGGGCTTCATCGACGACATCAAGACCATCGCCGATCGCATCCCCGCCACGCGTCAAACCGTGATGTTCAGCGCGACCTTCGCCGGTCACGTGGGCCGCTTGGCACAAGACCTGCTGCGTGACCCGATGCGCATCGATGTGGCTTCGCACACCGACACGCATGAGAACATCACCCAGCGTCTGCACTGGGCCGACAACAACAACCACAAGGACCAGCTGCTTGAGCATTTGCTGGCCGACAAGGATGTTGACCAGGCCCTGGTGTTCACCAGCACCCAGCGCGATGCTGACTGGTTGGCTGAACGTCTGCAGGAACTCGGCCATTCGGTCGCGCCTCTGCACGGCGGTATGCCGCAAGGTCGCCGCAACCGCGTGCTGATGGCTTTGCGCCGTCGTGAAGTGAAGGTTCTGGTTGCTACCGACGTGGCCGCTCGCGGCATCGACGTGCCGACCATCACCCACGTGATCAACTATGGTCTGCCCATGAAGGCCGAGGACTATGTGCACCGTATCGGCCGTACCGGCCGTGCCGGCCGCGCTGGCTTGGCTGTGACTTTGGCTGGCCGTGATGATGTGTCGATGATCCGCCGCATTCAGCAGTTCACGACCCAGCAAATCCCGGTCGCTCAGATCGAAGGTTTGGAGCCTAAGTCGCAAGAGCCACGCATCTTCCCGCCACGGCCAGCCGGTGCGGGTGGTTTTGAAGACCGCGGTGCGCGTCCTGCATGGGGCGGCAAGCCAGGTTTTGGCGGCAACAAGAGCTTCGGCGGCGGTAAGAGTTTTGGTGGCGGCGCAGGTCGGCCGTTCCAGCCTCGTGAAGGCGCTCGTCCGGCTGGTTTCGAGCCACGTGGTGACTTCCGTCAGGACAGCCGCCCATCGTTCGACCGTGCTCCTGCTGACCGTGGCAATGACCGTGGTTTTGCTCCACGCGGTGACTTCGCCCCACGTGGCGACTTCGCTCCACGCGGTGACTTTGCACCCCGCACTGACCGTCCGGCCTTTGGCGACAACAAGCCATCGTTCGGCGGCAAGCCTAGCTTCGGTCAAGACCGTCGCCCGGCTGGCGGTGGTTTTGAGTCGCGCGGCCCCGGCGGCCCAAAGCGCAGCGGCCCTCCAAGTGGCGGCCCACGTCGCAGCGGCTTCGGTCGTTAAGATCCGCTCTTGATGGCGGCGCACTAACGGCGCGCCCGGTCAGGCAGTAGAACAAGAAAAGGCCCGCTGCAAAGCGGGCCTTTTTTACTTGAATCAAGACATTTTCAGCAGCGATCTCAATGCGGCAGCACGGCTTTTTGACTCAGTGGGACGACGCCAAGGGCTATGGATTCATCACGCCGAATCACGGTGAAGCCAAGCTCTTTGTTCACATCAAGGCTTTTGGCCTGCGCGCCGAGCGGCCGCAGCTCGGGGAGTTGCTGAGCTTTGAGTTGGAACACGATGCTCAGGGCAAGCGCCGCGCCGTGAAAGTGCGGGCAGACAAGGCTCGCTTGGCGTCAAGTTCGTCAAGCCCTGCCAGCGCATCGTCAAGTAGCTTAAGCAGCTTAAGCAGCCTGTATTTGATTCCTGCCTTTGCCGCTTTCTATTTGCTTTGCCATTTGCTGTGGTCCTTGCCCGCCGGGCTGTGGGGGGCTTATATGGCGATGAGTCTGGCGACTTTCATCGTTTACGCCGGTGACAAGCGTGCGGCGAGTAAATCGCAGCCGCGCGTTCCTGAGCGCACCTTGCACGGCCTGGCTTTTGCCTGCGGCTGGCCCGGCGCCTTGTTGGCGCAGCAATTGTTGCGGCACAAGAGCAGCAAACCCGCGTTTTTGCGGCGCTTTTGGGTGACTGTGAGCGCCAATGTGTTCTTGTTCACTCTGGCGGCTACACCGATGTTGAAGATGCTGTGGGCCTGGCTCGCGGGCCGCTAGCGCTACACCCATAATGGATTGGCGTGATGACGATTGAAGGTTCTGGAGTGAACATGGATTTGTTGGCGCCGCATCTTGGCCCGAACCCCTTGCTGGTACTGCTGGTGGGTTTGCTGGCGGCCTTGCTGCTGGGTTTGGGTGCTGAGATTCTTGATCTTGCCCAGCGCAACTCGCGCCAGCAAACGCGCGGCGCTCGTATGGCGGCCGCTTGCTTGATGGGCAGTGGACTTTGGTGGCCGCTGCAAGCGCTGGCGCTCAAAAGCTCTGCAGACCCAGGCTTTGGCTTGTGGCTGGGCCTGCCACTGCTCAATCTGGGGCTGGCATTGGCCGCAGCCGAGCTGTTGTGCGAGGCCGTGCGGCCACAGCGCGCTCGCATGATGCAGTCGCGCGGCCTGATGGCGCTGTTTGCCATTGGCTTGGGCGGCTTGCAAACCTTGTTTGCCACTGAAGGCTTGGGTGCCAACTGGCTGATCAAGCTGCAAGCGATTGCGGCCAGCGCCTTATTGCAAATGGCGATGTTGGCCTTGCTATTGCGCTTGCGCGGCGACACCCGTTTGACGCGCGTGGCACGAGTGGCTTGTGCATTGGCTGCGGCAGGCTTGCCAATTTTTGCGATCACTGAGTTTGCGCCGGCCTTGCTGGCCAGCAACTTGGGTGCTTTTCCGCTCAGCTTGGCGCTTTTGATTGCCGCCGCGCTGGGTGGCTCGTTGTTGATGGCCTTGCGTCAATATTCTGAAGTTCAGGCCGATTTGAAGGAGGTTTCATTGCCGGCCTTCACCGATCCTCTGACGGGTCTTGCGACGCGCTTGGGCATGGACGAGCAGTTGGCCCAAGCGGTGATTGCGAGTGATCGCAGTGGCCAGCCATTGGCTTTGTTCTTGTTTGATCTGGACGGCTTCAACCCCGTCAACAGCAGCCTCGGGCATGACAGCGGGGATGCCTTGCTGCGCCAGGTGGCGAGCCGTTTGCGGGCCTGCCTAGAGCCTGGTGATGTGGCGGCCCGCATCGGTGGCGATGAGTTCGTCGTGCTGCTGCGCACGGCCGCCGACAAAGACGCAATGGCCGACTTTGCACGCCGAGCACAAGCCGAGCTGGCCAAGCCCTTTGTGCTTGAGCAGCGGGAGTTGACCCTGTCTTGTTCGATCGGCATCGCTCGCTACCCGCTCGATGGTGGCAAGGCCCGCATGCTGGTCTGTGCCGACGCGGCCAAGAACGCAGCCAAGCGCATGGGCGGGGCTTGCTACTGTTTCTATGCGCAAGGCATGGACGGCGACACGCGCGAGCAACTCGATCTGCTGCGCGATTTGCGCCTGGCGATTGAGCGCAATGAGCTGGAGCTGTTCTACCAGCCCAAGATAGACGCGCACAGCGGCCAAATCACCGCCGCCGAAGCCTTGCTGCGCTGGCATCATCCGACCCGCGGCATGGTCTCGCCGGTGGTTTTCATTCCAATCGCCGAGCGATTCGGCTTTATGCGCGAACTGGGCAATTGGGTCATTGTGGACGCCTGCCGGCAGGCGCGGGTGTGGCGCGAGAGCGGTTTGCGCATGCGCGTCGCGATCAATTTGTCGGCCCACCAGATGCGCCAAGCCGATCTCGTCACGCTGATCGAAGACGCGCTGCATGAAAACCGCGTGCACCCTTCGCTGCTGACCTGCGAGATCACCGAGTCGGTGGTTATGGAGAACACGCAGGCGATTCAAGACACTTTCAAGCGCTTGGGCGAACTGGGCGTGCATTTGTCGATCGATGACTTCGGCACCGGCTATTCCTCGCTGAGCTATTTGCGCCAGTTGCCGGCCAAGGAGTTGAAAGTAGACCGTGCCTTCATCATTGATATCTGCGGCAGCGAAGACGCCCGTGCGGTGGTCGACGCCGTCATCAAGCTGGCCCATGCTCTGGGTTTGCGGGTGGTGGCGGAAGGGGTGGAAACGCAGGGTCAGCAGGCCATTTTGTGCGCGATGGGTTGCGATGAGCTGCAGGGCTATTTGTTCGCTCGGCCGATGTCCGCGCAGGCCATTTTGCTCTGGGCCATCGACGACAAACAGGCTGCGCCGGCCTTCCGGGCCTCGTTGTTTGGTGACACGACCTTTACCCCGAAGCTGTAAAACACCTGCTTTGCGCCGGAGCCCTTGCATCTAGCTGGGATAATCGCACCCATGCGGGAGAACCCAAACCCAGCGAGCGAAGACGAAGCTCGCTTTGAAGACTATTTTCGCGATGCGGCGGCTCCGAGTGAGGCGCAACTTTTGTGGCAGCTGGAGCGCCAAGAGGGCTTGACGGCCGGCTTGCGTGCGCTCTTTCACGGCCCGGCCAGCTTGGTCAAGCTGCGCGTTTGGGTGTTTCTGGAGGTGATGGCACTGCCCGCCTCGCGGATCAGCCGCGAGGTTTTCAATCAGCATTTCCATATGCTGCGCGATGAGCCGCTGGAGCTGGTGCTCAAGCGTTTCCGCGAGGCCGATCTGCTGCTCTGGGACGGCTCCAACCAGCAGTACAGCGTGACGCCCTTGGCGCAGCAATTGCTCGGGGTGTTGACCCCCTTGATCACCAGCGTGGGCCAGGACGCCGATCTGACCGCCTTGCTGGCCAATGTGGCCGGCGCGCATCAGCTCGGCACCTTGGACCCGGCGCAGCTGCAGCATCTGCAGGCACAGCTGTCCCGGCTCTACGACGAGTTTGCCGACGCGATCGCGAGCGGCTCCGAGTTCCATCTGCGTCGCGCCCGCCAACGTTTCGGTAAGGCCTTGAACCTGGTGGCAAAAGCCAGCGAGGCCTTGACCGCCATCATGGTGCAAGCGCAAGAGCAGGGTAACGCCAGGCTTGAGCGGCTGGCACGCGAGTTAGGCCTGGCGCAGGCGCGGCTCTTGGCGATGGCCAGCCAGTTCAACCGCGCGCTGCAGCAGGCCGACCGCCAGCGCGTCACCTTGGGTTCTACCGGCATCACCACCACCGATGTGCGGCGCTGGCTGCAGAGCGTGCATTTTCTGGAGAACTTATCTTTAGGCGCGTTGTCGCGGCCGGTGCATCCGGTGCTGGTTTCGCAGCATGAACTGCTTGACACTGCCGAGGCCGAGTTCGAGCGTGACCGGCCCAAGCCCAAAGAAGCCGAGCCGCTGCCGACGGCCCAGGCCGCGCCCGAGGGCGAGCTGGCGGTGATGAGTTTGCCGCCCGAGATGGGCTTGATGCAGGCCTTGTTGAACCGCTGGGCCGAGGCCGGCGAGCTGGAGCAAGACCTGGCCCCTGCCGTGCTGGGGGGCAGTTATGCCCGAGCCTCCTACCGGGCGCAGTTGCTGCCCTTGCTGGGCGACCCGCAGGCTCAGCACTTGGTCGGCGCCACCGGCGATATGGCGCGCCAACCCTGGCGCGTGCATTGGGGCGTGGAGCAAGGGCCCATCGATGATGAATACATACGCTGGATGAGCCGAGGCGTGCTGCGCGCCAGCCCAGCAGAAAACAATGAGGAAGACCCGAAATGAGCGCTGCTCTTGATGATGCGGCCGCGCTGGCGGCGCAATTGCTGGCACGCCGCTGGCTGCCGCGCAGCCACCCGCTGGTGCGCCGCGCACTGATCGACACCGATGTCTGGACGGCGTTGAGTGAGCGGCTCGCAGCGGTGGGCTTGCGCGTGATCGACAACCTTTACGCCGATCACATCAGCGTGGCGATGCTGCGTCCGGCCGAGGTGGCGGTGTTTGGCGAGACCGGCTTGGCCGCGAACAACAACCTCGATTTGCCGCGCGACGGCGTCGCGCTGCTGGTGATCTTGTGGTCTTTGATCGTCTTGCCCAAGCGCCAGCGCCAGGTCGCGCGCGCCGATGCCAAAGAGGCTGGCCAGAACGAAATGTTTGCCACCGACAAACCGCTGCCTACGGCCGCCAGCGTCAGCCCGACGCTTTCCTACCGCAGCTTGCTGGTCGACTTTGGCAATCAGCTGGGCAAGAAGATGCGCCTGGATTCGAACCTGAAGTTATTGGAACGCAACGGCTTCATCACGCGGCGCGGCGAAGACATCGCCGAAGGCCCGCTGCTCGATTTGCTGCTGGACTACGACACGCTGGCGCCGCGCATTCTGGACGGTGCGCTGGCCGATGTGCTGGCGCGCACGACCGATCTGTTGGCGGCGCCAGCCATCGCGGCGCAGCGGCGGAATCAAGAAGAAGAAGTCCAAGAAGAAATAACGATAACAATAACGCCCGAGCAAGACTGACCATGTTTCATCTGCAATCTCTTGAACTGCTGCACTGGGACTATTGCCAGCGCGTCACCATGCCGCTGGACGGCGCCATCATCACGATCGCTGGACCCAACGGCTCGGGCAAAACGACGCTGCTGGACGCGATGCGCACCTTGTTGGGCCTGGAATGCTCGGGCGGGCGCACTTACAAAACCTATGCCCGCCACGCTAACGCCGAAACCGCCTGGCTGCGGGCCTTGGTGGACAACCGCCCGCGCGGCCGCCAGAACAGCTCGCGCCCCTTTGCCAGCTCGCTGATCTATTCGGACCAGGTCACGCTGGCCTGCCGAATCGAGCGGCATGGCGGCGACTGGCAACGCCGCTACATGATGATGGACGGGGTGCAAACGGTCGAGCAGCTGGCTGAAGCTGCTGAGAAGGAGTGGATGGGCATCGAGGCCTGGCGCCGCCGCTTGGAAGCCGCCGGCCTGACCCGTGCAATAGGTCGCGTGCTGGCCTTGGAGCAGGGCCAGACCGACCGCCTGTGTGAGCTCAGCCCCAAGGAGCTGCTGCGCCTCGTGTTCGAGGTGTTTGGCGACCAGGAGGTGCTGGACCGCTATGACCAGGCGCGCAGCCATCAACAGCATTTGCTCAAGGAAGTGGAGCAGGCCGGCCACGAGCTCTCGCACACGCAAGCGCAGCTGTCCGACTTGGCCAACCGCGTCACCAGCTATCAGCAGTACCAGCTGCGGCTGCGCGAACGCGAGCGCATTGCCTCGGAAGTATTGCCGGTCTTGCAGTGGAGTGAAGCGCGCGCGCGCACCGCGCAAGGCCTGCGCGACTTGCACCGCCAGCGCCTGTTTGCCGGCGCCGATGCGCGCGCTCAGACGGCCAAGCGGGCCGAGCTGCACGCCTTGTTTGAATCATCGCAACAGAAAAAGCAACGCCTGAGCGAGTTGGAGCAGGAGCGGCGCCAGAATCGCGCCGGCTTTGATGCGGCCCGCGAGTCCGAGCGGCCGATGGAGTTGTTGGCCAAGCGCGAGGAAGAGTTGAAGGTCTTGGCGGCGGTGGAAACCGATGCGCAGGAGCTGGCCCAACGGGTCGAGGATTTGAGCGGGCGCCAGCACAGTCTGCGCGAGAGCTTCACGCGCGCCAATGACCAGAGCAGAAAAGCGCAAGCCGCGATCGACGGCCTGGCCGGTCAGCGCTTGCCGCCGCCGCCGGTCGATGTGACGCGCTTTCGGCGTGCGTTGGACGATGCCGGCATTCACCACCATGTGCTGGCCGACTGCATAGACATTGCCGACGAGACCTGGCGTGCGGCTGCGGAAGGCATGTTACGCCCATCCCGCTGGGTGGTGGTCTTGGCCCGGCCCGGCGACGAAGCCCATGCTTTTGCGCTGGCCTCGCGCGAACGCTATCGCCATTACGTGGTGGCCGAGGGCGAGAGCGCGCCGGCCGCGGTGCCGCCAGACTCTTTGTTGGCAGCGCTGAAGATCAATGCCAAATTGCCGGGCTGGCTGCTGCGTCAATTGGGCGGCATTCGGCGGGTCAAGGACACCGAGGCCGGCGCCAAAGTTGGCGGCGAATGGATCACGCCCGAGGCCTATTACCGTGATGGTCGTGGCGGGCGCAGCCTCTGGGTCGAGCCCCGTGACTTCCAGTTCGGTGTGTCGGCGCTGGAGGGCCGTCGCAAGGCGCTGGAGAGCGAGCTGGCACGCTATGACTCCGAACTGAGCCGTTTGGCCAAGGAGCAGGCCGAAGTCGAGCGTCAGTTCAAGGACGCGCAGCGCGCTGCGCAGGGTCACAAGGCAGCCAAAGAACTGGGCGAGCGGGCGGAAGAGTTTGCTGCAGCGCGCAGCCGTTTGCCGGCCTTGCGTCAAGCCCGCGCCGAGGCGTCCAGCCGCATGACGGCACTAGAGGCCGAACATGACCGGGCCTTGACGGCGCAAAGCCGCAGCGAGCGCGACTATGAAGCGGCGCAGCTGAGCCTGAAGGCCAGTGAAGAGAACGTTGGCCGGGCCGAGCGCGAGCATCATGCGCGCTTGCAAGACTTGAAGGCGCAGGCCAAGGCATCCCGCGAGGCGCGAGCGAGCTTTCCCGCCGCGTGGATACAGACGGGGACGCTGCAGGCCTTGCGCGACGAGTTCGAGAATGCCAAGCAGGCCGAGATTGCCGGCCGCCATGTGCAGGCCGAGCTAGAAAAAGGCGTGTGGGAAACCGACCCGCAGGTGCAAGAACGCCATCACCGCATGGCGGTCGCGGTGCTGGAGCAGACCACCCAGCTCGATGACCGGCGCGCCAGCAATGAGATGGCGCGCATTGCCGCCTTCAATGCGCGCGAGCGCTATATCGACGTCCTGCGCGCCACGGTGCGGCGTTACAAGAAGAATGTGCAGGAGCTGGGCGAGTTGGCCGGCGTGATCGCGGTGGCCGAGCTGCCGCATTTGGACAATGACGATATGGTGCTGGCGCAGGCCGGCTTGCAGGTCAAGTTCAACTTCGACGGCAAGGGCGAAGTGGGTTTGAACGACGGCGAGGCCTCGGGTGGCCAGCAGGTTTTGAAGAGCCTGATTCTGTTGGTCGGCTTGATGAAGGATGACGACAGCCCAGGCGGCTTCGTCTTCATCGACGAGCCCTTTGCGCATTTGGATGTGCGCAATATTCAGCTGGTCGGTCACTTCTTGCGTTCGACCCGCGCGCAATATTTGCTGACCACGCCGATCACCCACAACGTCGAAGTCTTTGAGCCCAGCGAGATCACGCTGGTCACCAGCAAGAAGGGCAGGGGCGAGCGCTGGGCGCCGCCGATAGCCGTGTTGGCGCGTAGGCCCGAGAAATCTATTTACGATTGAGTGTGTTCAAGGAGTTCGCGCGTCATGCCTTTCGTCAATATCCAGATCACCCGCGAGGGTGCGACGCCCGAGCAGAAAGCCGAGCTGATCGCCGGCGTCACCGAGCTGTTGGTGCGTGTGCTGAACAAGAACCCGGCCACCACCTTTGTCATCATCGACGAGGTCGACACCGACAACTGGGGCATTGGAGGGCAGTCGGTGACGGCGCTGCGCTTGGCGCAGTCAAGCAAGGCCATATTGGGCGCATAGGCCGCTTCGGGCGCAAGCATGTCCCGATCGGCCCGTCTGTTCGAGCTGTTGCAGCTATTGCGCCGGCATCGGCACCCTATTCAGGGTGCGGCGCTGGCGCAGCAAATGAATGTGAGCCTGCGCACGCTGTACCGCGATATCGCCACCTTGCAGGCGCAAGGCGCGCAGATTGAAGGCGAGGCGGGTGTGGGCTATGTCTTGAAGCCCGGCTTTGTGTTGCCGCCCTTGATGTTCAGCATGGACGAGCTTGAGGCCTTGGTGTTGGGCTCACGGTGGGTTGCGGGTCGCAGCGAAGACGCGCAACTGGCGGAGGCAGCGCGCAACGCCTTGTCCAAGATATCCGCCGTGTTGCCCCCTGATTTGCGCCATGAATTGGAGAGCTCCGCTTTGCTGGTCGGCCCCGGCGAGCCCGTGAGCGGACCTGAGCCTGTGTTGAGCAAGTTGCGCTTGTGCATGCGCAATGAATTGAAGCTCGCGCTGCAATATCTTGACCTGAAGGGTGAGGCCAGCGAGCGCATCGTCTGGCCTTTCGCTCTGGGCTACTTTGATTCAGTCCGTGTTCTGGTTGCTTGGTGCGAGTTGCGGCAGGCGATCCGTAACTTCAGGGTTGACCGGATAGCGAATCCGGAAGTCCTGGATGCGCGCTACCCACGGTCGCGCCAAGCCTTGCTGGCTGAGTGGCGGGCCTTGGAAGGGATTGCGCCGCCGTAGTTTGCTGCTGCCAGAAACAGACAGTGCCGCTTTTTACGATGAAGGCCTCTTCAATCACACAGCGTAAAGCTCTTCATCATGGCGCAAACCAACTTCATTCTTCTCTACGTCAGCAAACCGCTAGAAAGCGCAGCGTTTTACGGCCGCGTACTGGGCCGGGAGGCCATAGAAGCCTCGCCGACCTTCGCCATGTTTGCGCTTGATTCAGGTCTGATGCTCGGACTTTGGGCTCGCCATACGGTGCAGCCGTCGGCAGCTCCCGGCCCGGTCAACGCCAGCAGCGAGTTGGCCTTTGTGCTTGAGGATGTCGCCGCCATTGACGCCTTGCACGCCCAGTGGCTTGCTTTGGATGTGGCAATTGCCCAAGCGCCGGTTTCGATGGACTTCGGCTACACCTTCACTGCTGTTGACCCTGACAGTCACCGGCTGCGCGCCTTTGCGCCGCACCGGGGCTGATTGCAGCCACCCCTTGTTGGCCTGGCTTTGAACCTGAACCGAGCTTGATTCGCGCCAGGCAGCCGCAAGAGGCCTAAAGCGCTGGCTTGCAGTCACCTGCGTGGACCGTCCGGCCTTCCGTCCGTCCGCGCAAACCTGGGTTTGTTCGAGATCAGGCAGCAAGATTTGAACTTGCTTGCAGGCGAGATGCTCACGGATATTGCACCTTGAACAAGCAGACACACTGGCAGACCGTGCAGAAGATCGCTGGGCCTGCCGGGCGCATGTTGTGCCGGGCTGGAGGGGCAATTTTCGGTATCTTGCCCGCCATCAAGTGGACTGTATTTATTGGGCTCTATACTTATTTTGAAAATTGCTCTCGGGTAATTTTTGCCGGAGTTTTGCTCAGCTTGTCAATTTCTTGATTTGCCCATAACTTTCAAATCGAGGGTGTAGCAAGCCGACTCGCTCTGGCCCCCAAGCAGTACACGCAATATTCTCAATAGTTCTCAAAAAAGGGAGTGCCATCATGTCCGTCGATCCAGACTACCGCGCCGGCCGCTGGTCCATGCATTTTGAAGAAATCGACAAAGAGATCGTTACGCTGGCCTTGATCTGTGAAGTGCCGCTGGCCACGCCCGGCACGATTGAGCGCATATTGCGCGGCGAAATTGCGGTCTGTGGCAAAGAAAAGCCGGCTTCTTTCGGCAAGCTGCGTGGTCTCTTGATGCTGCACTACTCAGACCAGGCCAAAGCGATTGAAGCGCTGGGCCCAGATCAAGCGCTCGCCTTGGTGGGGCAGGTGGTGGAACGTTTGCGCGAGCGTTATGGCGACCGCTTGGGCGCCCCGGAAGCTTGAAATCGCGGTGGCCATGGCCCTTGGCGCAGAGGCCCAGCCTTGAGGCTGGCAAAGCGTCTGACTTTGAGCCGCAGGAGAAAAATATGACAGTCAAGAAAAACAGCAAGGCCAGCGAATCACAAGCTAGCCAAGCCCTCGTTGATCAAGCTTTGGCCAGCAGCGCTTTGGCGGCCAGCCATGCTGGCGGCGAGACGGCGTTTGAAGCCAAGGCAAAGAATCGAAGCAAGAATATAGGCGCCCGTGCTTACGATGAGGCGCTAGAAAAACTGCATGCCGAGTTGGTGGTGTTACAGCAATGGGTGCAGCACCATGGCCTGAAGGTTTGTATCGTGTTTGAAGGCCGCGACGGCGCCGGCAAGGGCGGCACCATCAAGGCGCTGACCGAACGCGTTAGCCCGCGGGTGTTCCGGGTGGTGGCCTTGCCCGCGCCGACCGAGCGCGAGAAAAGCCAGATGTATATCCAGCGCTATGTGAAGCACCTGCCGGCGGCCGGCGAGGTGGTGATTTTTGACCGCAGCTGGTACAACCGAGCCGGGGTCGAGCGGGTGATGGGTTTTTGCACCGAGCAGCAGACACAAGACTTTCTGAACACGGTGCCTGCATTCGAGAAAGCGGTGGTGTCATCCGGTGTGATTCTTCTGAAATATTGGCTGGAGGTCAGCCCGGAGGAGCAAACGCGCCGTTTGACCGACCGCATCGAAGACGGCCGCAAGTAGTGGAAGTTGTCGGACATGGACCTCAAGTCCTATAGCCGTTGGTTCGACTACTCGCGGGCGCGTGACGAAATGTTCAAGGCCAGTGACAGTTCCTGGGCGCCCTGGTATGTGGTGCCATCGGACTGCAAGCGTCGCGCTCGGCTCAACGTCATTCAGCATGTGCTGCACAGCATCCCCTATAAGGCTTTGCCGCAGCCGAAAGTGGTGCTGCCCAAGCGCCAAAAGCGCGGTGACTACAAAGAGACGGAGTATCCGTTTCGCTATATTCACGAGGCCTACTGAGGGTTATCTAACTCGGGTCGCCGCAGCGCAGCTTGTCGTGGAGCGAATGCTGAACTGCGAAATAAGCAAATGGGTGAAATGGGTGAATTGAGCTGATCGATCGCATCGTGCATAGCTGGCCTACGCCGCGTAGTTTGCGCTGCTTCAGCTGAAGGCCATCAGCGCTTCGGGCGGCAAGCGCTCTAGCTGGCCGCTGTCACCGAGCACGCGGTGAATGCAGTAGGCGCGCTCCGAGCTGTCACGGCGTATCGGCTTGGCCAAGGGCGCGCCATAGGGGGTGCTGAGTGCGGCCACGATGGGTGTCATGACACTGGCGCCGCGTTTGACCACAACGCCCGTTTCGCCCGACGCCAGTCGCACAAAGCAGCCTGGCGGGTAAAGGCCAAATTCTTTCACCAAGGCCGAGGTCATCGGATTCGTGCCGTCTTGCATGAACATCATGCGACCGGCCCGGTCGGCCGCCATCGCCTCGCGGCCCTGGCGAGGTGTGAGCATTGCCGTGTAGGCGTCGGCGCGCTGAGCCAGCAGGGCCAAATCACCCGGGTCCCTGCATCCATGGGGGTAGCCCTTGCCGTCCGGGGTCTCATGGTGACGCGCAACCGCCAACAGCCATTCGCGGTCGCTGATCCCGGCCAAGGCCAGCATGTGCTCGCTGCGCTCGGGGTGCGTGCGGATAGCAGCCCTTTGTGCCGGCGTGACCGTTGTTGTTTGCTCGGCCATCTGCCCTTGCAACTCCAGAATAGAGAGGTCCATGGTCAACGCGACTTTGAAGACACGTTGGGACTCATCGTCCTGCCAGCCCAGGCGCTGTGCGACCAGATAGCTGGTGATCGCGTTGCGCAATGCATGTTTGACGCCAAACTGCATGGCTTGACTGTTGTCGCTGTTCTTGATGATTTGAAAGATAGCCAGATCCTTGTCTCGCTCTATCAGCGCCAGCACCACCGGCGTGGCCTCATCGAGCGCATCGGCAAAGCTAGGCTGGCCAGACTCAGACAAAGTCTCAGCCAGCAACTGCAGATTTCGGCGCCAGATATGCGGCAATTGCTCGGCGCTTGCGAGCCGGATGCGCTCGCAAGTCGATTGCAAGGCGGACAAATCAACCAGAGCACCGCGGGCCAGCAGCGCATCAAGATTGGCTTGACTGCTGATCACCTGACCCTGCGCCAGCAGCAGCTTGTTGTCCGCGTCATACACATTGAAGGGCAGGCCCGCGCCAACCGAGACTCGATGTTTGACCGCAGTAAGCAAGGAATATTGCATGGGGCGTTGCATCAATGTGACGACCAAGACCGGCTTTCAAGCCTTCGCGTGGTCAATGCACGGCGTGAGCGGTGCGGTGGCGCAATCTTAGTACGCAAGCCTTGTACATTAAGGCAAGTACTGCAGATTGAAAAGGCCAGCGATGCCAGATGCAAGACGCCAGCCAGAAGATACCAAGCCCGGGCCCAGCTGCGAGGAGTTGCTGCAGCAGGCGCGCTCGGTCTTGGATTCGCAGCGCCCGCTTGCAGCAGCGGCGCTCGCTTTGCTTGCCGAGCAAGCTTGCCAGGGTTCGGCTTCGGGCTCGGGCGCAAGTGCTTGTATGGCAGCAGCGGCTCAATTGCAGGCGGAGGCGCACTGGGCCAGTGGTGCGCTGGAGCAGGCCTTCAGCAGCGCCATGCGAGCGGCCGAGCATTACGCCAGCCTGAACGAGCCTGTTGGACAAGTGGCGATGCTGAATTTGTCTGCCGTTGCAGCTTGCGCGGTGGGTTTGGCCGAGGACGCCTTGCCGCTGGCTCTGCGAGCGCTGGAGCTCGCCAGTCAAGAAGCGCCGCTAGAGAGTTTGGCCGGCGCCTTGTCAACCTTCGCCCATGTGCAAGCGAGTTTGGGCGAGTTCGACGCCGCCGAACAAGTCCATCAGCAGGCTTTGTCCAAGGCGCAAGAGTCCGGCAGTGGTCCGGCCCTGGTGCGCTGCGTCGCCAATGCCCTGATGGCCGGTGTGCTCGCATTTGACGATCTGCTGGCAGGCGGCAAGACCCTATTGGCGCATGCCAGTTCGATGCGTTTGCTGCCCTTGGCCCAGCAAGCCCAGGCGCTGTTTGATATGGGGTTTATGTCGGACACCCAGCGAGCTATTCTGCGGCTCAATGTGGGGCATGCTTTGATGAATGCAGAACATTTCGAAGAGGCCGGCCGCTTGTTTCGCGACAGCTTGCTTTTGATTGCCGAGTCATCCTCCGAAGTACTGCATTACTCGGCGGCCCACGCACTGTGCGAGCTTGATCTGCGCTGCGGTCATTTGGCCTCGGCTCAAGAGCGCTTGCAGCAACTTTTGACAAGCCGATCGGTGAGCTTGAATCCATTGCAGCGGGAGGATTTTTTGCGTACCGCGATGAATCTTTGTCAGGCTTTGCATGAGCAAGAGAAGTCACTCAAGTACGGTGTACGTTTGAGTCAGGTGCTGGCCGAACAGGCCCAGAAACGCCAGCGTGCCGCACTGAAAATACGCGCAGGCAAAGAGGGCAGCCACGGCTTGCTGCCGGCGCAAGCTGCGAGCACGCCCGATTCTTCGCAGGGCGGTGCGGGCGGCCTGTGAGCCTATGAGCGCTTGAGCGGCGCCTGGCGTGACCTTTGAGGGCTTGGCTTTCTCGCTTTTTCTCGCTTTGGGCGATGACCTCACCCAGCCTCACTCAGCCCTGTCAGTTGCCAAAGGAGATATCGGCGCTGGCTGTTGCCACGATGGACGGCCCAAAGCTCGTGATGCCGGGCAGGGTGGCGTTGTGATGCGCGCGAATCTGTGCGGCGCTGGCGTGGGCTTTGTCGTGGGTCGTGTGAGCATCGGCGGCCAAGCTGACTGAAAACCCCAATGCCGCCGCGCGGCGAGTCGTTGTGTCGACACAAAACTCGCTCGCATAACCGCAAATCACCAGATGATCCACACCCAAGCCTTGCAGCGACGCCATCAACTCGGTGCGCAGAAAAGAGTCGGGTGTGGTCTTGCGCACAACCAGGTCGCCAGCCTGCACGACCAGACCGCGCTCCAAAGCCCAGCCCTCTGACTCAAAAGCCAAGAGGCTGCCCTCGCGCTCATGTTGAATGAAGATCACCGGCGCGCCGGCCGCCCGGGCCTTGTCGGCCAGCGCATTGATGCGGGCAACCACAGCGTCGGCCTCGAAAGGGCGCGGCTCGGCGTCAAACAAGCCTCGCTGCACGTCGATGATCAGCAGCGCTGACTTGTGTGGGTTCATCTCAGACAGCCTTGACTGGAATCACCGAGGTCTGGCCCGAGGCAATACGCTGCTGCCACTCGGCCGGGCCGGTGATGTGGGCGCTGGTGCCGCCGGCGTCGACCGCCACCGTGACCGGCATGTCGACGACGTCGAACTCATAGATCGCCTCCATGCCCAGGTCGGCAAAGCCAACCACCGGTGCGGCCTTGATCGCCTTGTACACCAGGTAGGCGGCGCCGCCGACGGCCATCAGATAGGCCGAGCCGTTGTCCTTGATCGCTTCTATCGCGACCGGCCCGCGCTCGGCCTTGCCGACCATCGCAATCAGACCGGTTTGCTCCAGCATCATGCGGGTGAAGCCGTCCATGCGGGTGGCGGTGGTCGGACCGGCTGGCCCCATCACCTCGTCGCGCACCGGGTCCACCGGGCCGACGTAATAAATCACCCGGTTGGTGAAGTCCACCGGCAGCTTCTCGCCCTTGGCCAACATATCGGCAATCCGCTTGTGGGCGGCGTCACGGCCGGTCAGCATCTTGCCGTTCAGCAAGAGCGTGTCGCCCGGCTTCCAGCTCGCCACCTCGGCCTTGGTCAAGGTGTTCAGATCGACGCGCTTGCTCTTGTTGTAGTCGGGCGCCCAATGCACATCGGGCCAGAGGTCCAGGCTAGGCGCCTCCAGGAAGCTCGGGCCGGAGCCGTCCAGCACGAAGTGCGCGTGGCGCGTGGCCGCGCAGTTAGGGATCATCGCCACCGGCTTAGAGGCAGCGTGCGTCGGGTAGGTCTTGATCTTGATGTCCAAGACCGTGGTCAAGCCGCCCAGGCCTTGCGCGCCGATGCCAAGCGCGTTGACTTTCTCGTACAGCTCGATACGCAGCTCTTCCAGCTTGTTCTGCGGGCCGCGCGCCAGCAGTTCATACATATCGATGTCTTCCATCAAGGCCTCTTTGGCCATCAGCATCGCCTTTTCGGCCGTGCCGCCAACGCCCAGACCCAGCATGCCGGGCGGGCACCAGCCGGCGCCCATCAGCGGCACGGTCTTGAGCACCCAGTCGACGATGGAGTCGTTCGGATTCATCATCACGAACTTGCTCTTGTTCTCCGAGCCGCCGCCCTTGGCTGCGACCATCACGTCGACGGTGTTGCCGGGCACGATTTGGACGTTGATGACCGCCGGCGTGTTGTCCTTGGTGTTTTTGCGCTCGAAGATCGGGTCGTTCAAGACCGAGGCGCGCAGCTTGTTGTCGGCGAAGTTATAGGCTTGGCGCACGCCCTGGTTGACGGCGTCCTCGAGCGAGCCAGGGAAGCCCTCCCAGCGCACATCCATGCCGACCTTCAGGAACACGTTGACGATGCCGGTGTCCTGGCAGATCGGGCGACGGCCTTCGGCGCACATCTTCGAGTTGGTCAGGATCTGCGCGATCGCGTCCTTGGCGGCGGCGGACTGCTCGCGCTCGTAAGCGCGCGCCAGATGGGCGATGTAATCGGCCGGGTGGTAGTAGCTGATGTATTGCAGCGCGCCGGCGACGCTCTCAACGAAGTCGCTGTATTTGATCGAAGTAGACATGGTGGGGCGGGGTCCAAGGAGGGATGAAACTGGCGTCAGTTTACTGAAACCGTCTTGCGGCCGGCTTTCAGCTCGGCTTATGGAGCTGGCTCCTACAATCGGCCGCCCTCAAAATCTTCTTTTGACCGATGAACCTGCTGCTCGCTACGGTTGTCCTTTTGCCCCTGTTGCTAGGCACCGTGCTGTGTGGCTGGTTGGGCGGCTTCAAGAACCGACCTCAAGCGCCTGCTGTGGCGGCCGGCTTGATCACCGCCACGGCTCTGGGCTTGCTGCTGTCGGCGGCGCCCGAGGTGCTGAAGGGTCAGGTCTTGCTCAGTCATGTCGATTGGGTGCCGGCGATCGGCATGAATCTGGGTCTGCGCCTGGACGGCCTGTCGCTGTTGTTCGCCGGCTTGATCACCGGCATCGGCCTGCTGATCATTGTTTACGCCGCCTTCTACCTCAGTGCCGACGACCCCAAGGGCAAGTTCTACAGCCAGCTGATGCTGTTCATGGCGGCGATGCTGGGCATTGCGCTGTCCGACAACCTCTTGTTGCTGGTGGTGTTTTGGGAATTGACCAGCATTTCTTCCTTCTTGTTGGTCGGCTATTGGGGTCACAAGGAAGAAGCAAGGCAGGGCGCCCGCCTGGCGCTGGCGGTGACCGGTGGTGGCGGCCTGGTGCTGCTGGCCGGCGTGATCGTGCTGGGTCAGATCTGCGGCAGCTATGACTTGGGACAGATGTTGACCCAGCGCGACCTGGTGCAGGCCGACCCCCGTTACCCGCTAGCCTTGGGCTTGATTTTGGTGGGTGCTTTCAGCAAGAGCGCGCAACTGCCCTTCCACTTTTGGTTGCCCGAGGCGATGGCGGCGCCGACGCCGGTGTCGGCCTATTTGCACTCGGCCACCATGGTCAAAGCGGGGCTGTTTTTGCTGGCCCGGCTGTACCCGGTTCTGGGCGGCACGGCGCTGTTTGAAGGGGTGGTGGCCAGTGTCGGTCTGGCGACCATGGTGTTCGCCGCCTTTGTGGCGATCTTCAAACATGATTTGAAGGGACTGCTGGCTTATTCGACCATCAGTCACCTGGGCTTCATCACTTTCATGATTGGTTTGGGCACGCCAATGTCTGCGGTGGTGGCGGTGTTTCACATCCTCAATCACGCTTGCTTCAAAGCGGCGCTGTTCATGACGGCCGGCATTGTTGACCATGAAACCGGCACGCGCGATATGCGCCGGCTCGGCGGCTTGATGAAGCTGATGCCCTGGGTCGGCAGTCTGGGTCTGCTGGCCGCGGCTGCGATGGCAGGTGTGCCGCCCTTCAATGGCTTCTTGTCCAAGGAGTTGATGCTTGAGCAGGCACTGCATGCGGGCTTTTGGGGTTCGCTGTCATGGGCGATTCCGGTTTTGGCGACGCTGGGCGGCCTGTGTTCGGTCGCCTATTCGCTGCGCCTGGTGCACAACGTGTTTTTCAACGGCCCGGCGCGTGAGTTGCCGCAAGCTCATCCGCATGAGCCGCCCTGGGGCATGAAGCTGCCGGTGCTGGTCCTGGTTGGC
>CAUPEV010000018.1:0-43733 GCA_963510335.1 uncultured Roseateles sp.
GCTGAAGCTGCAGCAAGGACTGGGCTGACAGCGAATATTTGGCCCAGTGGAGGGCGCGCGGTGCAATCGTCAAATGGCTACCGCATAATGCGCCGCCATGGAACTTCTAAGCAACCTGATTGATTTCATCGTCCACGTTGATCGCCATTTGGCGAGCTTTGTGGCGCTCTACGGCGCCTGGATTTATGGCCTGCTGTTTTTGATCATCTTTGTGGAGACCGGCCTGGTGGTGATGCCCTTTTTGCCGGGGGACTCGCTGCTCTTCGTCGTCGGCGCGCTGTGCGGTGCGGGGCTGATCAATTTGCCCTTGGCGCTGGCGGTCTTGTTGGTGGCGGCGATTTTGGGAGACCAGTGCAACTACACGATCGGGCGATTTATCGGCCCTAAGGTGTTCCAGTGGGAGCAGTCGCGCTTCGTCAATCGGCGCGCTTTTGATGCCGCCCATGAGTTCTATGAGCGCAATGGCGGCGTCACCATCATCATTGCCCGCTTCATGCCCTTTGTGCGCACCTTTGCGCCTTTTGTGGCCGGCGTGGCCGCGATGGACCGGGCCAAGTTCTCGCTTTACAACGTCATTGGCGCCTTGATCTGGGTGCTCGGTATCACGCTGGCGGGCTTTTGGTTCGGCAATCTGGAATGGGTTCAGAAGAATTTGAGCAAGATCATCTGGGCCATGATCATCATCCCGGGATTGATTGCCATCTATGGCGGCTGGAAGGCGCGCAAGGCGGAGAAGGCCACCGCCGCCTGAATCCTCGGGGCTGCGGCTGGCCCTGTCAGGTCAAAGCCCGGTGCCTGGCCAATGGTGGGTTTTTTGCAAAATAGCGAGCGATGCCGGTGGCAAGGGCCTCCACCAGTTCGGCCTGATAGCTCGCACTGCGCAATTTGGCTTCTTCCTCCGGGTTCGAGATGAACGCGGTCTCGACCAGGATTGACGGCACGTCGGGCGCCTTCAAGACCGCAAACCCGGCCTGCTCGACCTGACGCTTGTGCAGATTGCCGACCCGGCCGATCTGGCCCAGGACCTCGCGGCCGAGCTTGAGGCTGTCCTTGATCTGCGCGGTGGTGCTCATGTCCAGCAGCGCGCGCAAGACGACCGCGTCTTTCACCGCCCCGGCATTCACCCCGCCGACCAGATCGGCCGCGTTTTCCTTGTTGGCCATCCACTTGGCGGCCTGGCTGCTGGCCGCGCCGTCGCTGAGCGCGAACACCGAAGCACCGCGCGCCTTGGGCGTGAAAAAAGCATCCGCATGCAGGGACACACACAGGTCGGCTTGCACGCGCCGCGCTTTGCCAACGCGCTCATGCAGCGGCACGAAGAAGTCGGCGTCGCGCGTCATCATCACGCGGATATTCGGATTGCTATTGAGCCGCTCGCGCAGCTTCAGGCCAATGGCCAGCACCACGTCCTTCTCGCGCAGACCGGAAGGGCCGATGGCGCCAGGATCTTCGCCGCCATGGCCGGGGTCGAGCGCGATCACGATCAGGCGGTCAAGCCGGGCTTGATTGAAGCCGGGCAGGGGCTCCGGTCCCGGCCCCGGAGCCGATGCGGCTGTTGAACTCGGAAAGGGCGGCAAGGGCACCGGTGTTTGCACCACCAGCGCAGGCGGGGTGGGGGGCAAAACCGCGCGGGGAGGCTTGTCGATGCGGCCTATCAATTCGCCCAAAGCGTCTTGCACCGATTGAGCCGCGCTCTGCTCGGCTTGCTCCTTTTCTTGAATCAAGGCCAACAAGGGGTCGATGGCCTGCTTGGGGTAAAGATCAAAAACCAGCCGGTGCTGGTAGGCCGCCACCGGCACCAGGGTGAAGATTTGCGGGGCCACCGGCTGTTTCAAATCCAGCACCAAACGCACCACCCGCGGGGTGTTCTGGCCGACGCGCACGCCGCCGATATAGGGGTCATCGGCGCGCACCTTGCCCAGCAACTCGCGCAGACCGGCATTCAGCTCCAGGCCCTCTATATCGATCACCAAGCGGTCCGGGTTTTCAACCAGAAAGTGTTTGGCCTGCAGCGGCTTGTCGGACTCCAGCGTCACTCGGCTGTATTCACTGGCCGGCCACACCCGCACCGCGACGATGCTGCTGAAAGCAGCCGGTGCTGCTGTTGCTGGCTGTGGAGCCGCCGGTTTTGCCGTATTGGCCGAATTCGCCGTGGTTGCTGCATTTGCCGCATTCGCAGCATTTGCTGCGGGCAGGCGAATCGCCAGTGCCAGGGCACCCATGGCCCTGAGAGCAGCGCGGCGCGCGCTCATGGCGCCGTCTCCATGCTTTGCAGCAATTCCACGCCGCAGGCGCTGCCGGCCAGCAAACGCACTATGCGGCTGTCGTCATCCATTACCTCAAGCCAGATCTGCAGATCGGCCGGTGGCAACACGCCGGCGGCTTTTTCAGGCCATTCGCAGAGTTTCAATCCCGGAGCCGCAAAGATGTCGCGAAAGCCAGCATCCTCCCATTCGCGTGGGTCATTGAAACGGTAAAAATCAAAATGGCTAACTTCCCCAATCTGCGGCGCGGTCTGGCTCAGGTCGTAACTTTCCATCACGGCGTAGCTGGGGCTCTTGATGCGACCCTCGACCCCGAGTGCGCGCAGCAAATAGCGCACCAAGCTGGTCTTTCCGGCGCCGAGTTGCCCATGCAGCTCGACACTGGCTTGGAGCGGCGCAGCGTTTGCGTTCAACAAGGCCTTGGCAAATGAAGTGGCAAAAGCCTCACAAGCGGCCTCATTGGGCCAGACCAGCTGGCGGGTTTCTAGAATGCGCAAATGACGCAAGCTCCTCAGAAGATGAACGACGAGATCGATGCCCAAGCGCAGCAGGACATGATGTCCAAACTGATGGAGCAGCTGCGCGGCTGGGCTTTCGAGTTGGGATTCTCCCAGATCGGCGTGGCCGACATTGATTTGAGTTCGGCAGAGCCCGGCTTGCTGGCCTGGCTGCAAGCCGGATTTCATGGGCAGATGCACTATATGCAGGCGCATGGACTCAAGCGGGCGCGGCCGGCCGAGCTGGTGCCGGGAACAGTGCGGGTCTTGACGGCACGCATGGACTATTTGCCGCGCTCGACCGAGCCTGACTGGCAGGCCATGGAGTGGCAGGGCCTGGCCGACCCCTTGCGCGCGCAGCTGTCCATTTATGCCCGAGGGCGCGACTATCACAAGGTATCGCGCAGCCGCTTGCAGCAATTGGCGATGCGCTTGGGCGAGGAGCTCGGGCCCTTTGGACACCGCGTCTTCACCGACTCCGCGCCGGTGCTGGAAGTCGAGTTGGCGACGCGCTCGGGCCTGGGCTGGCGCGGCAAACACACGCTGACCTTGCACCGCGAGGCCGGTTCGATGTTCTTTCTGGGTGAAATTTATGTTGATCTGCCGCTGCCGCTCAGCCAGCCCGTGACGGCCCATTGTGGCCAATGCACCGCTTGCATCGATGTCTGCCCGACACAGGCCATCGTGGCGCCTTACCGGGTCGATGCAAGGCGCTGTATCTCGTATTTGACGATAGAGCATGCCGGGCCGATTCCGCTTGAGTTGCGTGCGCTGATCGGCAATCGCATCTATGGCTGCGACGACTGCCAACTTGTCTGCCCCTGGAACAAGTTTGCAAAAGTCTCCTTATTGCCCGACTTTGATGCGAGAGAGAGTTTGCGTGCGCCCGGCTTATTGCAGCTCTGGGCCTGGTCAGAGGAGGAGTTCTTGCGGCGCACCGAAGGCTCGGCGATACGCCGTATTGGTTTTGAGCGTTGGCAGCGCAATCTGGCCGTGGCGATGGGCAATGCCTTGCATGCCCAAGACGTGCCCGAGATGCGAAAGGCTCTGGAGGACGCTCGCGCCGGCGCCAGCGACTTGGTGGTCGAGCATATTGATTGGGCTTTATTGCAATGAACTGGGCGTAATCCCGGCACGAATCAAGGCTGGCTTGTGGCATGCTTGCGCGCCGAAGGTAAATTTTTCGAGTGAAATGGAGACTTGCATGAATCGTCGCTTGTGGACTCTTGGGGCCAGTGTCATGGCAATCAGTGCGGCCGCGCTGCAGCCAGCCGTCGCGCAGACCGCCTATCCAAGCAAGCCGGTGCGCTTGGTGGTGCCATTTGCGCCTGGTGGCACGACCGATATCGTCGCCCGCATCGTCGCCGAGAAGATCAGCCTGACGCTGGGTCAGACCATGGTGGTTGAAAACAAGGCCGGAGGCGGCGGCACCATCGGGGCCGGTGAGACGGTCAAAGCCGCACCGGACGGCTACTCCTTGGGCATGGCCACCGTCTCGACCACGGCCGCCAACCCGGCCATCAACCCCAAGATCGCCTACAACCCCATCACCGACTTCACGCCCATCATCAATGTGGCAGCGACACCGAATGTGATCGCCGTTCACCCCTCGTTCCCGGCGCGAGACTACAAAGGCTTTCTGGCCGAGCTGAAGGCCAATCCGGGCAAATACAGTTATTCAAGCAGCGGCACCGGCGGCATTGGCCATTTGCAGATGGAGCTGTACAAGAGCTTGGCTGGGGTTTATGTGACGCACATCCCTTACCGCGGTGCAGGCCCGGCGCTGAATGACACGGTGGCTGGTCAAGTGCCGATGATTTTTGACAACCTGCCTTCGGCGCTGCCTTTCATCAAAGATGGCCGGCTGATTCCTATCGTGGTCGCCGCGCCGCAGCGTTTGAGCCAATTGCCGAATGTGCCAACCTTCAAGGAGTTGGGCCTGGAGCCGGTCAATCGGATGGCTTATTACGGCTTGCTGGGCCCCAAGGGCTTGTCCAAAGAGGTTGTTGACAAGGTTCATGATTCGGTCAAGAAGACCTTGGAGCTGCCTGACGTCAAGAAGCGCATCGAGGACACCGGCTCCATCATCGTGGCCAACACGCCTGAACAATTTGCGGCCCAGATCAAGGCCGAGTTCGAGGTCTACAAGTCTGTGGTGGCGCAGCAAAAGCTCAAGCTTGAGTGAAGCTGCCGCCAAGGCCGCAATCAGTCAGCAAGCGATCAACGGTTTTGTTGAATCGCTGTGGATCGAAGACGGCCTGGCCGCCAATACCTTGGAGGCCTATAGGCGCGATTTGAGCTTGTTGGCCGACTGGCTGGTCGGCCGGGAGGACGTTCCGGCCATCGCCTTGGATGAATGCACAGAGGCTGATCTTCTGGCCTATGCGAGCGCACGCCATGCCGGCAGTCGCGCCACCAGCTCGAACCGCCGCCTGAGTGTCTTCAAACGCTATTTTCGGTGGGCGCTGCGTGAGCAGCGGATTCATGCCGACCCAACCCTGCGCCTGCAAAACGCCAGGCAAGCTTTGCGTGTACCCAAACTCTTGAGCCAGAGCCAGGTCGAGCTGCTACTGGCCGCACCCGATACAGCCACAGCACTGGGCCTGCGCGACCGCGCGATGCTAGAGCTGATGTATGCCAGCGGCCTGCGCGTGACCGAGCTGGTGACACTCAAGAGTGTGCATGTCGGTTTCAAAGAGGCGGCGCTGCGCATCACCGGCAAGGGATCGAAAGAGCGCTTGGTGCCTTTTGGAGAGGAGGCGCATGGCTGGCTGATGCGCTATTTGCAAGAAGCCAGAGCCAATTTGCTCAAAGGGCTGCGCTGCGATGAACTCTTCGTGACGGTGCGCGGCACCGGCATGACCAGACAGATGTTCTGGACTCTGGTGAAAAAATATGCCGTGGCGGCCGGCATCACCAGCCCTTTGTCACCGCATACCTTGCGCCATGCTTTCGCCACCCATTTGCTCAATCACGGCGCCGACTTGCGCGCGGTGCAATTGCTTTTGGGGCATGCCGATCTATCGACCACGCAGATCTACACCCATGTAGCGCGCGAGCGGCTCAAAGCTATTCACGCGCAGCATCATCCGCGCGGCTGAAGCGCTGCGCATCAAGCCAGCACCGGCAGCGCCGAAGGGGGTTTGATCTCTTCCAGGCAGATCATTGAGCGCACATCGTCCACGCCCTTGATTTGCATCAGCCTGTCGGTCAAGAACTGCGACAGCGACTTCAAATCCTTCGCCACGACCTTGAGCAAGTAGTCGCAGTCGCCGGAAATCGTGTGGCATTCGAGAATTTCCGGAAAGTCGCGGATCAAGGTCTCGATCTCCCTCACCCGATCAAAGGCCTCGCCGGCGATGTTCAGGCTGACATAGGCCGTGACGCCCAGGCCCAGCGTCTGCGGCGCCACCAAGGCGCGGTAGCCACGCAGCACACCGCGTTCCTCCAGTGCTTTGACCCGGCGAAAGCATTGCGGCGCCGACAAGTGAATCTGCGCGGCCAATTCCACATTGGAGGCGCGGCCATCTCGCTGCAAGACCTCAATGATTTTGCGGTCGATGGCGTCCAGCTTTTCGTTTGTCATTGCTATGGCGGGCCTATGAATTTTTTCTGGCTCAAGAATGCTTGTTCAGGAGCGCTATTTTGGCTTGTGATTGCCTAGCGATCACGGCGGACGCGACAATCGCGTCATGGACCATAGCTTTCTCTCCGCCTTCATCCTGCTTTTGCTGGTTTTAGACCCGCTCGGCAGCCTGCCTATTTTTGTTTCTATCATGCGGGAGGTGCCCAAAGAGCGCCGCGCCAGGGTGGCGGGACGCGAGGTCGGCATCGCCGCGATCGCGCTGCTGGCCTTTATGTTCTTTGGTGATGTGTTCTTGCAGGTGATGCACTTGTCTGAACGCTCGCTGGAGGTGGCCGGCGGGGTAATTTTGTTGATCATTGCGATCAAGATGATCTTCGGCGCGTCCGGCGAGTCGGCCTACGGCCTGGAGCCGGGCAAGGAACCCTTCATCTTCCCGCTCGCTGTGCCGCTCTTGGCGGGGCCATCGGCGATGGCGACGGTCTTGCTGCTTTCATCTCGCCAACCCGACCGGATCTGGGACTGGATCGGCGCGCTGTGCGCGGCGATGTGGGTGTCTGGGCTGACGCTGCTGATGGCCGACCGCATCCGCCGCCTGCTTGGAGACTCGGTGATCTCGGCGATCGAAAAGCTGATGGGTCTGGTCTTGACCGCTATCGCAGTGGAAATGGTGCTGGCGGGGCTGAAGCGCTATTTTGTTGGCGGGCTCTAAGGCTGGCCTCAAGCGAGCGATGTGAATCCCGCGATGTGAAATCGCGCTTGCGCATCGTGAACTGATCTCATGTTGCGCTGCCGCATTTTTTCTCATCATGGGAGAAGTCTTTTCATAATCAGAAATGCAGATCGTAAGTTGTTGATTTGAAAGGTTTAAGTTTTTGGTCTTATATAAGACATAAGTCTCCCGCTACGGCCCGAAGAGGAATAAATTTAGATCCAGCAAGACGCTTTTTTCTTCCCTTAGCCAAGCAGGAGTAACTTATGACGAACTTGACCCGTGACCAGCAAATTGCCGCCCTCGAAAAAGACTGGGCCGAGAACCCACGTTGGAAGGGCATCACCCGCGGCTACAGTGCCGCCGACGTCGTGCGTCTGCGTGGCTCGCTGCAAGTCGAGCACACCTTGGCCAAGCGCGGCGCCGACAAACTCTGGGGCTTGATCAACACCGAGCCCTTCGTCAACTCGCTGGGTGCCCTGACCGGCAACCAGGCAATGCAGCAGGTCAAGGCCGGCCTGAAGGCGATCTATCTGTCTGGCTGGCAAGTCGCCGGTGACGCCAACAGCAATGGCGAGATGTACCCTGACCAGTCGCTGTACTCGGTCGACTCGGTGCCCAAGGTCGTCAAGAAGATCAACGCCACGTTTGCTCGCGCCGACCAGATCCAATGGTCTGAAGGCAAGAACGACATCGACTACTTCGCCCCTATCGTGGCCGATGCCGAAGCCGGTTTCGGTGGCGTGCTGAACGCTTTCGAGCTGATGAAGGCGATGATCGAAGCCGGTGCCGCCGGCGTTCACTTTGAAGATCAGCTTGCCGCGGCCAAGAAATGCGGCCATATGGGCGGCAAGGTCTTGGTGCCAACGCGTGAGGCCGTCTCCAAGTTGGTCGCAGCTCGCTTGGCCGCCGACGTGATGGGCACGCCCACCGTGCTGCTGGCTCGCACCGACGCCGAAGCCGGTGATTTGGTCACCAGCGATATCGATGACAACGACAAGCCGTTTTGCACCGGCGAGCGCACGGTCGAAGGCTTCTACCGCACCAACAATGGCATCGAGCAGGCGATCAGCCGTGGCTTGGCCTATGCCCCTTACGCCGACATGATCTGGTGCGAGACCGGCAAGCCCGACCTGGCCTTCGCCAAGCAGTTCGCTGACGCCATCCATGCCAAGTTCCCAGGCAAGCTGCTGGCTTACAACTGCTCGCCTTCGTTCAACTGGAAGAAGAACCTGGACGACGCAACAATCGCCAAGTTCCAGCGCGAGTTGGGCGCGATGGGCTACAAGTTCCAGTTCATCACGCTGGCCGGCTTCCACAGCCTGAACCACTCGATGTTCGAGCTGGCCTACGGCTACGCCCGCAACAATATGAGCGCCTTCGTCGAGCTGCAGGAGAAGGAATTCGCAGCGGCTGAGCGCGGCTTCACCGCCGTCAAGCATCAGCGCGAAGTCGGCACCGGCTACTTCGACGCCGTTACCACGACGATCGAACGTGATGCCTCAACCGCAGCGCTGAAGGGCTCGACCGAAGACGAGCAATTCTTCGACGCCAAGCATGGTTGATTGAGCCAACATCGAACTGCTAGACAAAACCCGGCTTAGGCCGGGTTTTTTTGTGCCTTGAGTCGCTTCGCTCAGACTTGGGCGAGGCTCGTGCGTCGACGCGCCATGAAGCCGACAAGTCCAAGTCCCAAGGCCATCAATGCATAGCTTTCGGGTTCGGGCACGGCAGAAGGAATCACAGTGCCGGCACCGGTGATCGAATTGGCATAGCTGCCGAAGTCACTTAAATCAAACCCGGTTGTCACGACGAAATAATGCGTTCCGGTGACCAGCGCAGTGGTGAATCCGGATTTGCCAAACGAGCCTGGCGTGAAGTCGTCATTGCCAATGACGCCATTGCTCAGCGCATCGGCAGGGTTGAAATTGTCTTTGTACAGAAACAGAAAATTATCCCAACCAGGGGTAGTGCTGAAAAAATCGTAGGAACCAGCCGTGTCGACTTGAAATTCAAAGCTTTGGTAGGCGACAGCAGTGCCAACTGCCGACAGCCCGCCCAGGCTCTGGACGGCGCGGTGGAAGGTTGGTGCGCCGGTGGTGTCGCCAGCGTAGTTGTAGGTCGCCGCCTGAGCGCCGCCAAACAAGGCGAAAGCGGCCGCGGCCGTGGCGAGTAAGCGAGTGGACATGCGTAAGTTCATCTGATCTTCCTCTATGTGTCGTGGCGCTAGTCGATATTGATGGCGCCGCCGCACTTGCAATCTAACCGAGTAACGCACTACTTACGCAGTTCATTCCCACGAGCTAGGGGCAGGACTTTCCCAGGCTTCGAATTGATGCGCTGGCACTTGGTGAGTCAAATCGATGCACCTGGGCTCTGCACTGAATCCGCCGGCGCGCCAACTGTCAATATCGATTGAACTCAGGAGCGAAGCCTTGGAGTCGACAGCGACACAAACAAGGCCCTTACCAGGACTCGCTCAGCATGGCCAAGTAGTCATCTGCACTGGCTTCGCGTGGATTGGTTTTGTGGCAGTGATCGAGCAAAGCTGCGTGGACCACGGCATCGAAGATTCCCTTGTCGACGCCCATCGCTGAGAGCCCATCCGGCAAGCCTAAGCTGGCGTTCTTTTTGCTAACGGCCTGTGCCAATGCCACCCCGTCGGTGTCAGCCGCTGCACCGCTCAAGCCCATCGCTTGTGCCATGCGGGCCACGCGTTGCTCGCGCTGCATGCCGGGCGCGGCGGCGTTGAAACGAATCACCGCCGGCAAAAAGATCGCATTCAGCGTGCCGTGATGCAGGCGCGGGTCGGCCGCGCCCATCGCATGGCTGAGCGAATGCACGCAACCCAGGCCTTTTTGAAAGGCCAGCGCACCCTGCATGCTGCAACTCATCATCTGCCAACGCGCTTCGCGGTCCTGCCCGTCGCGCATGGCGCGCTCGATATGGGCCCAGCCGCGGCGCAGTCCGTCCAGTGCAATCCCGTCTGCGGGAGGATTGATTGCCTCCGACATAAAGGTTTCCATGCAATGCGCGATCGCGTCCATGCCGGTGGCGGCCGTCAAGTGCGGCGGTAGGCTCAAGGTCAGTTCGGGGTCGCAAATGGCCACCTTGGGCAGCAAGGCCCAGTTGTGAAAGCCCAGCTTGCGGCCATCGTCCACGATCAAAATCGCCCCTCGCGCGACTTCGCTACCAGTGCCTGCGGTGGTCGGCACAGCAATCACGGGCAGCACCGCGCTGCTGATATTGAGGCTCCCGCCTTCGATGGTGGCAAAGTTCTTCAGCGGTCCCTCATGCGTGGCGGCAATTGCCACGCCTTTGGCCAGATCCATGCTGGAGCCGCCGCCGATGGCGACCAGGCCGTCGCAATGGCCCATATGGCAAAGCTTGACGGCCCAACGCACGGCCGCTTCGGTGGGATTGGCAGGCGTTTGATCAAAGATCGGCGGGGCATGCTGACCCCATAGCGAGAGTGCACGCTCGATGACGCCGGCCGCACGCACGCCACTGTCGGTGATGACCAGGGGTCGGTGGATGCCGGCTTGTTCGCAGACCTGCGGCAGCATTGCCACCGCACCAAAATCGAACTGGATCTGCGTCAAGTATTGGATCAAGGCCATGGTGAATCCTCGTGTGATGTGAAAATCGCGGCTTGGCGCCTAGCCTAAACCCTGGAGTACTGTTTGAGTAGCACCTTGTTGACACCGAAGATGGCGGGCGTGTTGAGCCGCATTCACCGCGCGAACCGGCCGGCCTTTCATAGCTTGAGCCCAAAGCAAGCGCGGATTGGCTATCTGATGGGTGCCGAGATTTTGGACTTGCCGCGCGCACCCTTGGCCCGCGTCGAGAATCTGCAGGTGCCGGGCGCCGAGGGGCCGCTGGCCGCGCGTTTGTATGCAGCGAGTGACGAGCGCCTGCCGGTCTTGCTCTACCTGCATGGCGGCGGCTTCACCATCGGCAGCCTCGAAACCCATGACAGCCTGTGCCGCCAATTGGCATTGCGCAGCGGTGCTGCCGTGCTGTCTCTGAACTACCGATTGGCCCCGGAGCATCGATTCCCGGCTGCGGTAGATGATTGCTGGGCGGTGATGACTTGGTTGGCCAAGGCGGCCGATAGTTTCGGGCTGGACGGCACTCGTCTCGCCGTTGGAGGCGACAGCGCCGGCGGCACGTTGGCTGCAGTCTGCGCGCTGCATGCGCGCGATATCGGGCTCAAGCTCGCCTTGCAATTGCTGATCACGCCTGGCACCACGGCGCACGCCGATACGGCCTCGCACAAGCTGTTTGCCAATGGCTTCTTGCTCGACGCTGCTTCAATCGATTGGTTTTTCAACCATTACATCGCCCATCATCACAAGCGCGACTGGCGCTTTGCGCCGCTTGAGGCCGACGACCACAGCGATTTGGCGCCCGCCTGCGTGTTGCTGGCCGAGTGCGATCCTTTGGTTGATGAGGGCCTTGCCTATGCCGACTTGCTGCGCGCCCAGGGCGGGCAGGTTCAGCTGGAGTTGTACCGCGGCGTCACGCATGACTTCATCAAGATGGGGCGAGCCATTCCAGAAGCCTTGACCGCGCTCGATGCTTGCGGCCTTGCGATCAAAGAGGCGTTTCAAACATGACGAAGCATTCGGATCGCAGCCCTGTCACGCAGCGTGCTGACTTTGTTTTTGCCGAGCGCCTGCGGGTGCGCTGGTCCGAGATCGACGCACAGCAGATCGTCTTCAATGCCCATTATTTGAGCTATTTTGACCATGCGGTCGGTGCCTATTGGCGCGCCTTGGCGCTGCCGTATATTGACACCATGAAAGCCTTGGGCGGCGATCTGTTTGTGCGCAAGGCGACGCTGGAGTACCTGGGTTCGGCTCGCTATGACGAGCAGCTTGAGGTCGGCGTGCGCTGCCTGAGTATGGGCAACAGCTCCATGCAGATGCAATGCGCGGTGTTTCGCGATCGGCAGTTGCTGGTGACGGGCGAGTTGGTCTATGTGTTTGCCGATGCGCAGACGCAAGCGCCCAAGCCGGTGCCGGCCGCTTTGCGGGCTGTGATCGAGGCTTTTGAGGCCGGTAAATCGGTTCTTGATGTGCGCTTGGGTACATGGGCTGAACTCGGGTCGGCAGCTGGCGCAATTCGGCAAGAAGTTTTCGTTGAGGAACAGAAGATTCCGGCCGAGATGGAATGGGATGCTGCGGACGAAAGTTGCCTGCACGCGGTTGCGTTCAATCGACTGGGCCTGCCCTTGGGGACGGGCCGTTTGCTGCCTCATGTGCCAGGCGTCGCCAAGATTGGCCGCATGGCGGTGGTGCGAGCTATGCGCGGCGGGCGTATCGGGCGAGAAGTGCTGGAAGCTTTGATGCAGGCCGCGCGCGAGCAAGGCTACCGCGAGGTGCTGCTGCACGCGCAATTGTCGGCGGCAGGCTTTTACAAGCGCGCCGGTTTCATGCAGCGCGGCGCAGTTTTCGAAGAGGCCGGCATCGGCCATGTCGAGATGGTCAGAGCGCTTTAATCCGATTCAAGACATCGGTCAGTTGAGCTGATCTACCCGAGTCGCTCGATTCAAAGCAGCGGCACAAAGCGTTCGACATGCCGGTCGCCGAGAATGAAGGGCGCCATCGCGGCCGAAAGACAGCGCTCGTCTGCTTCTGGGTCTGCGCTGCGGTGAATTTCCATCCAGGTTTGCAGCCCGGCGCCGACCTCAGTCCGCCGCAGCAAACGCGGGTGCGGCCCTCCCAGGCCGGCCTGCGCCTGCTCATAAGTCTGCAAAGCGGCGGCGGCTTGAGTCTCGGCTACCTTGTAGTAGACGTAGAGCTCGATCGCTTGACGCGCCGCTGAACTCACTGCGGCTCCGTCAGCTCATAGGGCAGGGCGAGTGGGCGCAGCAAAGGCCCCTGCGGCGAAACCAGATGCAGGCTGCCCGAGCTCAGTGCGGCGATCTTGGTCTCGGCCAGCAGCAAGGCATGGCCGCCTTTGTGTGCGGCATTCGCCACCATGCCGGCCGGTTGCGCAGGATCTTCGCTGTGGAAAATTTCCTGCCCAGGCAAGACCTGGCCCTCGGTCTCAAACAGGAAGGTGCGACGCTTGAGCGTGCCGCGGTACTGCATGCGCGCGACCACCTCTTGGCCGGGGTAGCAACCCTTTTGAAAATTGACACCGCCCAGCAACTCGAGATTCAACATCTGTGGCACAAATTGCTCACTCGTGGCGCTGAGCACGCAGGGCTGGCCGCTGAGCAGCTCAAGCAGTTGCCAGTCGGTCTCGCTCACCTGTGGCAGCTCGGGTGCGGGTGCAGCGGCGGCTTGCGCGAGTACAAAGCGCGCCTGCGCGGCCACGCCGGGCAGGCGAATCAGGGTCGCGGCATTGATTTCGCTTTTTGCCCAGCGCGCCTCAGGTGCGCCGCTTCCCAGCCAGGCCTCGGCGCTGGCGCCACTCAAACCCCAGAGCTGAATTTCGGCGCTGGCATCGCTGAGCTTGCATTTTGCGCGCATCACAAACATCGACAAGCGCTTCAAAATCGCCGGCAGCAGCTCGGCCGGCAAAGCCAAGAGCACTTCGCTTTCGCTGGATTTCCACGCGATCAAAGTGGCGAGCAAGCGCCCTTTGGCCGAGCAATAGCCGGCGAAGCGGGCTTCATGCTGACCCAGCAAGGCGATATCCTGGGTCAGTTGGCCGTGTAGAAACTTGGCGGCTTCCTCGCCCTGGGCGCGAATCACGCCCCATTGGGTCAAACGAGTGGCGCCATCGAGATTGATGCTGAATGTAGTCATGCCCGCGATTATCATCAGCGCCCGAATCAGCTTCAGGGCAAAAGGTCATTGCGGATGAAATTTTTAAGGAGATTGCTGGCAGTCCTGCTCTTGCTCGGGGCGCTGCTGGGCGGTGCGATCTGGTGGTGGTTGCAAGCTCCGCTGAAGCTGGCCGCGCCCTCGGTCGAGCTGTCGATCGAGGCCGGCAGCTCGCCGCGCGAAGTTGCGCAGGCCTGGGTCAACGCCGGTGTTCAGACCGATCAGCGCTGGCTGTTTGAGTGGTTTCGCTGGTCCGGCCAGGCGCGCTTGATTCGTGCCGGTAGCTACGAGATTCACCAAGGCGCCACGCCGCGCGACTTGTTGGACAAGATGGTGCGCGGCGACGAGGTGCTGGAGCAATTGCGCTTGATCGAGGGCTGGACCTTCGCCCAGGTGCGCGCCGCCGTGGCCAAGGCGCCGGCCTTGAAGCAAAGCACGGCGGGCTTGTCCGAGGCGCAATTGATGGCCGCTCTGGGGGCGCCTGAGCAAGCGGCGGAGGGGCGCTTTTTCCCCGATACCTATGCTTATAGCCGTGGCGTTAGCGATTTGACGGTCTTGAAGCGCGCCCACAAGGCGATGCAAAAGCGCTTGGACTATGCCTGGGCGGGGCGCAGCGAAGGCTTGCCCTTGAAAAATGCCGACGAGGCCTTGATCCTGGCCTCCATCGTCGAGAAGGAAACCGGCGCTGCCGCCGATCGCGGCTTGGTGGCCGCCGTCTTCATCAATCGCTTGACGCTTGGTATGCCCCTACAGACCGATCCGACGGTGATTTACGGCCTGGGTGCTGGCTTTGACGGCAATCTGCGCAAGCGCGATTTGCAGACCGACACCCCCTTCAACACTTACACGCGTGGCGGCCTGCCGCCGACGCCGATTGCGATGCCCGGCAATGCGTCCTTGCTGGCTGCACTGCATCCGGCGCGCAGTCGGGCCTTGTACTTTGTGGCCAGAGGCGACGGGACCAGCGAGTTCAGTGACGATTTGGCCGCGCATAATCGCGCGGTCAATAAATTTCAGCGCGGCATTCAGCGCAGCAAATAGGCTCAAACATCCAAGTGACAGCTCGATTCATCACCTTTGAAGGCATAGACGGTGCCGGCAAGTCGACCCATATCGCGGCCTTGACCGAGCGCCTGAAGGCTCGCGGCGCGGTCGTCGTCAATACCCGGGAGCCGGGCGGCACCGATCTGGCCGAGACCCTGCGCGGCTTGTTTTTGCACAGCGGCATGGACAGCCTGACCGAGGCATTGCTGGTGTTTGCCGGCCGGCGCGACCATTTGCAGCGGGTGATCGAGCCCGCCTTGGCGGCGGGCAAGACCGTCTTGTGCGACCGCTACACCGACGCCAGCTTTGCCTACCAAGGGGCAGGGCGCGGCATGGACTTGAGCGTTCTGACGACGCTGGAGCAGTGGGTTCAGCGCGGCCTTCAGCCCGATCTGACGCTTTGGTTTGACTTGCCCGCCGAGATGGCGGCGCAGCGCCGCGCGAATGCGCGCGAAGCCGATCGGTTTGAGCAGCAGGATCTTGAGTTCTTTGAGCGGGTGCGCGGTGGCTATGCGGCGCGCGCGGCTGCTGCGCCAGCGCGTTTTGCTCGCATTGATGCGAGTGGATCGGTGGCCGAGGTGGCGGCGCAGATCGCGGACGTGATGGAGGTTCGCGGGTGGTGAGCGCTGTGAATGGCGCTGAAAACGACGCTGAAAACGGCACTGCAAACGGCGCCGCTCTTGGCGTGAACGCCTTGCCTTGGCTGACCGATCCTTTGAACCAGGCGCTGGCGACCGCGCGCTCGCATGCGCTGCTGGTGCAAGGGCCGGCAGGGGTAGGGCAGTTTGATTTGGCTTTGCTGCTGGCCCAAAGCTGGCTTTGCGAAGGCCGGCCAGCCTCCGAGCATGAGCGCCCTGGTCCGGCTTGTGGTCATTGCGCCAGCTGCCATCTGTTCCAGTCACATACCCATCCAGATTTTCAGTTATTGCTGCCCGAGGCCTTGCGTGAGTCCCTGGGCTGGGCGCCAGAAGGTGAGACCGGCAAAGACGGTGAGCCCAAGGCCTCCAAGACCAAGCCCAGCCGCGAGATCAAGATTGATGCGGTGCGCGCCATGCTCAATTTCACGCAGGTGACTTCGGCGCGAGGCCGTGCCAAGGTGGTGGTGGTCTATCCGGCCGAGGCGCTGAACAATGTGGCGGCGAATGCCTTGCTCAAGACGCTGGAAGAGCCGGGCGGCTTGTTGCGCTTTGTCTTGGCCAGCAACTCGCCCGAAGGTTTGTTGCCGACCATACGCAGCCGCTGCCAACCTTTGCCTTTGGGTCTGCCGGCCAAGGCGCCCGCGCTCCAATGGCTGGCGCAGCAGGGCGTTGAGGGTGCAGAAATTTTGCTGATGGCCGCTGGCGGGCGGCCGCAAGAGGCGAAAGACTGGTTTGACGCGGGTTTGCGCGCCATTGCTTGGCAGCAATTGCCGCAACGGCTCGCGCGCGGGGAGGCTGCGGCCTTGGCTGATTGGCCGCTGCCGCGCGCTATCGATGCCTTGCAGCGCCTTTCGCATGACTTGCTGCGGCGCAGTCATGGCGCGCCGCCCAGCTATTTCGCAGTCGACACATTGCCGACGCCGAAGCTTGCCGCACCCTTGCATGCCTGGGACGCAGCGCTGCGCCGCGCCGCCCGCCATGCCGAGCATCCCTTGAATGCCGGCCTGTTGATGGAGTCGCTGTTTGCCCAGGGGCGGCAGGCCTTGCTGGAAGCTACGCCGCGCAGGGCTTGAGACTGCTCAGCACCTGCTTTTTCGGGCGATAGCTGCTCGGTGCTTTCGCTACACTTGTCGACATGAGTGATCTGTCTTCCAAACCGACTGGCGCCGCCTTAGCAAGCGGTCAACTTGGCGCGCCAGCGAGCGCAGCCGCAGCGGGAGCAAGGCCCAGCGTGATTCAGCTGGCTTTCAAGGAGAAGGGCGCGCTCTACGCTGCCTATATGCCGGTGTTCGTGGACGGCGGGCTGTTTGTGCCGACCACACGTGAATATCGACTGGGTGAGGACGTCTACCTGCTCTTGGCGCTGCCCGATGACAATCAACGTTATCCTGTGGCCGGCAAGATCGCTTGGCTGACTCCCGCCAATGCGTCCGGCGGGCGCACCCAGGGTATTGGCGTGCGTTTCCCCTCAGACGAAAAAAGCCGCTTGGTCAAGCTCAAGATCGAAGAGATTTTGGGTACCCAGATTTCTTCGTCCAAACCGACCCAGACGATTTGACTCCGCTGGCGGCGAGCAGCTGTGGCTGCCCTCGGTCATTCTTTAATTTGCAGCAGCATTCGAATGTTTATTGACTCCCATTGCCATCTGAGTTTCCCCGAGTTGCACGCGAAATTGCCGGAAATCCTGGCGGAAATGGCCGTTGCGCGGGTCGAGCAGGCGGTCTGCATCTGCACCACGATGGAGGAGTTCCCGCTTGTCTTGAGTCTGGCGCATCAGTATCCACAGCTCTGGGCTACGGTTGGCGTGCATCCGGACAATGAGGATGTGCATGAGCCCAGCGTTGAGGAGCTGGTGGCTGGGGCGGCCGACCCCAAGGTGGTGGCGATTGGTGAAACTGGCCTCGACTATTACCGCCTCAATGGCCGCAGCATAGAAGGCGATATGGCCTGGCAGCGCGAGCGCTTTCGCACCCATATTCGCGCCGCTCGGCAAGCGGCCAAGCCGCTGGTGATACACACCCGCAGCAGTGCCGCCGATACCTTGCGCTTGCTGGACGAGGAGGGCGGCGAGCAGGCGGGCGGCGTGTTCCATTGCTTTGCCGAGAGTGTCGAGGTGGCCTTGGCCGCCGTTGAACGTGGCTATTACGTTTCCTTCTCCGGCATTCTGAGTTTCAAGAGCGCGCAGGACTTGCGCGCCGTGGCGGCCGCGCTGCCGCTGGAGCGCCTGCTGATCGAGACCGACAGCCCTTACCTCGCGCCGGTGCCCTACCGCGGCCGCACCAACAGCCCCGCCTATGTGCCGCATGTGGGCGCGGCCTTGGCGGCCGTGAAAGGCGTGTCGATTGAAGAGTTGGCGGCACAAACTTCGGCCAATTGCCGGCGCTTGTTTGGTTTGAACTCTAAGGAGTAGCGCGTGAAGAGATTCAAAAGAGTCGGTGCTGCTGCACTGCTGAGCATTAATTTTCTTTTGGCGAGCAACTGCTGGGCGACGCCGATTGACGATCTGGTCTTGGCCGCAGAATTGAATGATGGTTACACCGTTTCAAAGCTGCTGCAACGGGGCGTTGATCCGAATATGCCGGATGCGCGTGACCGCAAGGCACTCAGCATCGCCTTGCGCGAGGAATCAGACAAGGCGCTGGACAGCTTGTTGGCTCATCCGACTTTGGACATCAATGCCGCCAATGCAAACGGTGAAACCGCACTGATGCTGGCTGCCATCAAGGGCAAGCTCGATTGGGTGCAAAAAATCGTGAAGAAAGGAGCTCCGATCAACACCGAAGGGTGGTCGCCTTTGCACTACGCCTGCAGCGGCCCCGACAACGGCGTCAGCGCTTGGCTATTGAGTCAAGGCGCCAACATCAATGCACGCTCTCCCAACGGCAGCACGCCCTTGATGATGGCTGCGCGCTACGGGGCGCTGGACTCGCCAGCCGTTTTGTTGAAGGCTGGCGCCGATGTCAATTTATTGAACGACAAAGGCCTGAGTGCAGCCGACTTTGCGGCCACCGCCGGGCGTGATGAGCTGCGCGCCAAGCTGCTCAAGCTAATGTCCAAATAGAAGGGCTGAGAGCACTCTTTTAGGCGTTTCGTACAGCACGCGCCTAGGAGTTTGTCTGACACGCACATTGGCGCGGCCCCGACTATGCCGAACTGCTCCGACTCCCTAAAGTTACATACATCTTGAAACGTAACGAAACCGGAGTATCACCATGTTGAGCACCCAATTTGCAAGCGCCTTGTCCAGCCCTTTCGCCATGCTGCTCAACCCCGAAGAGGTGGTGTCGGCGATGGAACATTCCGAACTGCTGAATCGCCTGCACAGCCGAATCTATCGCCCGCTGGACAAGCCACTGATTCCCAAAGGCAAGTTCGCTGCGGCCGACTTTGATCGCCTGATCGACGAAACTCCCGATGAGCTGGAATTGGCCGATCAGGTGATGTAAGGCGCGGTCGGCTCGGCCGCTGCGCCGCCCGATGACCCTTTTGGATACACATCCCGCTGCACATCCTGTTGCGCAGCCCTTTGCATATCTCTCTGCTCAGAGTTCATCCAAGACGCTTCGCGCGAGCGCGCGCCAGTGCCGCTTCAATCACGGCCCGTTTGGCGTCCAATGCCGTAGGCTCGGTGAGTTTGGATGCCGCCGCTAGATCAAGCAGTTTGGCCTCAGCCTTGGCGACCAGGCGAGCGCTGTTCTCTTGCTCGGCGCGGGCAAGATTGAGTTGATGGAATCGATAGCGTTCACGAGCGGCATCTGCTTGGCTGCCGCTCCAGGCGGCCCAGCCACTCAGCTCGGGCTTGAGACTGTGCAGCGAGATGCAGTCCACCGGACAGGCCGGCACGCATAACTCACAACCTGTACATTGCTCGGCCACGACCACATGCATTTGCTTGGGCGCGCCCACAATGCAGTCCACCGGGCAAGCCTTGATGCACAAGGTGCAGCCAATGCACCAAGCCTCATCAATAACCGCCAGCTTCAGCGGCCCCTCTTGGCCATGTTCGGCACTCAAGGGCAGGGCGCTGCGCCCGGTGATGGTCGCCAAGCGCTCTATGCCTTCGGCGCCACCTGGCGGGCACTGGTTGATGCCAGCCTCACCCTGCGCGACCGCCACGGCATAAGCGTGGCAGTCGGCGTAGCCGCATCTGGTGCACTGGGTCTGCGGCAATGCAGCGTCAATCTCTTCGATCAAACGCTGCAGTGACGCAGTTGCTGGCACTTTTGCTTCTATTTGAATCGTCAAGTGCTTGATTTGCTTTTGGTCTTGCGAGCCGCTGCGGGGGCAGCAGTTGCGACGGGTGTAGAAGCCTTGGATGACGTGGAAGCCGTAGCAGCTACAGCAGCCACCGCAGCAGCAGCAGCAGCAGCAGCAGCAGGTGCAGTTGCAGTTGCAGTTGAAATTGCAGGTGCAACTGCTGAAGCTGTAGCAGCGGCCTTGCTTGGCTTCAGTGCATCTGCGCGGTCGTACTTGCTGATAAAAGCCTGCACTGCCGGATAGACATTCTCGCGCCAGCGACGGCCCGAGAAAATGCCGTAATGTCCGGCGCCGACGGCGTCGTAATGATACTGATGCTCGGTCGCCACGCCGGAGCAAAGCTCATGGGCCGCATGAGTCTGACCGGCGCCTGAGATGTCATCGCGCTCACCCTCAACCGTCAGCAAGGCGGTGCCCTTGATGTCCTGCGGGCGCACCAGCTGCCCCTTGACCATCCAGGTACCGTTGACTAAGGCGAAGTCCTGGAACACGGTCTTGATGGTGTCCAGGTAATACTCGGCCGGCATGTCAAGCACCGCGTTGTACTCGTCATAGAACTGACGGTGCGAATCTGCGCTTTCGTCGTCGCCTCGCATTAAATCGAGGAAATAGTCGTAGTGCGAGCTCATATGCACATTCGGGTTCATCGCGACAAAACCGGTGTGCTGCAAAAAGCCTGGATAGACTGCCCGACCCGAGCCTGGGAAGTTTGTCGGCACGCGGTAGATCACATTGTTCTCGAACCAGCTATAGGGCTTGTTCATGGCCAGATTGTTGACGGCGGTGGGGCTCTTGCGCGCGTCGATGGGGCCACCCATCATGGTCATGCTGCGCGGCGTTTGCTCACCGTTGGAGGCCATCAAGGAAATCGCGGCCAGCACCGGCACGGTCGGCTGGCAGACCGAGATCACATGGCATTCTGGGCCGGCCAAGCGGATGAACTCTTGCACATAGGCAATGTAGTCATCGAGGTGAAAGGCGCCAACTTCCTTGGGCACCATGCGTGCATCGGTCCAGTCGGTGATGAAAACCTTGTGGTCCTTGAGCAATTGGCGCACGGTGTCGCGCAGCAAGGTGCTGTGGTGGCCCGACAGCGGTGCCACAACCAACACAGTGGGTTGGTCCTTCATTTTGGACAGCACGGCCAGGTCGTCGGTATAGCGCTTGAAACGCAGCAGGCGACAAAATGGTTTGGTCAGTGGCACCAATTCTTGAACGGCCACTTCGACGCCGTCAACTTCAACGCCGCGGATCCCGAACTCAGGCTTCTCATAATCCTTGGCCAAGCGGTGCATCAAGTCCAGTCCGGCCGACACGCGCTGCGAGATTGGCGAATGCGAGAACGGCGACAGCGGGTGGTTGTAAAGCTTGGCCGAAGCGCTGGAGAACTCGGCGAACGGGCTCATCAATGCTCGTTGAGTTTCGAAAAGCTGATACAGCATAGTGTGCCTTTGGGTTCAAGTGAGGCGTTGGCCGCAGGCCGACGCTAGCGATGCAGACTCAATACTGCCATGTTTTGTGCGCTGCAGCATTTTATGACCAATTCGCTTGCGAATGCGCAAAGAGACAAGTTTCCAAAAACCTAAGCTCTACGTAAGCTTCCTGCGGATTATGGCGGCGCGCCCGTTGCGTCTTCACTCAAATAACCCGGTAAAAACTTGACTGCTGACAATACGCTGGCAGCAACAAGGGTCATGGCGATCAAGCTCTTGGCAGCGTCTGCGCTAACCTGTCGGGTTGCGCAGATCGTCATAAGACGGTGACTTGGCGCCAAATTTCAGGGAATACCCGATGCAAGAATCTGATCACCTCATAGAGAAAACAAGCACCTTAGGGGATGAGGCTGCCGAGGCACCCAAGGGTGAGTTCGTTTCCTTCGAGGGCTCGCCGTTTCAATTGTTTCAGCCCTTTCCGCCCGCTGGCGACCAGCCGGCAGCGATCGATAAGTTGGTCGAAGGCATCAATGACGGCCTGAGTTTTCAGACCCTGCTGGGTGTCACCGGCTCGGGCAAAACCTTCACCATGGCCAATGTGATCGCGCGCCTGGGCCGCCCGGCCATCATCTTTGCGCCCAACAAGACCCTGGCGGCTCAGCTCTACGGCGAGTTTCGCGACTTCTTTCCGAACAATGCGGTCGAGTATTTCGTCAGTTATTACGACTACTATCAGCCTGAAGCCTATGTGCCGCAACGCGATCTGTTCATCGAAAAGGACAGTGCGATTAACGAGCATATCGAGCAACTGCGCCTGTCCGCCACCAAGAGCTTGATGGAGCGACGCGATGTGGTGATCGTCGCTTCGGTGTCCGCGATCTACGGTATCGGCAACCCGGTTGACTATCACCAGATGGTGATGACGCTGCGCACCGGCGACAAAATGGGTCAGCGTGACGTGATTGCCCAGCTGATCCGCATGCAGTACACCCGCAACGAGGTTGAGTTCAGCCGTGGCGCCTTCCGCGTGCGCGGCGACACGATCGATGTGTTCCCGGCCGAGCATTCGGAATTGGCGCTGCGCATCGAGTTGTTCGATGACGAGGTCGAGACCTTGCAGCTGTTCGACCCGCTGACCGGCAAGATCCGGCAGAAGATCCCGCGTTTCACGGTCTATCCGAGCAGCCATTACGTGACGCCGCGCGAGCGCGTGCTGGCCGCGATGGACGGCATCAAGGAAGAGCTGCGTCAGCGCCTGGGGGAGTTCATCAAAGACGGCAAATTGGTAGAGGCGCAGCGTCTGGAGCAGCGCACCCGCTTCGACTTGGAGATGCTCAACGAGGTCGGCCATTGCAAGGGCATTGAGAACTACACCCGCCATATTTCCGGCGCGCAGCCGGGCGAGGCGCCGCCTACCCTGGTTGACTATCTGGCCAAGGACGCCTTGATGTTCCTGGATGAAAGCCATGTTCTGATCGGCCAGTTCGGCGGCATGTACAACGGCGACCGAGCGCGCAAATCAACCTTGGTCGAGTATGGCTTTCGCCTGCCTTCGGCGCTCGACAACCGGCCTCTCAAGTTTGCCGAGTTCGAACGCAAGATGCGCCAGGCGGTGTTTGTATCTGCCACGCCGGCGGCATATGAGCAGGAGAATTCAGGCCAGGTGGTCGAGCAGGTGGTGCGGCCCACAGGTCTGGTCGACCCCTTGGTCGAGGTGCGGCCAGCCACCCATCAAGTCGACGATGTGCTGCAAGAGATTCGCGAGCGGGTCGAGCTGAATGAACGGGTCTTGATCACCACGCTGACCAAGCGCATGGCCGAGCAGCTGACCGATTACTTGACCGACAACGGCTGCAAAGTGCGCTATCTGCACTCGGACGTTGACACGGTCGAGCGGGTCGAGATCCTGCGTGATCTGCGCTTGGGCGTGTTCGATGTTTTGGTCGGCATCAACTTGCTGCGTGAGGGTTTGGACATTCCCGAGGTGTCTTTGGTGGCGATTCTGGATGCTGATAAAGAGGGTTTCTTGCGCTCAGAGCGCAGCCTGATCCAGACCATTGGCCGGGCGGCGCGACATATACGCGGCAAGGCGATCCTCTATGCCGACCGCATCACCGAGTCGATGAAGAAAGCGATCGGCGAAACCGAACGTCGCCGCACCAAGCAGTTGGCCTTCAACGAGGCTAACGGCATCACCCCGCGCAGCATCAATAAGCGCATCAAGGACATGATCGACGGCGTCTACTCGGAGAAGAGCGGGCGCGATGATCAAAAGCTCTTGCAGGTGGCGGCGGTGGAGCAGATGAGCGAGAAAGATCTCAGCAAGCGCATGGCCTTGCTGGAAAAGCAAATGCTGGAACATGCGCGCAATCTCGAATTCGAGAAGGCAGCGCGGGTGCGGGATCAGCTGGCTCAGTTGCGCGAGCAGGCGTTTGGTGCCGTCGTGCATGACCATCTATAGCCCTTCAAGGACTTGGTTTTTTACCGCTCCAGCAAGCTTGGTAATAATTGAGTAAAATAGTCGGAATTGATCAAGGGTAAACCCGTTTTGCAGGTTTGCCTGGGGTCGGGCAGCTCGGCTGCCAACGAATTGTGCTCATGTGGACCAAAAGGAGGGTTTATGCGTCTCACCACCAAAGGTCGTTTTGCCGTCACCGCGATGATTGATCTGGCACTGCGTGAAAACGGCGGGCCGGTCGCTTTGGCTGCGATCAGCCAGCGTCAGCAAATCTCGTTGTCCTATCTGGAGCAGTTGTTCGGCAAGCTGCGCCGCCATGAATTGGTCGAAAGTACGCGCGGCCCCGGCGGCGGCTATTCGCTGGGCCGCAAGTCGAGCGAGATCACGGTCGCGGACATTATCGTTGCTGTCGACGAGCCTATCGACGCGACCGGCTGCGGCGGTCACGAAAACTGCATGGGCGAGAATACCGGCCGCTGCATCACGCATGAGCTGTGGACCAGCCTGAACGCCAAGATGATCGAGTATCTGGACTCGGTTTCCTTGCGCAAATTGGTTGAGGATCAGCTGTCCAAAGGCGTGACGATCGAGGAGTCTCCGCTGAAACGTGCGATCTCATCGCAGCCTGTGCTCAAGCCCATCCGCATCACCGCACCGAACTCGGTTTTTGCCCTCGGCAATTCCTTCACCAAATAAGCATCACTGAACAAGCAAACCTGAACATGGACATGACCCCGCATTTCCCTATCTATATGGATTACGGCGCCACCACGCCGGTGGACCCCCGTGTCGTGAGCGCCATGGTGCCTTGGCTGAGCGAGCATTTCGGCAACCCGGCTTCCCGCAGCCATGCCTGGGGCTGGGAAGCAGAGGCGATCGTCGAGAAGTCACGCGAAGAAGTGGCCGGGCTGATTGGTGCCGATCCGCGCGAAATCGTCTGGACCTCGGGCGCCACCGAGTCGATCAATCTGGCGATCAAGGGTGCAGCGCAGTTCTACAAAACCCGCGGCAAGCACATCATCACGCTCAAGACCGAACACAAAGCGGTGCTGGACACCTGCCGCGAGTTGGAGCGCCAAGGCTTTGAGGTGACTTACCTTGAGGTCGAAGCCAACGGCCTGCTGGATCTGGCGCGCTTCAAGGCGGCGATTCGACCCGACACCATTCTGGCCTCGGTGCTCTTCGTCAGCAACGAGATCGGCGTGATTCAAGACATCCCGGCGATCGGCGCCTTGTGCCGTGAGCACGGCATCATCTTCCACGTCGATGCCGCGCAAGCGACCGGCAAGATCGCCATCAATCTGGCCGAGTTGCCGGTTGACCTGATGAGCCTGGCGTCGCACAAGACCTATGGCCCCAAGGGTATCGGCGCCCTGTATGTGCGTCGCAAGCCGCGTATCCGGCTGGAAGCGCAGATGCATGGCGGCGGGCAAGAGCGCGGCATGCGCTCGGGCACGCTGGCCACGCACCAGATCGTCGGCATGGGCACGGCCTTCCGTTTGGCGGGCGAAGAGATGGCCGTCGAAGGCGAGCGCATCCGCATGCTGCACAAGCGTTTGCTGGACGGCCTGAGCGATATCGAACAGGTCTTCGTCAACGGCGATCTGGAGCGCCGCGTGCCGCACAACCTGAACATCTCCTTCAACTATGTGGAAGGCGAGTCGCTGATCATGGGCGTCAAGGGCTTGGCGGTGTCGTCGGGTTCGGCCTGCACCTCGGCCAGCCTGGAGCCCAGCTATGTCTTGCGCGCCTTGGGCCGCAGTGATGAGCTGGCGCATTCCTCGCTGCGCATGACGATTGGCCGCTTCACCACCGTTGAAGAAATTGATTATGCGATCACGACGCTGAGGCACCGGGTCGCCAAGTTGCGCGAGTTGTCACCGCTTTGGGATATGTACAAAGACGGCATCGACATCTCAACGATTCAGTGGGCGGCACATTGAGCCCAAACCTATCTCCGATGAGATAGAGCAGACAACCAGACAGGAGAACACCATGGCATATAGCGATAAGGTCGTTGATCACTACGAAAACCCCCGCAATGTCGGCGCCTTTGAAAAGGGCGATGACTCGGTCGGCACCGGCATGGTCGGCGCACCGGCCTGCGGCGACGTGATGAAGTTGCAAATTAAGGTCAACCCGGTCACTGGTTTGATCGAAGACGCCAAGTTCAAAACCTATGGCTGCGGCTCGGCGATCGCCTCGAGCTCGCTGGTGACCGAGTGGGTCAAGGGCAAGTCGCTCGACCAGGCACTCGACATCAAGAACACCCATATCGCCGAAGAGCTGGCCTTGCCGCCGGTGAAGATCCATTGCTCCATCCTGGCCGAAGATGCGATCAAGGCGGCGGTGGATGACTACCGCGCCAAGCACGCAGCGGCGGCAGTGGCGGCAGCTCCGGCAGCCCAGTAAGCGAGGGTTTCCCGCATGTCCGTGACGATGACAGAAGCAGCCGCGCGCCATGTGACGCGCTACATCACCAAGCGTGGCCGTGGCGTGGGTGTGCGCCTGGGCGTCAAGACGACCGGCTGCTCGGGCTTGGCCTATAAGCTCGAATATGCCGACGAAGTGGCGCCCGAGGACATCGTCTTTGAGGGCCATGGCATCAAGATTTTGATCGACCCCAAGAGCCTGCCCTATCTGGAAGGGACCGAGCTGGACTTCGTGCGCGAAGGCCTGAACGAGGGCTTCAAGTTCCGCAATCCGCGTGAGAAAGACCGCTGCGGTTGCGGCGAGTCCTTCCGCGTGTAAAGTGCGGGCCCAATATCCAGGGCGCGGCCACTTGCCGCGCCTTTTTTCTTGGCGCCGGACCACCCTGACCAAGCGCTTGAGCGCTGAAATGTATTGCTGATGAAACTCGACGACGACGATTTCAGTCTGTTTGGTTTGCCGCCACGGCAGGCGCAAATGCGCGCCGAGATTGATGCGCGCTGGAAGGAATTGCAGGCAAAGGTCCACCCGGACAAGTTTGCGACCGAGGGCGCGGCAGCGCAGCGCATTGCGATGCAATGGGCGGTGCGGGTCAATGAGGCTCATCAACGGCTGCGCGACCCGCTCAAGCGCGCAGCCTATCTGTGCGAGTTGCGCGGCGCGCCCTTGCGCTTGAACGAGAACACCCGCATGCCCACGGCCTTCCTGATGGAGCAAATGGCCTGGCGTGAGGCTTTGGACGAAGCGGCCGGCGCGGCCGATGTGCAAAAGCTGGACGCCGAATTGGCGCAGCGCGAAGACGAGTTGCTGGCGGATGTGCAGCTTTTATTGGATGAACAAGATCGCACCGAGGCGGCCGCCGAGCAGGTCAGGGCCTTGATGTTCATCGCCAAATTTCGCTCCGATATCGACCGGCGCTTGGACGCCCTAGGACAATAACAATGGCATTGCTGCAAATCTCCGAACCCGGGCAGTCGCCCAACCCGCATCAGCGCCGCATCGCGGTGGGCATCGATCTGGGTACCACGCATTCCCTGGTGGCGGCCGTGCGCAGCGGCGTTGCTGAGTGCCTGCCCGATGAGGCCGGCCAAGTGATCCTGCCATCGGCGGTACGGTACCTTGAAGATGGACGGCGTCAGATCGGCGCCCTAGCGCTGGCGGCGCAGGCCGAAGATCCTGTCAACACCATCGTGTCCGTCAAGCGTTTGATGGGCCGTGCGCTGGCCGATATCGGTAGTCGGGAGCAACTGCCTTATCAATTCGAGGACACGCCCGGCATGGTGTCGCTGCTCACGTGCGAAGGCGCAAAGTCACCCGTCGAGGTCTCGGCAGAAATCCTGGCGACGCTGCGCTTTCGGGCTGAAGACAGTTTTGCCGATGATGTCTTTGGCGCGGTGATCACCGTGCCGGCCTATTTTGATGACGCGCAGCGCCAAGCGACCAAGGACGCGGCCCAACTCGCCGGCCTGAATGTGCTGCGCCTGATCAATGAGCCGACGGCCGCCGCAATTGCCTATGGCCTGGACAACGGCAGCGAAGGTCTTTATGCCGTTTACGACCTCGGCGGCGGCACCTTTGATATTTCCTTGCTGCGCCTGAGTCGTGGCGTGTTCGAGGTGGTCGCCACCGGTGGCGATGCCGCCCTGGGTGGCGACGATTTTGATCGTTTGCTGGCCGATTGGTCCTTGGCGCAAGCCGGGCTCAGCGCCGACACCGCCCATGACAAGCGCGCGATCTTGGTGGCGGCGCGCGCGGCCAAAGAAGCGCTGTCCAGCGCCGAGAGCGTGTTCTTGCAGGCCAAGCTGGATGGTGGTGATTTGAACGCCTTGGTGACGCGCGCGCAGTTCGAAGTGTTGAGCCAAGCCTTGCTTGATCGAACCCTGGCATCGGTGCGGCGTGTGCTGCGCGACGCCAAGGTCAAGGCGGACGAAGTCGCCGGCGTGGTGATGGTCGGCGGCTCTACCCGCATGCCCTGTGTTCGCAGAGTCGTGGGCGACTTGTTCGGCCGCGAGGTGTTGACCAATCTGAATCCCGACGAAGTGGTGGCGCTGGGCGCGGCCATTCAAGCCAATCAACTCGCCGGCAATGCGGCAGACGGCGATATCTTGTTGCTCGATGTGATTCCGCTTTCGCTAGGTCTGGAGACCATGGGCGGCTTGGTCGAGCGCATCATCGAGCGCAACGCAACCATCCCAGTTGCGCAGGCGCAGGACTTCACGACCTTCAAGGACGGCCAGACCGCGATGGCGCTGCATGTGCTGCAGGGCGAGCGCGAATTGGTCAGTGAATGCCGTTCTTTGGCGCGGTTCGAGTTGCGAGGGATTCCGCCGATGGTGGCGGGCGCAGCGCGCATCCGGGTCACCTTCCAGGTCGATGCCGACGGCTTGCTGAGCGTCTCGGCCAAGGAGTTGGGCTCGGGCGTGGAGACGGCCATAGTCGTGAAGCCGAGTTATGGCCTCAGCGATGATCAGATTGCCGGCATGCTCAAAGACGGCTTTGCCAGCGCCGAGGCCGATATGGCTGCACGCAAATTGCGCGAAGCGCGGGTCGAGGCCGAGCGCATGACGCTGGCGACACATTCGGCGCTGACGGCCGACGCCGACTTGCTAGAGCAAGCTGAGCGCGATGAGATTGCCGGCTTGCTGCAAGCCTTGCAGTTGTCGGCCCAGGGTGAGGACGGCAATGCCATCGATGCTGCCGTCGAGGCCTTGGCCAAGGGCACCGAGGCCTTTGCCGCCGCGCGCATGAATCGCGGCATTCAGCGCGCCTTGACCGGCCGCAATATCGAGCAGCTTTAACTCAGCGCCAATCAGCCCCACCAAGGATCGCCATGCCCGTCATCAAAATTCTTCCCCATGCCGAATATTGCCCCGAAGGCATGACGGTCAGCGCCCCGGCCGGCACCTCGATTTGCGAGGCTTTGCTGGACAACAAGGTCGCCATCGAACATGCCTGCGATATGGTGTGTGCCTGCACCACCTGTCATGTGATCGTGCGCGAAGGCATGCGTTCCTTGTCCGAGATGGAGGAGGGCGAGGAAGATATGCTGGACCGCGCCTGGGGTTTGGAGCCCGATTCACGCCTGAGCTGTCAGGCCATCCTGGGCCAGAAGGATGTGACGATTGAGATTCCCAAATACTCGATCAATCACGCCAAAGAAAACCACTGAATTCACTGTAGTCACTGATAAATGCCATGTTGGTTCTAGGGTTCGAGTCCTCTTGCGATGAAACCGGCGTCGCCTTGATCGAGGTGCCGAGCGATCGCTCGCAAGGTGCGCCGCGCCTGCTGGCGCAAGCCTTGTTCAGCCAGATCAGCATGCATCAGGCTTACGGCGGCGTGGTGCCCGAGTTGGCCTCGCGCGACCATATTCGCCGGGTGCTGCCGCTGACGCGCGAGGTGCTGGCCGAGGCTGCCGTGCCCTTGGCGCAGGTCGATGTGATCGCCTATACCCAGGGGCCAGGTCTTGCCGGCGCTTTGCTGGTGGGTGCCGGCGTGGCGGTCGCGATGGCTGCCGCCTTGGGCAAGCCGACGCTGGGTATTCATCATCTGGAAGGCCATCTGCTGTCGCCTTTCTTATCAGCGGATGCGCCCGAGTTTCCGTTCGTGGCCTTGCTGGTCTCAGGTGGGCACACGCAGTTGATGCGGGTCAATGATGTCGGCAGCTATGAAATGCTGGGCGAAACCATTGATGACGCCGCCGGCGAAGCGTTCGACAAGAGCGCCAAGCTCCTGGGCTTGCCCTATCCCGGCGGGCCGCATCTGGCGCGCTTGGCGCTGAGTGGCGATTCCAAGGCTTTTGATCTGCCGCGCCCGATGTTGCGCAGCGGCAAGCCGGACTTCAGCTTTGCCGGCTTGAAGACGGCGGTGCTGACCCAGGTCAAACGCCTGGGTGAGGCCCCGACCGAGCAGCAACGCGCCGATTTGGCCGCGGCCACGCAGGCGGCCATTGTTGAGGTTTTGGTGCGCAAATCCTTGCTGGCATTGAAAGAGACTGGGCTCAAGCGCTTGGTGGTGGCCGGCGGCGTGGGCGCGAACGCGATGCTGCGCGAGCAGTTGAATGCAGCCTTCGGCAAACGCGGCGTGCGCGTGCATTACCCCGAGCTCAGCCTGTGCACCGACAACGGCGCGATGATCGCAATGGCCACCGCCATGCGTTTGCAGCGCGGCATGGCCGATTTGCAAAGCGATGGCGGCTTTGCCGTCAGGCCGCGCTGGACTCTGGGCAGCGCCTGAGCTTGCTCAGTTGACAGTCAGGTGGGTGGCGCCGGCGGGCTGGCGCTTGACCAAGGTCAGCGTCAACACGCCGTTTTCCAGCGTGGCCTTGGAGTCTGACTGACTGACTTCGGTCGGCAGCACGACACTGCGGGAGAAACGTGTCAACGAACGCTCGCGGTGCAGGGTCCGCTCAGCCGGGGCGCTGGCATCTTGCGGTGCGGCAGCGGCTGCTTGCACCGCGTCAATGTTGATGCGGCGGCCCTCGATGGTGATCTTGACGGCGTCCTTGGCGATGCCGGGCAGATCAAGCTGCAAGATATAGGCTTGGTCGGTTTCGCTGACATCCAGTGGCGGCGTGCGCAGTGCCACGGCATCGCGCTCGGGCTTGGCCAAAAGACGCTCGATCTGGCGGGTGAATTCAGCGGAATGACGGCTCACGGGAATCACAAACATGGCTAGCTCCTGGAGGGAGTTGCATCCAACGCCTTGAGAAGTCAAAGCGCCGCATCCCCCATGGAATCGAAGTTTGGCGCGAATGCTGCTGATTCAATAGGAGCGGAAAATACAGTTTTTGGGCTCTTGGAATGCGCGGCTTTGACTCCATCTCGGCGCGCTTTGCGGCTTGCAAACGGTTGCTCGGGGCCGCCCTTGAAGTTGCTTTTTTTGCCGCCTGCCGCACAAGGCCGGTGCAACTCAAGGCAGCAACGCAATGCAGCTCTTGCCCTCGAGCTCTCAATCCTGGTCTATAATCCACGAGTTTTGTTGCCTGGAACTCAGGGTGCTTGAATATCGAGCGGTTTGATAAGAGGCAGCAAACAAAGGCACGGCTCGGGTCGGTTTCACCCGTGACCGCAAGTGAAACAATGGGAACCGTCTGTGCGTCAGGCTTGTCAGCCTGGATTTGCCAGCGGCTTCCGTCATCTAGGAACGCATCATGGCAGTCGAAAGTTTTAACAAAGCAGAAGTCGTTCAGTCGAACGCACGCAGCGCCAACGACACAGGTTCGCCTGAAGTTCAGGTCGCGCTGTTGACGGCACGTATCAACGCGCTGACCCCGCACTTCAAGGCCCATATGAAGGACCACCACGGTCGTCGCGGTCTGCTGAAGATGGTCAACTCGCGCAAGAGCCTGTTGTCCTACCTGAAGTCCAAGGACGCTTCGCGTTACCTCGCCCTGATCCAGAAGTTGGGTCTGCGCAAGTAATTCGCGGATGAGATCAAGGAGCCTGTCTGGGTCTATGTCCAGCACAGGCTCTTTGTCTTTTTGAAAATCGTTTTGAGTTGAGCTGACGTGGCGCTGCTGTGTCATTCCAATACCTTGTCGTTCGCCACTTCCCGGCGTTTTGTAGCAATGTTTTGGAATGGCATCCCGCCAAACCCAGATCCACTCTCGGTCTAGTTGCGGCGCCGCAAGCCGCTTCAAAGCAGTCAGTTTGTCGGCCGGTAGCGCCGGCAAGTTGGCATAGAGGAGAGATGCAATGAGCTTATTCAATAAAGTCACCAAGACCTTCCAATGGGGTCAGCACACCGTCACGATGGAAACCGGCGAAGTAGCTCGTCAGTCCAGCGGTGCCGTGATCGTTAATATCGATGACACCGTGGTTTTGGCCACCGTCGTCGCCAAGACCGACGCCAAGGCCGGCCAGGATTTCTTCCCGCTGACCGTTGACTATCTCGAGAAGACCTATGCTGCGGGCAAGATACCCGGCAGCTTCTTCAAGCGTGAAGGCCGCCCGAGCGAGCTGGAAACACTGACCAGCCGCCTGATCGATCGCCCGATCCGCCCGCTCTTCCCTGAAGGCTTCTACAACGAAGTGCAAGTGGTCGTCCACGTGCTGTCCTTGAACCCCGAAGTGCAGGCCGACATCGCTGCGCTGATCGCATCAAGTGCTGCGCTGGCGATTTCCGGCATCCCGTTCAATGGCCCTATCGGCGCAGCGCGCGTCGGTTATGTCAATGGCGAATATGTCTTGAACCCCGGCAAGACCGTCTTGGCTAACAGCAAGATGGACCTGGTGGTTGCCGGTACGCAAGCTGCTGTCTTGATGGTGGAATCCGAGGCCGATGGCCTGAGCGAAGAAATCATGTTGGGCGCCGTGGTGTTCGGCCATGAGCAAGGCAATATCGCGATCGCCGCCATCGATGAGCTGGTGCGCGACGCCGGCAAGCCAAGCTGGAACTGGGTTGCCCCAGCCAAGAACGAGCCGCTGATCGCCAAGGTTGGCGCTCTGGCCGAAGAAGGTCTGGCTGCCGCTTACCAAATCCGCAACAAGCAAGCGCGCACGCAAGCTTGCCGCACCGTCACAGCCAATGTGATGGCCGGCCTGAAGGCTGACGGCATCGAGTTCGACAAGGTCGAAGTGGAAAGCCTGCTGTTCGAGATCGAAGCCCGCATCGTGCGCGGTCAGATCCTGGCCGGCGAGCCCCGCATCGACGGTCGCGACACCCGCACCGTGCGTCCGATCGAGATCCGCAACTCCATCCTGCCGCGCACCCACGGCTCGGCCCTGTTCACCCGGGGTGAAACACAGGCGCTGGTGGTGGCGACTTTGGGTACTAACCGTGACGCTCAGCGCATCGACGCGCTGGCCGGTGAGTTCGAAGACACTTTCATGATGCACTACAACATGCCTCCGTTCGCCACTGGCGAAACCGGTCGCGTCGGTAGCCCTAAGCGTCGTGAAATCGGCCACGGCCGTCTGGCCAAGCGCGCGCTGATCGCCGCACTGCCAAGCAAGGAAGACTTCCCGTACTCGATGCGTGTCGTTTCGGAAATCACCGAGTCGAACGGCTCCTCGTCGATGGCTTCGGTCTGCGGCGGCTGCCTGGCTTTGATGGATGCCGGCGTGCCGATGAAGGCGCACGTGGCCGGCATCGCCATGGGCTTGATCAAGGACGGCAACCGTTTTGCCGTGCTGACCGACATCCTGGGCGACGAAGATCATCTGGGCGATATGGACTTCAAGGTGGCCGGCACGACAGGCGGCATCACCGCGTTGCAGATGGACATCAAGATCCAAGGTATCACCAAGGAAATCATGCAGGTCGCCTTGGCGCAAGCCAAGGAAGCGCGTCTGCACATTCTGGGCAAGATGGTCGAGGCGATGGGCGTGGCCAACACCGAGGTGTCGCAATTCGCGCCGCGCCTGTACACGATGAAGATCAATCCGGAAAAAATCCGTGACGTGATCGGCAAGGGCGGCGCCACCATCCGTGCGCTGACCGAAGAAACCGGTACCACCATCGACATCACCGAAGACGGCACGATCACGATCGCGTCGACCGATGCCGAAAAGGCCGCATACGCCAAGAAGCGCATTGAAGAGATCACTGCAGAAGTTGAAATCGGCAAGATCTACGAAGGCCCGATCACCAAGATCTTGGACTTCGGCGCATTGGTCAATCTGCTGCCTGGCAAGGATGGTCTGCTGCACATCAGCCAGATCGCTCACCAGCGCGTCGAGAAGGTGACCGACTTCCTCAAGGAGGGTCAGATCGTCAAGGTCAAGGTCATGGAAACAGATGAAAAGGGTCGTATCAAGCTGTCGATGAAGGTCTTGCTCGACCGTGATGCCGCGCCTGCTCAAGTCGTGGGCGAGGCTCAGTAAGAGCGAAAAGCGGCAGGCCGACACGATATGAAAGCAATCGCCATCACCCATGCGGGTGGTCCGGATGTGCTGCAAATGGTCGAGCGCCCCGATCCCATTGCTGGGGTCGGGGAGCTATTGATCGCGGTTGAGGCTGTTGGCATCAACCGCCCTGATGTGTTGCAGCGCAAAGGCGCCTATCCGCCTCCAGTGGGGGCGAGTGATTTGCCTGGCCTTGAAGTGGCCGGACGGATTGCTGGTGGGGATCCGCTTGAATTGGCTGCGGCCGGTCTTAGTCTGGGTGATGCTGTCTGCGCCTTGACGCCTGGCGGGGGTTATGCGCAGTTGTGCGTGGCGCCGATTGGGCATTGCCTGCCTGTTCCTGTCGGCTGGAGCATGCTCGAAGCGGCCAGCTTGCCCGAGACCTTCTTCACGGTGTGGTCGAATGTGTTTCAGCGTGCTGCAATGCAGCTTGGTGAGACCTTGCTGGTTCATGGCGGTAGCAGCGGCATCGGTGTGGCGGCGATTCAAATCGCCAAGGCGATGGGTGCTCGCGTTTTCGTTACCGTGGGTAGCTCAGCAAAGGCGGATGCTTGCTTGGCCTTGGGGGCCGATTTGGCCATCAATTACAAGGAGCAGGACTTCGTTGCCGAGGTGAGGTCGGCCACTGACGGTATTGGCGTCGATGTGATTCTGGATATGGTGGCAGGCGACTATATCGAGCGAGGTGTTCAGTGCTTGGCACCTGATGGGCGCTTGATCGTCATTGCTGTGCAAGGCGGTACCGAGTCTCGCATCGATGCGGGTGCGGTTTTGCGCAAGCGCCTGATGATCAGCGGGTCAACCTTGCGGCCGCGGTCGGTGGCCTTCAAGACAGCTGTTGCGGATGCCTTGCGGACGCGAGTTTGGCCTTTGCTGGCGGCGCGACGTATTCGTCCGGTGATCTATCGCAGCTTTCCGGCCGATCAAGTGGCCCAGGCTCATGCCTTGATGGAGTCGGGTCAGCATGTCGGCAAGATCGTGATGAGTTGGTGAGTATGGAGATGGCAATGCGCAAGAAATTGGTCGTCGGAAATTGGAAGATGCATGGCAGCCGAGCTGCCAATGCGGTGCTGCTCGGCGCGCTGAAAGAGGCGGGCCCCTGGAGTGCTGAAGTGGCAGTCTGCGTGCCTTTTCCCTATTTGGCGGAAACGGCTTTGGCATTGACCGGACAGGCTGTGCTGTTGGGAGCGCAAGATTGCTCGGCGCATGAGCAGGGCGCCTATACCGGCGAAGTCTCCTCCTTGATGTTGTCTGATCTGGGTTGCCGTTATGTGATCGTCGGTCATTCCGAGCGCCGGGCTTTTCACCATGAGAGCGATCAACTGGTGGCGGACAAGGCCAAGGCGGCACTTGCTCACGGTGTAACGCCGATAGTTTGTGTTGGCGAGACCTTGGCCGAGCGTGAGGCTGGTCAAACCGAGGCGGTCGTCAAGCGGCAACTCGCTGCGGTGATTCACACCTTGACGCATTGCATTGGCGAGATTGTCGTCGCCTATGAGCCTGTATGGGCAATCGGGACGGGCTTGACTGCCAGCCCGGAGCAGGCGCAGTCAGTGCACGCGGTGTTGCGTATGCAACTGCATGCCGCGACACACAAAGCAGACGGCATGCGCATTCTTTACGGTGGTAGCGTCAAGCCGGATAACGCTGTGCAATTGTTTGCTCAGCCCGATATCGATGGCGGCTTGATTGGTGGCGCAGCCTTGAAGGCAAGCGACTTTGCAGCCATTTGTCGCGCGGCAATGTGATTTTTTAGCCACGAGTTCGGTCACTTGGGCCGAATGAGTTGAAGAACTTTTGGAGTGTTTGAAATGCAAGTTTGGATGAATTTGGTGTTGGTGCTGCAACTCTTGAGTGCTCTGGTCATGATTGGCTTGGTCTTGGTGCAGCATGGCAAGGGTGCCGACATGGGTGCCTCCTTTGGTAGCGGTGCCTCGGGCAGCTTGTTCGGGGCTACCGGCAGCTCGAATTTCTTGTCCCGCAGCACGGCAATCTGTGCCACGGTGTTCTTTGTCAGCACCTTGGCGATGGCGTATCTGGCCAATCACCGTTCTGGCGCAGGCAGCAGAGACACCATTTTGGATAAAGCAACACCGGCTGCCATTGCCGCCTCGGGTGCCGCTGCAATTCCGGGTGCGCCAGGAGCAATTCCGTCCAGCTTGCCGGCCGCGACAACTGCGCCAGCGGCCTCGGCCGCATCCAACTGATAGCCAAAGGTTTCGAACTTACCGAGATAATTTGTTGCTCCTTTACTTGGGGTGCTAAATTTTCGGTATAGAATTCGAGGCTGACTAGATAGCAAGTCCTCTCGCTGTCAAAAACTAGTCAAAGTATTGAAGTTGAGCCGTCGTGGTGAAATTGGTAGACACGCTATCTTGAGGGGGTAGTGGCGAAAGCTGTGCGAGTTCGAGTCTCGCCGACGGCACCAAATCATCGGTTAGTATCTCGGGGTTGGAGCCCGTGGGGTATTTGCCCTTGAGCATCATCACAAGCAGTGTCCAGGGTTGACGGGCGCTGTGAGTTGAATGTGCAAATCGGGCGTAGTTCGTAGGCGAGAATTCGCCGGCGTCTCGCCCGTTGTTTTTTCTTCTGAATCACTTCTGAAACAGTGCCGGGGCCTGGAGGCGTACGGTGGTTTTTAAAGAGCGTCACCCATGAACTTGGATCAGTACCTACCCGTCATCCTCTTCATCCTGGTCGGCGCCGGCGTCGGCGTGGCGCCTCAAGTGCTCGGCTTCCTGCTGGGCCCGAATCGGCCCGATGCGGCCAAAAACTCCCCCTATGAATGTGGCTTCGAGGCCTTTGAAGACGCGCGCATGAAATTCGATGTGCGCTATTACCTCGTGGCGATTTTGTTTATTTTGTTCGACCTGGAAATTGCCTTTTTGTTCCCCTGGGCTGTGGCGCTGCGGGAGATTGGGCCAACGGGTTTCTGGGCGATGATTAGTTTCCTGAGCATTCTGGTGGTGGGCTTTGCCTACGAGTGGATCAAGGGCGCTTTGGATTGGGAATGATATAAAGCGACGCGCCCAGGGTATGCGACAAGGTATACCTTCAGCGACCCTCACGGGAGTGGTGTTGGCCCCGATGGCTACAGACGTTTGAAAGCTTGCAATGGGTATCGAAGGCGTTTTGAAAGAAGGCTTTGTCACCACCTCGGTGGACAAGCTGATCAACTGGTCCAAGACCGGTTCCTTGTGGCCCATGACCTTCGGTCTGGCCTGCTGTGCGGTGGAGATGATGCACGCGGGTGCGGCGCGTTATGACATCGATCGCTTCGGCATGCTGTTCCGGCCCAGCCCGCGGCAATCCGATTTGATGATTGTGGCCGGTACGCTGTGCAACAAGATGGCGCCGGCGCTGCGCAAGGTGTACGACCAGATGGCTGAGCCCCGCTGGGTCTTGTCGATGGGGTCCTGCGCCAAGGGTGGTGGTTACTACCACTACAGCTACTCGGTCGTGCGCGGATGTGACCGCATTGTCCCGGTAGACGTTTATGTGCCTGGCTGCCCGCCGACGGCTGAGGCGCTGCTCTACGGCATCCTGCAGTTGCAGGCCAAGATTCGCCGCGAAAATACCATCGCGCGCTGAACGGAAATCTTGCACAGATGATCAAACTTGACACCCTGCAAGCAGCGTTAGAGGCTGCCCTAGGCGAAAAAATCCAGCAACTGAAGACCGAGTTTGGTGAGATCACCATCACGGTCGCTCCCGCAGATTATTTGAGCGTCGCGACCGCCTTGCGTGATCACCCGTCGCTGGCATTCGAGCAGTTGATTGACCTCTGCGGCCTCGATTACAGCGGCTACAAGGACGGCGAATACAGCGGCAAACGCTTTGCCGTGTCCAGCCATTTGCTATCGGTGAGCAAGAACTGGCGTTTGCGCCTGAAGGTGTTCTGCGCCGAGGACGATTTCCCGCGCGTTGATGCCCTGACGCCGATCTGGAATTCGGCCAACTGGTTTGAGCGCGAGGCCTTCGATCTGTTTGGCATCATTTTCGAAGGTCACGACGATTTGCGTCGCATCCTGACCGATTACGGTTTCATTGGCCACCCGATGCGCAAAGACTTCCCGACCATGGGTAATGTCGAGATGCGCTATGACGCCGAGCAAAAGCGCGTGGTCTACCAGCCGGTGACGATTGAGCCGCGTGAAATCACGCCGCGCATCATCCGCGAAAACAATTACGGCGGTATTTGAAGATGGCCGACATTAAGAATTACACCCTGAACTTCGGCCCTCAGCATCCCGCCGCCCACGGTGTGTTGCGTCTGGTGCTGGAGTTGGACGGCGAAGTCATCCAGCGGGCCGATCCACATATCGGCCTGCTGCACCGCGCCACCGAAAAGCTGGCCGAGAGCAAGACCTATATCCAGTCGCTGCCCTATATGGATCGGCTCGACTATGTGTCGATGATGGCCAATGAGCAGGCTTACTGCTTGGCGATCGAGAAGATGCTGGGCGTGTCTGTACCCGAGCGCGCGCAGTACATCCGCGTGATGTTCGCCGAGATCACCCGGCTCTTGAATCACCTGATGTGGTTGGGCGCGCACGGCCTCGACTGCGGCGCGATGAATGTGTTGATTTACGCATTCCGCGAGCGTGAAGACCTGTTCGATATGTACGAGGCGGTGTCTGGCGCGCGCATGCACGCGGCCTACTTCCGCCCGGGCGGCGTCTATCGCGATCTGCCGGACAGCATGCCGCAGTACCGCGTCTCCAAGATCAAGAACGCCAAGACCTTGGCCAAGATGAACGAGAACCGCAGCGGCACGCTGCTGGACTTCATCGAGGACTTCTGCAAGCGTTTCCCCGGCAATGTCGATGACTACGAAACCCTGCTGACCGACAACCGGATCTGGAAGCAGCGCACCGTCGGCATCGGCGTGGTCACGCCTGAGCGCGCCCTGAACATGGGCTTCACCGGCCCGATGTTGCGCGGCTGCGGCATCCCTTGGGATTTGCGCAAGACCCAGCCTTACGATGCCTACGCGAAGTTGGACTTCGACGTCCCGGTCGGCACCGAAGGCGACACCTACGACCGCTATGTGGTGCGAGTCGAAGAGATGCGCCAGAGCAATCGCATCATCCAGCAATGCGTGGCTTGGCTGCGTGCCAACCCTGGCCCGGTGATCACCGATAACCACAAGATCGCTCCGCCTTCTCGTGTCGACATGAAGTCGAATATGGAAGAGCTGATCCATCACTTCAAGCTCTTCACCGAAGGCTTCCATGTGCCCGAGGGCGAAGCCTACGCGGCCGTCGAGCATCCGAAAGGCGAGTTCGGCATCTATATCGTCAGCGACGGCGCCAACAAACCCTATCGCCTCAAGATTCGTGCGCCTGGTTTTTCGCATCTGGCCGCGCTGGATGAAATGGCGCGAGGCCATATGTTGGCTGACGCGGTGGCCATCATCGGCACGATGGACATCGTGTTCGGTGAAATTGATCGTTGAGTGGTGAGCCAAGCAATGTCTACCCCTACAGAAGTTTATGTATTGAATGAGGCCACCGCCGCGCGCTTTGCGCGTGAGGTAGCCAAGTACCCAGCGGACCAAAAGGTTTCGGCCGTGATGGCCTGCTTGTCCATCGTGCAAGACGAAATCGGCTTCGTCTCACGCCCCAGCGAGGACGCCATTGCGGCCTATTTGGGCATGCCGCCCATCGCTGTGTACGAAGTGACGACCTTCTACAACATGTACAACCAGCGCAAGCTGGGTCAGTTCAAGTTGAACGTCTGCACCAACCTGCCTTGCCAGTTGCGCGACGGCCAAAAAGCCTTGAACCACCTGTGCGAAAAGCTCGGCGTGGAAGAGGGCGGCACGACCGCCGACGGCCTGTTCACCGTGCAGAAAAGCGAATGTCTGGGCGCTTGCGCCGACTCGCCGGTGATGTTAGTCAATGATCGCCAGATGTGCAGTTTCATGAGCAACGCGCGGCTCGACGAACTTGTCGAGGTGCTCAAGGCGCATGCCGCGGCACAGTCGGCTGTAAAGAACTGAGGAAGAGGAAAGAAGCATGCTGGACCTCTCCAAGTTTCAAAGCCAGGGAACAGAAACCTGTTTCCATGATCGCCATCTGGGCGCGCAAATCTATGACGGCCTGAATGGCAAGAATTGGAGTCTGCAGGACTACGTTGCGCGGGGCGGCTATGCCGCCTTGCGCAAGATCCTCAAGGGCGAGGGCGCACCCGAAGGCACGCCGCTGACGCAAGACCAGGTGATCGCCGAGGTCAAGGCTTCGGGCCTGCGTGGTCGCGGCGGTGCGGGCTTCCCGACCGGTCTGAAGTGGAGCTTCATGCCGCGTCAGTTTCCGGGCGCCAAATACCTCGTTTGCAATTCCGACGAGGGCGAACCCGGCACTTGCAAAGACCGCGACATCTTGATGTTCAACCCGCACATCGTCATCGAAGGCATGGCGATTGCCGCCTTCGCGATGGGCATCAAGACCGGCTATAACTACATCCACGGCGAGATCTGTGAGGTCTATGAGCGCTTCGAAGCCGCGCTGGAAGAAGCGCGCGTGGCCGGCTTCCTGGGTGACAACATTCTGGGTTCGGACTTCAGTTTTCAGCTGCATGCCTTCCACGGTTTTGGCGCCTATATCTGCGGTGAAGAAACCGCCTTGCTCGAGTCGCTCGAAGGCAAGAAGGGCCAGCCTCGCTTCAAGCCGCCGTTCCCGGCCAGCTTTGGTTTGTATGGCCGGCCGACCACGATCAACAACACCGAGACATTCGCGGCAGTGCCCTGGATCATCCGCAATGGTGGCCAGCCTTACCTCGAGATTGGTAAGCCCAATAACGGCGGCACCAAGATCTTCTCGGTCTCCGGCGATGTGGAGAAGCCCGGCAATTACGAGATCCCGCTCGGCACCCCGTTCTCTAAACTCCTGGAACTGGCCGGTGGCGTGCGCAAGGGTCGCAAGCTCAAGGCCGTGATTCCTGGCGGCTCATCGTCACCGGTGTTGACCGCCGACGTGATGATGGAATGCACGATGGACTATGACTCTATCGCCAAGGCCGGCTCTATGCTGGGCTCGGGTGCCGTGATCGTGATGGACGATTCGCGCTGCATGGTCAAGAGCCTTTTGCGCCTGTCTTACTTTTACGCCCATGAGTCCTGCGGTCAATGCACACCATGCCGCGAAGGCACCGGCTGGATGCACCGCGTGGTCGAGCGCATCGCCAATGGACAGGGCAAGCCTGAAGACATCGATCTCTTGAATTCGGTCGCTGACAATATTCAAGGACGCACGATTTGTGCGTTAGGCGACGCAGCAGCGATGCCAGTGCGCGCGATGATCAAGAATTTCAGAAACGAGTTCGTTCACCTGATCGAACACAAAACGGCTCTGGTGCCGGCCTCAAGCTGAGGCAGGACAGGACACGACATGATTGAAATCGAACTTGACGGTCAAAAGCTAACGGTCCCGGCCGGCAGCATGGTGATGCACGCGGCCGAGCAAGCCGGCACCTATATCCCGCATTTCTGCTATCACAAAAAGCTCTCCATCGCCGCCAACTGCCGCATGTGCCTGGTCGACGTGGAGAAGGCGCCCAAGCCGATGCCGGCCTGCGCCACGCCGGTCACGCAGGGCATGATTGTTCGCACCAAGAGCGACAAGGCGCTGAAGGCCCAGCAAGGCGTGATGGAGTTTTTGCTGATCAATCACCCGCTCGATTGCCCGATCTGCGATCAGGGCGGCGAGTGCCAGTTGCAAGACCTGGCGGTCGGTTACGGTGCCGGCAAGTCGCGCTACACCGAAGAAAAGCGCGTCGTGTTCCAGAAGAATGTCGGCCCGCTGATTTCAATGCAGGAAATGAGCCGCTGCATCCATTGCACCCGCTGCGTACGCTTTGGCCAAGAAATTGCCGGCGTGATGGAGTTGGGCATGGCGCATCGCGGCGAGCATGCCGAGATCCAGACCTTTGTCGGCCGCACGATCGACTCCGAGCTGTCGGGAAACATGATCGATATCTGCCCGGTCGGCGCGCTCACCAGCAAGCCCTTCCGCTACAGCGCTCGCACCTGGGAGCTGTCGCGGCGCAAGAGCATCAGCCCACATGACAGCACCGGCGCCAACTTGGTCATCCAGGTCAAGGGCAACCAGGTCATGCGCGTGGTGCCGTTGGAAAACGAAGCCGTCAATGAATGCTGGATCGCCGACCGCGACCGCTTCTCCTATGAAGCGCTGAACAGCGATCAGCGCCTGACGCAGCCGATGATCAAGCAGGGCGGCGCCTGGAAGACGGTCGACTGGAGTACCGCGCTCGAATATGTGGCGAATGGTTTGAAACTGATCCGCGCCGAGCATGGCGCGGGCGCGATCGGTGCGCTGGGTTCGGCCCACAGCACGGTGGAAGAGTTGCATCTGCTGGCCAAGCTGGTGCGCGGCTTGGGGAGTCAGAACGTTGACTACCGTCAGCGCCATGCCGACTTCAGCAACAGCGCCGCTGATGGCCAAGCGCATTGGCTGGGCCTGCCGATTGCCGGCTTGAACCAGTTGGACCGCGCCCTGGTCGTCGGCTCATTCCTTCGCAAGGATCACCCGCTGTTCGCGCTGCGCCTGCGTCAGGCGGCTCGTCATGGTGCTCAGATCATGAGCATCCATGCCAGCGAAGATGATTGGCTGATGCCGGTTGCTGCCCGCATCACCGTGGCACCCAGTGCCTGGGTGCAGGCGCTGGCCGATGTCGCGGCGGCTATCGCTGCCGCCAACGGCGTCGCGGCGCCAGCTGCCGATACAACCGGAATGGCGACCGACGCCGCGCAGGCGATTGCCAATGCGCTTTTGTCCGGTCAGCACAAAGCGATCCTGCTCGGCAATGCCGCCGCTGAACATCCACAAGCCGCCAGCTTGTTGAGCCTGGCCAATTGGATTGCGGCTCATACCGGCGCAAGCGTTGGCTATCTGACAGCAGCCGCCAACACGGTCGGTGCGCAGCTGGTGAACGCCATACCTCAGCAGGGCGGTTTGAACGCGGGCCAGATGCTCGGCGATGCGGGATTGAAGGGCTTGCTGCTCTTGAATACCGACCCGGTGCTGGACTCAGCCAACGCGGCTGCCGCAGCGAAGGCCTTGGCGGCGGCTGAGATGGTCGTTGTGATGAGCCCATTCAAAACCGGTCTCGATTACGCCGACGTTTTGCTGCCGACCGCACCGTTCACAGAGACCTCGGGCACTTTTGTCAATGCCGAAGGCTTGGCGCAGAGCTTTGTTGGCGTCGTCAAGCCGCTGGGCGACACCCGTCCGGGCTGGAAGATTCTGCGCGTGCTGGCCAATTTGCTGGCGCTCGACGGCTTTGCCCAAGACAGCTCCGAGCAAGTACGAAGCGAAGCCCTGGGGGTCGATGCGAATCTCAGCGCTCGCTTGAGCAATGCCGGCAAGGCCGCCATTCAAGCAAATTCACCCGCAGCGATCGAGCGCCTGGCCGATCTGCCTATCTACGCGACCGACGCGCTGGTGCGAAACGCAACATCGTTGCAACTGAGCAATGATGCGCGTCAGGCCGCAGTGGCGACCTTGTCGGCCGCCTTGTGGGCGCAGCTGGGCATGGGCGAGGGCGGCTCGGTGCGGATCACGCAAGACGGCGCGGGCGCGGTGCAATTGCTCGCCAAGTTGGATGCTAGCTTGCCGGCCAATGTGCTGCGTGTACCCAGCGGGCTACCTGAAACAGCGGCCTTGGGTTCCATCTTTGGCGGCTTGAACGTCAGCAAGGTCTGAGGCGAGAACAGCAATGATTGAAACCTTCTACCAAAGCGGATCGCAGCTGTTTGGCGGTCTTTCTCC
>CAUPEV010000019.1:0-43389 GCA_963510335.1 uncultured Roseateles sp.
GAGCGGCCGGAGCGCACCGCCTGCACGGCGTCGGCCACCTGCAGCATCAAGCGTTGCAGCGGCGGGGAAAGTTGGGGCGAGGAAGAAGAGTTGGCAGTCACGCGGTCAGTGTAGGTCAGCGTCGCCATCCGGGTGCAGGCAAGACCTGACACTGCACAGGCTTTGCAATCCAGCCACAATGCGTGCATCCAGCCTTTACGAGAAGCTTTATGAGCGGCGATCCGTCCACAAAAATAAGCCTTGACGCCCAGCAACTGGCGGCAATGCCTGCATCCGAGCGGGTGCGCATGCGCTTGGTCAATGCCGGCTGCCGCCACCACGCCAACGACAATATCTCGGATTACATCGAAGCCGGTGAGCTGGAACAGCTGCAGGCCGAGGTGCAAGCGCAGATGCAGGGCGTCTTGCGTGCCTTGGTGATCGACACCGACAGCGACCACAACACCCAAGACACCGCCAAGCGCGTTGCCAAGATGTTTGTGCAGGAGATTTTCAAGGGCCGCTACCAGCCCATGCCGGCGGTGACCGAGTTCCCGAATGTGACGCGGCTCAATGAGTTGATGATCGTCGGCCCCATCACCGTGCGCAGCGCCTGCTCGCACCACCTCTGCCCCATCATGGGCAAGGTCTGGATTGGTTTGCTGCCCAATGAGCATTCCAATCTGATTGGTTTGTCCAAATATGCGCGGATTTGTGACTGGATCATGAGTCGCCCGCAAATTCAAGAAGAGGCTGTCACCATGCTGGCCAACGAGTTGCAGCAGCGCGTGCAGCCCGACGGTTTGGCCATCGTGATGGAGGCCGACCATTTCTGCATGCACTGGCGCGGTGTCAAGGACAGCGAATCGAAGATGACCAATAGCGTGATGCGCGGCGCCTTCATGAAGGACGCCAATCTGCGGCGCGAATTCTTGTCACTGATCCGCTAGACAATCACGCTCGTCCACCGATAGGCAGCCCCAGGAACCCCCATGCTAGTTCACCTTCTTTACGCCAGCCGCGCCGTCCAGGCGATGAGCGGCCCCGATCTGGTCGCCATCCTGAAGCAATCGCGTGAGCACAATGCCAGTGAAGGCATCACCGGCCTGCTCTGCCATGCCGACGGCGTCTTCATGCAATTGCTGGAGGGTGGCCGCGACGCCGTCAATGCCCGCTACCAACGCATCGCCAGTGACCCGCGCCACAAGGATGTGATCCTCTTGAGCTATGCCGAGATCGCCGAGCGCGAGTTCGCCGGCTGGACCATGGGACAGGTCAATTTGCAGCGGCTCAATCCGGGTCTGGTGTTGAAATACAGCGCCACCAGCCAACTCAACCCCTACAACATGAGCGGCAGGGCCATGTTGTCGCTGTTTAGAGAATTGGTCAGTTCGGGCGCGATCGAATGCGCTTGATTTGGGCTCGCCCTGCGTCAGCGTCTGACGCGCCCATCGCCGGTCAACATCGATAGCTCGACAAAGCTCGACGCCACGCGCCGCGTCGGGCTGAAATTGACGGTGAAGCCGCCGGCGTTGTAATTGTTCAAGCTTTCCAGCGCGGCGATCAGGCCCTCACGCGTCAAACTCCTGGCGCGCCGCAAGGCCTCGGTGAAGACCTTGGCAGCCAGATAGCCCTCCATGCCGGTGTAATTGGGGCGCAGTTCGCCGCCTGCTTTTTGCACAGCGGCCTGATACTCCGCCACCACTCCATGAGAGACGCCGAAGGGATAGGGCATCACTTGGCTGACCACCACGCCCAGTGCTTCTTTGCCGAGTTCGTCCGACAAGGCCTGGGTGCCTACAAACGAGACGTTATAGAAGACGCCGCCATAGCCGGCCTTGCGCGCTGCGCGAATAAAGGCCGCGCAGCTCTTGTAGGCGCTGATCATCACAATCGCCTCGGGGCGGCCCACCACCAACTCGCTCACCGCGCTGGCCACCTCGACCGTATTGCGCTCCACCGTGGCGGTGGCCACCGTGGCCAGTGACTGGGCCGTTAGCGCCCGTGTCACGCCGGCCAAGCCGGCTTTGCCGTAGGCGTCGTTTTGGTAGAAGACCGAAATCTTCTTCAGCCCCAAATTCGTCATTTGATTGACGATCAGCGCGGTCTCGTCGTAATAAGAAGCGCGCAGGTGAAAAACCCAGCGGCTCATCGGTGTGCGCAGCGCCTCGGCGCCGGTGAAGGGCGCAAAAAATGGGATGTGATGCTGATTGATCAGGGGCAGGGCGGCCAATGAAGTCGGTGTGCCCACATAGCCGAACAAGGCCAGCACCTCGTCCTCGATGAACTTTGCGGTATTGGCCTCGCAGCGTTGCGGCTCGTAGCCGTCATCCAAGGTTTGCAAGTCGATCTGGCTGCCGGCGATGCCGCCGCTGGCGTTGACGGCGTCGAAATAGAGTTTGGCGCCGGCCCGCATCTGCAAACCGAGTTGAGCGGCCGGCCCGGTCAGCGGTGCCGATTGGCCCAAGACGATTCGTTTGCGACTAGCAAGCTGAGCATGAACGCCGGCGGGAAGAGACAGCGCAGCCATGGCGCTCAAAACGTGACGACGAAGCAAAATCGATCTCCAGCGAATCTTGTTGTGGGCGAGCCGCGCGACCGCCTTGCGACCGTGCTTGCTCCATGCAATGCCCCATTAAGGCTTGCCTCGACGCCGAACACAAGTCCCTGTAAAGAACGCTTACGCGCTTATTGCCTTGAGCGTGCATATCTCACACTCAAGCCACGCTTAGGGAGCGCGGGCATGCCACCGCAGCTGCTTTGTGCGCGCTGGCCATCGCCTCAAGCCTCATCCAAATATGAGCCACATTGCATTCAAGATTCACAGAAGATTCAAAGAGACCTCGCCTCACGAAAGCCATACAGGCTCGCCAAGATGCGGGTCGGAAACTGCGTGATCGCCTCATTGAACTGCCCAACTGCCTGGTTGAACAGCTGGCGCGCAAATGACCGCTGGCGCTCAACCATCTTCAGCTCATCAACCAGCGCGTAGAGATCGGCATGCTCGCGCAGCTCCGCATGATGCTCCAGCATGGACATCAGCCTCGTCAGCGCGGCCGCATGCACGGCGCTGGCCACGCCCAGCGTGCCGACCGGCTCCGCCATATAGGGCCTGGGCCTTGCAGCTGCAGCGGCGGCCCGAACGTCCGCCTGCGCCAGCTCCAAGGCATCAAAAGTGGCCTTCTCATTGCTGAGCAGCGGCTGCAGCAAGACCAGCAGCTTGCTGCACAGCTGCGCGCGCGCCGTCAGATGCTCATCGAGCTGCACGAACGCAGCAGCGATGGCATTGCGCAGACGCATCAGCCGGTTGTAGGCGCCAATGCCCCAAAACAAAAGCAGTGCCGCCACCGTCCAGGCCGTGAAATTCCAATTGCTCATCGCGCCGACTGCATGAATTCATCAAAACCGCGTGCGCGCAACTCGCAAGCCGGGCAAGTGCCACAGCCATAGCCCCAGGCATGGCGCTGCGTGCGCTCGCCCAAATAGCAGGTGTGCGTGTGCTCTACGATCAACTCATTCAAGGCTGCACCGCCCAGGCCTTCGGTCAGGGCCCAAGTCTGTGCCTTGGTGATGAACATCAGCGGCGTCTCCACCGTCATCGGCGCATCCAGCCCCAGGCTCAGCGCCACTTGCAGGGCTTTGAGGGTGTTGTCGCGGCAGTCGGGGTAGCCCGAAAAATCGGTCTCGCACATGCCGCCCACCAGCACCGAGGCGCCGCGCCGGTAAGCCAAGGTGGCTGCGAAAGTCAAAAACAGCAGGTTGCGCCCAGGCACAAAGGTATTCGGTAGACCATTGGCCTGCATCTCGATCGCGCGGTGCTCGGTCAGCGAGGTGCTCGATATTTGACCAAGCAGGGCGAGATCCAGCAAATGGTCTTCGCCCAGCTTGGCCCCCCAAGCCGGGAAGCGCGCGATCAGCTCGGCGCGCACGGTTTGCCGGCAATCCAGCTCGATGCGGTGGCGTTGACCATAGTCGAAACCGATGGTTTCAACCTCGGCATAACGTTGCAGCGCCCAGGCAAGGCAGGCTGTTGAGTCCTGGCCGCCGGAAAACAGCACCAGCGCTTTGCGGGAGGAGTTGGCTTGTGGAATTTCGCTCATGTTGACAGTGTGCCAGGGTCGGGGCGCATGTTATGTTCCCGCCCTGAACTCCCGGAGCCTGCGTATGAAAAGTCGACTTCTTCTGACTCTGCTCACCTTGACTTCCATTGCCCTGCCCCAGTGGAGCCTGGCCCAGGGCAGCAAGATCAGCCAAGTGCTGGTCTACCCGGGCGGCGCAACCGTGGAGCGGGTCGCCAAGGTCGCGGCCGGCAGCCAAACGCTCAAACTGAGCTGCCTGACGACCCGCTTTGACCTCGACTCGCTGCAATTGCAGGGCGATGCCGGCACGCAGATCGGCGACGTCAGCGTGCAAACCATGGCGCGCGAGAGCGCTCCCGAATGCGCCTCCAGCCCGCTCGACGCACGCATCCGTGAGCTTGAAGACAAGCAAGCCGCCATCAAGGCGGAGATTGACGCGCAGGACTTGGTGCTGGGTTTTCTGAAGAACATCGGCGGCGGCAATGGCGCGGCGAGCCAAGCCAATATCGGCAGCACCGCCGAATCTTTGCGCCGCAGCGGCCTCGACGCCATGCAGCGCCAGCACCAGCTCTTGCGCAAAAAGCAGTTGATCGAGCAAGACCTGAGCCCGCTGCTGGCCGAGCGGGAGCGCCTGATCAAGGCGAACCCGCAGGTGCGTCAGCTGCAGATACGGCTGGCCGCGCCCCAAGCCGGCGAACTGCGCCTGAGCTACCGGCTGACTCAAGCGGGCTGGACGCCGGTCTACCGCGCCCATCTGGACACGAACAAAGCTCAGCTGCGCCTGGAGAGACAAGCGCAGGTGGCGCAGAACAGCGGCGAGGACTGGGTCGGCGTGAAGCTACGCCTGTCAACGGTGCAGCCACGCCAGAACACCGGTATCACGCCGCCGCGCCCTTGGACGCTGGACATCCTGCCGCCCATCCAGCCTCAGCAAGAAATGCAGATGTTGCAGGCGCCGCGTGCCATGGCGGCCGCAGCGGCGCCGCCCCCTTTCATCCCGCCACCCGAATTCAATGTCGCCGCTCCTGAGGCACGCTTTGATGTCAGCGTCTTTCAAGGAACGTTCTCCGCCGAGTTTGCCGTGCCCGGCCTGGCCTCTATTGCCAGTGACGGCCAGCGCGTCGGCTACTCGCTGGGCAGTGAGCTGATCGAAGCTCAAGTGTGGCGCCGCGTGCAGCCGCAGCAAGAGGCGCAGGCCTATTTGTTGGCCGAGCTGGCTCGGCCGGCCGGCTCTTGGCCCAGCGGCAGCTTGCAACTGTTCCGCGACGGCGATTTTGTCGGCAACAGCCATCTGAATATGGGCAGCGAAGAGCGGCTGGAGCTGTTCTTCGGCCGCGACGACATGCTGCGCGTCAAGGCCGAACCCGAGCAGCGCGGCGGCGCCAACGCAGGCTTCATCGGCGTGCGCGCCGAGCAAAAGATCAGCCGCGCCTTCGTGATCGAGAACCTGCACAAGACGCCGGTGCAGCTGCAAGTGCTGGAGGCCGCGCCGGTCGCTCACCATGAAGACATCCGTGTGCAAACCAGCTTCAAGCCCGAACCCAGTGATGCGTCCTGGAAAAAGCAGCCCGGCGTGGTGGCTTGGACTTTGCCGCTGGAAGCCGGCAAAACGCTGCGCATCACGGCGGACTATCTGATCAGTTTCCCCAAGGATGCACGGATAAGCGGGCTGCGCTGAAACCCAGGAGACGAGTCAAGATGTGCACCGTGATCGCCATTGGCCCACGCGCCAGCATTGATGGCTCGACCCTACTCAGCCATTCAGACAGCGGCCAGGACTCGCGCGTGCGCAAGGTCCCGGCGCAGGATCACCCACCCGGCGCGATGGCGCCAGTGCATTGGGGTCTGCAAGACATCGTCAAGCCCGAACTCGACTATTACGGCGAGGTGATCGGCGAGATTGCCCAAGTGCCGCACACCTACGCCTACTTCCACTCGGCCTATTCGCACCTCAACGAACACCAGCTGGCAATCGCCGAAAGCACCACGTCGCAGCGCCCCGAGCTGAAATGCGCGCGCGGCGAGGGCGAGCAGATCATGACGGTCGAACAGGCGGTGGTGTTCGCGCTGCAGCGTTGCCGGCGGGCGCGGGAAGCCGTTTTGCTGATTGGCGAGCTGATGGAGCGCCATGGTTTTCTGAGCAGCTGCGGCGACGGCAGCGAGTTGCTGTGCCTTGCCGACCCGGACGAGGTCTGGGTGCTGGAGATCGTCGGCGTGGGCCCGGCATGGCAGTCAGGCAGCGGCTTGCCCGGCGCCATCTGGGCGGCTCGGCGCATGGAGGCCGACCACGCCTTGGTCGTGGCCAACTGGGGCATCTTGCGTGAGCTGGATTTGGCTGACAGCGAGCGCTTCCTGGCATGCGCTCATGTGAAAAGTTATGCCATAGAGCGTGGCTGGTATAGGCCGGACAGCGGCCGCCCTTTTGACTGGCAGCAAGCCTATATGCCCCTGCCGCATGAGTGGGCCAGCTCGCGGCTGTGGCTGTTCTATGCTGATGTGGCGCCCAGCCTGCGCCCTTGGCCACAGCGCCGCCTAGGTGCCGACCGCTTTGCGACCTTGGACGCCTATCACCAAGTGGTGGAGCCGCTGGACATCTACCCCTTCTCGGTCGCGCCTGAGCGCAAGTTGGGCCTGGACTATGTGAAGGCGTTTCATCGCTCGACCTTTGAGGGCACGATCTACGACATCACCGAGCAGCCGCAGTGGCAGGTCGCCGACGCGAGCGGGCAGATTGGCAAGAGCCCGCTGGCCACGCCCTTCCCCGGCCCTGACCTGCGCCGACTTTTGCGCCTGACACATAGGCGGCCGGTGGCCCGTCATTTCGGCCACCTCAGCATGATTTGCCAGCTGCGGCACAGCCTGCCCGCTGACATCGCCGGCGTCTACTGGCTGGCGCTGGACAACCCGCATATCAGCTGCTGGATCCCCATGCATGTGGGCATTGACGCGCTACACCCCTGCTTCAGCGATTACGACCCCGATTGCTACACCGAAACTTCAGCGCGCTGGTGCATAGACTTCGTCGACAACCTGATGCAGCTGGCCTACCAGAAAGCGCTGCCGATCTTGCTGGAGCAGCGTGCCGGGTTTGAAACCGCGTTGATGGCGAATTGGCTAGAACTTGAGCGACGTTTGGCGCAAGAGCCGAGCGAGACGCTGCGACGCGCGCTGGCGACAGACTTTGCCCAAACCAGCATGGCCGGCGTGCCGGCTTTCTACACCGAGCTGCGCAACGCTCTGATCACTCAGCTAACGCACAAGCGCAGCGGATAAGCTCGTTTACCCTGATGTTGGCGGGGCCAGCGAAAGCGTGATGTCGATCACGGACCGAACTCAATCGCTCAACCTCCCCCTGAGTCGCGGGGTGCCGGCGAAGTGGCTTGAAACCTATATTCCATTTGCCGTCGCAGCAATCCCGTGATGGTCGGGACGCTTCACAGTGATTTCTGTGACCAGGCGACCCGCAAATCTGCCCATGCCAAGGTTTCAGGAGCCGCACTATGAATAGCTTGATTTGCCCGCCATTGGCCACCAGTGCGAACCGAGCCCGCCCGCAACTGCAGGACCCGGTGGTATGGCGGACGCTGCACATGCCGAAGGTGCAAATTGCCTGCTCGGGCAATTGCGATCAGGGTCGGCGCTGCAATTGCGCGCTGAGTTCAACCAGCTCCTGCAAACGAAGTGATGCCAGCAGTCTGGCATCCGAAGAGGAGAGCAGAGCCACTGCAATATTGCTTCAAATGTTCATGCTCTTGACCAGCATCATGGCTCTCGGCCTGCTGGCTTGGACCATGGCATAAAACTTCCACCTCAAGCAAGCTAGGTCAAGGCGGGCAGAACTCTTTCACGGGCGGCTTAGCGCCCGGTGCTGTGACTGCCCCTGGCGTCTATGCAAGATCAGGCGCGCACTTCGCCTTGGCCCAGCACCACCCATTTCAGCGAAGTCAAACCCTCCAAACCGACGGGGCCGCGCGCATGAAGCTTGTCGGTCGAAATGCCGATCTCGGCGCCCAAGCCGTACTCGAAACCATCGGCAAAGCGGGTGCTGGTATTGACCATCACGCTGGCCGAGTCAACCTCGCGCAGGAAGCGCATCGCATTGGCATGGTTGGTCGTCAGGATCGCATCGGTGTGGTGCGAGCCATAGCGGTTGATGTGGTGAATAGCCTCGTTCAGGCTGTCGACCACCTTGATGCTGATGATGGGCGCCAGATATTCTTCGCTCCAATCGGCCTCGGTCGCGGCGCTCACTTTGGCGCCAGGCAAGGGGCCGAGCAAGGCCAAGGTGCGCGCACAGCCGCGCATTTCCACGCCTTTTTCGGCCAAGACGGCGCCGATATGGGGCAGAAAGTCGGGTGCGCTTTCGGCATGCACCAGCAGCGACTCGGTCGCGTTGCAGGGGCTGTACTTTTGCGTCTTGGCGTTGATCACCACCGTCAGGGCCAGGCCGAAATCGACCTCGGCGTCGACATAAGTGTGGCAATTGCCGTCCAGATGCTTGATCACCGGCACCTTGGCCTCCGCGCTGATGCGCTCGATCAGGCTTTTGCCGCCGCGCGGGATGATCACGTCGACATGTTGAGGAGCCTTGACAAGCAAGCCCACCGCTGCGCGGTCGGTGGTGTTGATCAGTTGCACGCCGGTGGGCGGCAGGCCGGCCTCCTTCAAGGCGGCGGACACCAGTTCCGCCAAGGCCAAATTTGAGTGCAGAGCTTCAGAGCCGCCGCGCAAGATGCAGGCATTGCCACTCTTGATGGCGAGCGAGGCAGCCTCGATCGTGACATTGGGGCGGCTTTCGTAAATCATGCCGAACACACCCAGCGGCACGCGCATCTGGCCGACGCTGATGCCGCTGGGGCGGCGCTTCAGGCCGCTGATCTCGCCTACGGGATCGGGCATCGCGGCGATCTGCTCGCAGCCTTCGGCGACGGTGGCAATCACGTCCGGCGTGAGCTTCAGCCGGTCCAGCAGCGGGCCCTTGAGGCCAGCGGCTTTTGCTGCGGCCAGATCCTTGGCGTTGGCGGCCTTCAGCGCTGGGCCGCTAGCGCGCAGGCGGCGGGCCAGCGAAAGCAGCGCCTGGTTCTTGGCGGCGGTGGGCGCGGCGGCCATCAGCGCGGCAGCGTTGCGGGCGGCAATGCCGACGCCGTCCATGTATTGGGTCAGGGCATTCAGGGCGGGGCTAGGTGGGTTCATGGCTGGTATTTTCACCGATGGCGAGGGAGGGCTTGGCTGGAGCATGGCAAGGGTTAAGCCGGGTGACTGGAATGAGCCAGTTAGGCCATAGTCGCGGCGGGGACGCATGAACAGCCTGTCCTTCACTGCGGCCATGCGGGCCGAATCGGCACAACTCAGGGAAGAAAGCTATGAACTTTTCAGCAATCATGAAGCGCGCAGCGTTCGGCAGCTGTGCCGGACTGGCGCTGTGGATGCCACTGCACGCAAGCGCCACTACGAGCTATGGCGCGCCGCAGGCCCTCAATCGGCCCGGCTTTGAGAGCACACAGCTTTGGGACATCAGCGACAGCGGCGTCATCGTCGGGATTTCTGACGGCGTTGGCTTCACTTACAGCGCCGGGACTTTCAGCAGCTTTAGTCACCCTGACGCCACAGCCGGCACGGTCTTGACCGGCATCGCCAATGACGGCACGTTGGTCGGCTCCTATTACACGGGGGACCCGGACGTACAGACCTTCGCGCATTCCTTCATCTATTCGAGTGGCAGCTACACGACGTTTGAAGTGGCCGGCAAAGTCGACACTTCAATTCGCCACATCTCATCCGACGGTCGCTATCTCACCGGCACCACGGTAAACGGAAATGGAACGCTTGGTGCCTTTGCCTTTGACCGCAACAGCAGTACTTTCACGGACTTGAGCGTGGCAGGCGATTTTTCCTCGATAGCTCAAGGCGCCAATTCGCTCGGCCAGGTCACCGGTAGTTTCAATCGCGCCGGCGGCGTCCGCGGCTCCTTCATCGTCGACCTGAACACGCTGGTGCGCACCGAGTATCTGGAAGCTGCGGGCATGACCGGCCCGCGTTTTCGTGATATCAACGACGCTGGCGTCGTGACGGGTTTTTCGGGCGCCAACAGCGGCTTCGTCGGCAAGCCCGGCGACTGGGCGGTGTTTGCCGCCCCGGCAGGTAGCTCGACAGCCGGATACGGCCTCAATAACAGCGGCACCTTGGTCGGCTACAGCGCAGATTCAACGACGGGCATCATCAGCGGCTGGGTCGCAGCTCCTGTGCCCGAGCCGGAAACCTGGGCCTTGATGGCGCTGGGCCTGGCAAGCTTGGCCCTGCGCAAGCGCAGCCAAGGCTAAGCACAAGAGTCAGGTCCTGAGCGAACCCTCAAGACCTGACCCTATCAGGCTTCAGTTCGCGCGCTTTTGCCGCCGCGCCAAGCTCAACACCCCCACCAGCCCGCCCAACATCAAGGCATAGGTTTGCGGCTCCGGCACGGCCGACAGCGCGGCCACGGCGGCAACGCCCAGGTCAGGCTGGTCGGTGAAGAAACCGTCCATGCCCAAATCGACAAAGGCCTTGATCTGGCCGGTCAAGTCGCCGAAAGCGGCCGGGTCGGCGCTGCTGTCGAACTCATTGGGCAAGAAGATGTTCTCGGCGCGGAAGGTCCAGCCGTGCACGGTCAGGCCGCGCTGATGCGCATTGGCGATCAGCTGGGTCGGGGCACCCAGTTTGCCGCCTACCATCGAGATCATCAGATTGGTGTTGGAACCGACGCCGTCGGCATAGGTCATGATGGTGTCGAGCCCGGCGGCTGAGGCCAGCTCCGCGTAGCTGCGGCCATCATCAAAGGGCCTGCCGCTGCCGTTGAGCAATTGTGCAATTTTGATGTCCGTCTTGCCGTTCAAGTACACCAGGTTCTGAACTTCAAAAGACTGGATGAAAACCGGCGCATTGTGGTCATTGCCATAGTTGGCGTGCAGCGTGGCAACCAGCTTGTCTTCCATGCGCTGCAGGCCGTTGGCGTCGGTGAAGTTCTTGAAGTAGCTTGGGTGTTTGGTCTCCGGATAGATGCCGATGACGCGGCCGGTCTCCAGCGACTTGGCCTTGGCCAAGTTGATCACCTCTTGCAGCGTCGGGATCACATACTGGTTGTTGTGGGCGTTATTGCCCAGACGCAGATCGCGCAAGCGTTCTTGTGCGCGGATGTCGCTGCGGATCTCGGCGGCGGTAAAGTCCTCGGCAAACCAGCCGCCCATCTTGACGCCGTCGACCGTCTTGACGGTCAGTCGGCTCGCATATTTGGACTGCTCCCAGACATTGGTGCTGCTGTCGGTACGGTTCAACACCGGCGCACCGTTGACCATCTTGATGCTGCCATCGGCGTTCAGATCGACGCGGGCCAAGAGCGGCTCATGGCGGGCAATCAGCTCGCCGTCCTTGGTCATCACCAGATCGGGTTCGATGTAGTTGGCGCCCTGGGCGATGGCCAAGCCATAGGCTTCCAGCGTGTGCTCGGGGCGATAGCCGGACGCACCGCGGTGGCCGATGACGATGGGCGCGGCGCCGCTGAGGGTTTGCCAGACGGTGGCTGGCGCAGCTTGAGCTGGCGTAGCAGCGATGGCGGCAAACGCGCACAGCGCGGCAGAAATGGCATGTAGTTTCATGTGGGATCCTGTTGGAAGGGAAAGACTGGCCCATCAGCATCGGCCACCCACATGACAAGCCAATTAAGCGCAGCCGCATCCAAACGGATGCGACTCTAAGCTTGCGCTCACTAGCGGACTATTTAGCGGCGAACTAGGCGGCGAATTTGCCGTAGTACTGAGCAATCGCCGGCGTCTGCTCTATGCGCTGCAGATGGGCGTTCAGCGCCGGCGCGACCTGCTCGACCAGATCACGAGGCACATGGTCGAGGCGGCCGGAGTTCAAGCCACGCACATCGACAAACACTTTCAGGTCCGCCACCGTGAGGCGATTGTCGGCAAAGTACTCGCCGCCATGGGCCAAGAGCTGCTTTTGCAACCAGCGCAAATAGACCGGCATCGAGCCATTCACCAAAGCGAGGCGGGCTTGCTTTTGCTCTTCGCCCGTCATGCGAAAACTCGGCCCCAGCTTGACCGAAGCTTCTTCGACCACGCACATCACCTCATCGCAGAGCAGCGCTTGAAAAGGGTCGCTCGGGTACAGATTGGCCAGCTTGCCCGCATAACGGATGATCGCATCGCACTGCGTCACCTGCACGCCGTCCACATGAAGCGTGGGCACCTGGCTAAGCGGTGTCGTCTTGCGCACTTCCTCGAACTCGGGGAAGCTGAAACGGTGGTCTTCAAAGGGCACGCCACCGATATGAAAAGCCAGCCTTGCGGGCTCGGCGCGGCCGCCGTGGAAGTCGAAATACGTGAGTTTGAGTTGGCTCATGAGCTGTCCTGAGGTGGATTGAAGGCTAGGCGAGGGATGGTAAATCAAGCCGGCCAAACTCAGTTACGCTCCGCGGCAATGTCCTTCTGAGTCCCTCTCCCATGCATCCCCTCAAGAAACTCCTGGCCTATGCCCAAGGCCACCGGCGCGATATCCGCCTCGCGACGCTGTACTCCATCCTCAACAAGTTTTTTGACATCCTGCCCGAGGTGCTGATTGGCGCAGCAGTGGACGTGGTGGTGCGCGGCGATCAGAGCTTTTTGGCCAAGAATCTACTCGTCAATTTCGGCATCACTGACACCTGGCAGCAGTTGCTTTTCTTGGGTGCGCTGAATATCGCCGTCTGGATCGGCGAGTCCGGTTTCGAGTATTTGCTGGAGCTGAAATGGCGCGGCCTGGCGCAGAACATCCAGCATGAGTTGCGCCTGGACACCTATGGCCATGTGCAGAAGCTCGAACTCAGTTACTTCGAGAACCAGCGCACTGGCGCGCTGATGTCGGTTTTGAACGATGACATCAATCAGCTGGAGCGCTTCTTGAACGGTGGCGCCAATCAGATCATCCAGGTGGTTTGCTCCTCCATCATGGTCAGCGCGGTGTTCTTCGCGCTGCAGCCGGGCTTGGCGGTGGTGGCGTTGCTGCCGGTGCCGCTGATACTGTTCGGTACCTTCTGGTTCCAGAAGCGCCTGGCGCCGCGCTATGCGGTGGTGCGCGAGGCGGCCGGCGATGTGTCGGCGCGCTTGAATAACAATTTACTCGGTCTGGCCACCATCAAGGCCTTTGCGACCGAGACGCTGGAGGCCGCTCATATCGGCCAGGCCAGCGATGCCTACCGCGTCGCCAATGCCAGTGCGATCCGCCTCAGCTCGGCGATCACGCCTGTCATACGCATGGGCATTCTGGCCGGCTTCACCGCGACTTTGCTGTACGGGGGCTGGCTGACGATTCATGGCGAACTGGCCGTCGGCGCCTATTCGGTGCTGGTCTTTCTGACTCAGCGTTTGCTCTGGCCGATGACGCGGCTGGCCGAGGTGGCCGATATGTATCAGCGCTCGATGGCCGCCACCCAACGGGCACTGGGCTTGCTGGCGACGCCGATCAAGATTGCCTATGAGGGAGAGCATTTCCCGGTGGCACAAGCCCGTGGCGCGCTGAACTTCGAGGGCGTGGGCTTTGCCTATGCCGAGCAGCCGACGCTGCGGGACCTGAACCTCAGCATCCCGGCTGGTCAAACGGTTGCCTTCGTCGGCAGCACCGGCTCGGGCAAGTCCACCTTGGTCAAGCTGCTGCTGCGCTTTTACGAACCGCAGCAGGGCCGCATCCTCTTTGACAGCCGCCCGATTGGCGAGCTGAACCTGCAGGATCTGCGGCGAGCCATCGGCTATGTGGCGCAGGACAGTTTTCTAACTGATGGCACGATCGCCGAGAACATCGCCTACGGCATGGCCGAGGCCAGCGAGGCGCAGATCCATGAGGCGGCGCGCTTGTCCGAGTGCCTGGAGTTCATTGAACGCCTGCCTTTGGGCTTTGCCACCCGCATCGGCGAGCGTGGCCAAAAGCTCAGCGGCGGCCAGCGCCAGCGCTTGGCCCTGGCACGCGCGATTTTGAAGAATCCGCCGCTCTTGATCCTGGACGAAGCGACCAGCGCGGTCGACAACGAAACCGAGGCCGCCATTCAACGCTCGCTGAATGTAGTCAGCCAGGGCCGCACGACGTTGGTGATCGCGCACAGGCTGTCCACCGTGCGCCAAGCGCATTGCATCCACTTGCTGGAACATGGCCGCATCGTCGAGAGCGGCACGCATGACGAGTTGCTTGCGCAGGGTGGGGCCTATGCGGCCTTGTGGCGGCTGCAGACGGGGGAGTTGGGTTGATGGAGTTCAATTGCGGTGCGCTTGCTTGCAGGCAGACAGGCCCATCCAAGGGCATACCCGAGACTGGCACCAGGGTGTCACGAACATAATGCCAAAATCACCTGGCGCCAGGTTCACCCAGACGACCTCCCTCGTCTACCCAATTTCAACCGTGTTTTGGAGAGAAGCATGAACAAAAGCCTTTCCCTTGCCCTGTCTCTCGCGCTGTTGTTCGGCCTTGGTGCTGCACAAGCCGCTGCCAAGCCCTGCGAAGAGCTCAAGTCCGAGATTGCTGCGAAGCTCGACGAGAAGTGCGTGAAGAGTTACACGCTAGAAATCCTTGCCAATGACAAAGTGGCTAGCGAAGCCAAGGTGGTCGGCAGCTGCGATGGCGGGAGCAACAAGATCACCTACGAGCGCAAGTGATGTAAAGGCTGGCTGCGGGCTTTCGGCTGGGCTAGCAGCGGGTCGCACGCTAGGTTGAGAGCGCTAAATTCAAGATCCACCCTTAGGTGCTATCCGCAGGTGATATGACCTGGGTGGCCTGCGCAAATGCTTGGCCGCTCCGGCAATTCGAAGAAGGCAGGTTCCGCCGCGCCAAGGCGATGCAAGAGCAGGGATCTTGAAATACTCTGACAACCATGGCTTTGGACCGTTCTTGCGTACTCAAGTGCACTGCCATCCGGAAGGCGGCAGATGTGAAACGCGGCAGCGCCGAGATTCATTCTGTTTAGACTGAGATGCACGCCAAGTCGGCGCAGCAGCAATATGCTCTCTCTTCGCCGGCTTATGTGCGCGGCTGGCGGTACCTGGAAAACGGTCGGAGTCAGGTCTAGATTCTTGTTCAAGAGCTGCTGACCCTCAGCAATCAGTCAGTCAGTCAATCAATCGATCAAGGCATTGATCCAAATCCACAAAAGACTTCCCCATGAAAACTATTGTCGTCATTGCCTCTGTCGTCTTGGCACTCACAGGCGGATCCGCCTTTGCGAAAAAGGCCGGCACTGTGCACGCAGCCGGTGGCCACACGAGCAGCGTCGCGCACGCTGGCACATCTAACCACGCCGCAAAGGTCCACGCCAAGAAGGGCGGCAAGCGCCCTGTTGCCAAGGCCCACACCAGCAAGTCTCACCAAATCAAGGCCAAGGCCAAACCTAAGTTCAAGTCCAAGCTGCATGGCGGGAAGAAGATCAGCAGCAGCGGCAGCGGCAAACACGCTGCATCGCTGCGCTGAGGCTAGACCGTGCCGCCTGAAACTATGGAAACCATCTGACCATGACTCCCACTACCGATGCCCGCCCTCTGGCAGAGCTGCAAATTCAGGTGCATCCAGATCTAGCGCCCCAGCTGGACCTGCAACTGCTGCGTGAACAAGTCGAGGCCATCGGCAAGGCCGAGCCGGCCGTTGTCCGCTCCAAGGTCGACGAGGGTGAAGACGAGGGCCGGTACTTGAATTTCGCCTTCAAGACATCAGACCGGGCGCGGCTGTGGCGCACCCTTGAAGAACAGCTGTACGAGCACCCGCAGCTGGGCCAATTGCTGCGTCAGTCATCGATGGCACTGTGCACAGGCGAGGACGATTGGGACGACTATCTGGTCCTTTGGCACTTCAATCCAGACATCGAACTGGATGGCATCGACGTGCCATGACCGGCGTCCTGGCCAAGCCTTGCCAGGCTCAGACCAAGCCCCGCGTCTGCGCCATCAAGCTCGTCAACCCCAGCATCGCATCGGTATAGGGCGTCGCCAGGCCGATGTGCTGACCGATCTCGCGCACCGAGGCGACCAGCGCGTTCAGCTCCAGCGGCCTGCCGGCCTCTACGTCTTGCAGCATCGAAGTCTTGAAAGCGCCGAGTTTGCGCGTGACGGCATGGCGCTCTTGCGGCGTCTGGTCTACCGCACAGCCTATCGCGGCGCCGATGGCACTGGCTTCCAACATCACGGCAGTGACGAATCCGCGCACCAGCTCATCGTCCAGAATCCGGTCGCAGGTGGCGCCGGTCAGCGCCGAGATCGGGTTCATGGTCATATTGCCCCAGAGCTTGTACCAAATGTCTTTCTGGATGCGCTCGGAGACCGTCGCGTTGAAGCCGGCCCGGCCCAGCAGCTCGGCCAAGGCGGTGATGTGCGCCGGCCGGCCACCGGCCGGATCGCCCAGGATCAGCCCCATGCCCATCACATGCTTGACCAAACCGGGCTCAGGGCTTGAGCAACTCGCATGCACGACGCTGCCTATCACTCGCTCGGCCGGTATCGCCGCCGCAATCACGCCTGCCGGGTCAACCGAGTGCAGCTGCAGCCCGCGGCAAGGGCCTTCCAGGCCATTGAAAAACCACCAGGGCACGCCATTCATCGCTACCAATACACGCGTATGAGGCCCGAGCATGGCGGCGACGGCGGGTGCGACGGCGGCCAGCGCCGGCCCTTTGACGGCGATCACGATCAAGTCGGGCTGCGCAAGCTCTGCAGGCTTGTCGCTGGCGAAGATCGGTACGGCGATGCGTTCACCGTCGGCCTTGTCCATGCGCAAGCCATGTGCGCGCAAGGCCGCCAAGGTGGCACCACGCGCCAATGCACTGAGCTGGACTTCAGACCCTAGTTGATGGCCCAGGTGAGCGGCGAACCAGCCTCCGATGGCGCCTGCGCCGACGATGCAAATTTTCATGATCCAAACTGCCTGTGCATAAAAGGTTCAGGCAGTCTCGCACGAAGATGTTGCAGGCGCACCGCGACTAGGACTGCGCCGACAAGCCACTCAAGTGCACACCCTGAGCGCCGGGCAAGCCAGCGAGGCTGCGCCTCCACCGCAGCTCCAGCACCAGGATGGTGACGATGTAGATCGCCACGATCAGGGCCGGGATCAGCACAAAGCGCTGCTCGGGAAACAAGTACCAGGCCGCCACAAGAGCCAGCGTACGGGCGATGGCGTGGAAGGCACCGATCCAGTGCTGTATCACCCAGCTGAAGGGCAACCACATCAGGCCGGCCATGACGCCGATGCTCAGCGGTAGCGACTGATAGTTCTGCGCGCCCCATGGCAGCGCGATGGCGAAGACCAGCAAACACATCACAACCGTGCTCAGAAACAGCCGGTCGAACTCATTCTTGGCCTTGTTCTTGGCGAAAAAATGCTCGCCGGTGAACCGTGACAGGAAGGCCCCCAGATAGAAGATCGCGCCGGTGCCGAAGTACAGCGTCATCACCGCCTGGAAGGGCGTGCCCAGCCAGCCGACAACACCGATCATGCCCCAGGCCAACATGCCGGCCAGCGGCATGGCGAGGAAACGGCGGCTGGAGAACTCTGCGCGCTGCTGTTCGAGTGAGCGCGGGGTGCTTGAATTGAGCTGGGGCTGAGGCTGGTTCATGATGCTGCGGCGCCGTGAGTCAGGGTCCATGCAGCGCATATTGGCTTGCAAGCACGCCGAAGCCCGAGCAATCGCGACGCATGAACAGCCGCGCCGACGAATCGACATACCGGCGGATAGCTGGCGGATACCCAGCAGCCTGGCATGCAAGGCGGCTCAGAAGCTCGCTTTGCTCTTGACGAGAAACTGAACTTTTTTGATATCTGCCGTGGCGTTGAGCGGAAAAGCAATGTCCACATGCAGCACATTGCTGAAGGCCGCGCGGGCGCTGAGGATGCGGGCGCCAAAGCCGGCGTCGGCAAGCCAGCCCGGGTTGACGCTATTGCGCAGGCTGGCATCGCCGCCCCAAGCCCGACCCACATCAAAAAATGCGGCGCCACCAATGCGCAGCAGGCGCCAGAGATAGATGTCGGTGTAGAAGCGTTCCTCCACAGTAAAAAGCGCGCTGCGGCTGCCGCTCTGGTAGCGCAAGGGGTAGCCGCGCAGGCCGTTGTCGCCGCCCAGCATCAAGGCGTCCACCGGCTCAGGGTTGGTCTGCACGGCACCCGACGCCGCGAAATAGAACAACCAGCGCGGCGACTGCGGCAGGTAGTACTGCGCTTGCGCGCCGAGCTGCTGGCGACGAATGCGCCCGCTCGCGTATTGGCCGGTGAGCGAGCCCGAGGCCATCAGCGTCTGCTTGGGCGCAGGAACAAAGCCACGGCTCACGCTCGCCGCGTAGAGCAGCGCCGCCTGGCTTGAGCCCAGGCCGGTGGCGGCATAACCGAGTTGAACGCTGGAGGCCAGGCCCAGTGCAAAGAACTCGGGGCGGCCGATCAGATTGCGATTGAGCTCGCGGTCATAGCGGTCCTCCAAGAGCGTGTATCTGAGAAAGGGCGCCACCTGCTTTTCATTCTGGGGCAAAACGTTCGGCGCGAGCAAGTCAGGCGCTACAGCGTAGGCATCATCGCGGTAGCTGATGCCCATCAAGTAACGCTGCACCCAACCGTTCTCAAAACCCCTAGACCAGCCACCGAACACCTCGGCCTGGTTTTGCTTGTGCCGGTACTGACTGGCGATTTCACCGGCATTGTAGAAAGCGTCTATGCGCTCATCTTTGGAGGCCCAGGCACCCGCCGCCCAGCGCGCGTCCAGGGCATAAAAGGGTCGGACGACCGAGACAGCTTGGCGGCGGCCATCGCTGTTGGAGGCCAGGCTGAGCGACACCGCCGTCCAGCTGCCAAATGTGCGATCACTGGCGAGCTGCAGCTCATTGCTGCTGCGGTCCACATTGCTGGAATGCCCAAGAGACAGCGCGGTGCCGCTGCCGAGCAGGTTGTACTCCTTGAGCTGGAAGCCGGCGGAATTGGCGCCGCCCGAGCGGCCGACACTGATGCCGGGGTCGAGTGACCAGGTGTCGCGTGTCAGCACCTCGATGTCGACCACGCCGTCGTGGACGGCCACCGGTCGCAATTGCACATCGTAGATGTAGCGTTTGCCGCGCAAGATTCGCTCGGTCTCTTCAATCAAGCGCAGCGACACCGGCTCGCCGGTCTTGAACAAGAGCTCGCGCCGTATCACCTCGGGCCGGGTCTGGATATGCAGCGCATTGGCCCAGCGGAACAGCAGCTTGTCCTCGTCGGGGTCGTGCGTGTCGAAGATGTCCTCGGCCAGCACGCGGATCTCACCGATGGTGGCGCCGGCCGCTTCAAGTTCGGCAAATGTCGGCAGTGGGCCAGGCGGCTGTGCTTGCGCCTGCGTCATGCTGTGCAGGCTGGTGAGCAGCATCATGAAAACGCAGTTCCACACCATCCTGCCAAGCAAGCCGGCCGTTTGGCGATAGAGGGCCACTCGCAGATCCATGATGAAATTTCCCCCCGGCCTTCGCAGGCTCATGCTTGATGCTATGCGCAAACCGGCGCTGCGCACTTGATAGGGAACAAGCGCGAGCGCTACGAGATACTCGTGACCATGAATGCATTGCCAACTCCACTTCCAACGCCCGTACCAAGCCCACCGCAAGCCAAGACCTTGCCGCTGGCCGGCCTGCGCGTGATCGAGTTCACCCATATGGTGATGGGGCCGACCTGCGGCATGGTGCTGGCCGACCTGGGCGCCGAGGTGATCAAGATCGAGCCGCTGGAGGGCGACAGCACGCGCCGCTTGCTCGGCGCCGGCGCCGGCTTCTACCCGCTGTTCAACCGCAACAAGCTCAGTCTGAGCCTAGACGTCAAGAACCCGCGTGGGCTGGAGATCGTTCTCAAGCTGATAGCCGGCGCCGATGTCTTCAGCGAAAACTTCAAGAGCGGTGCGATGGACCGGCTGGGCCTGAGCTTCGACGCCTTGAGCCGGCTCAACGAGCGGCTGATTTATGTCTCTCACAAAGGCTTTTTGCCCGGCCCCTATGAGCACCGCACCGCTTTGGACGAGGTCGTGCAGATGATGGGCGGCCTGGCCTATATGACGGGCCGGCCCGGCGACCCGCTGCGTGCCGGCAGCAGCGTCAACGACATCATGGGCGGCATGTTCGGCGCCATCGGCGTGCTGGCGGCGCTGCAACAGCGCCACAGCACCGGGCGCGGGCAGCAGGTGCAGGCCAGCTTGTTCGAGAACAATATTTTCCTGGTGGCGCAGCACATGATGCAGTTCGCCATCACCGGCAAGCCCGCCGCGCCTATGCCGGATCGCATCTCGCCCTGGGGGATTTACGACGTGTTCAGCGTCGCCGGAGAACAAGGCAGCGAGCAAATCTTCTTGGCCGTGGTCAGCGACACCCAATGGGCGCTCTTCTGCAAGGCTTTCGGCATGAGCGATTTGCTGGCCGACGAACGTTTGTCCACCAACAACCAGCGCGTGCAGGCGCGCGCCTGGATGATGCCCGAGCTGCGCCGGCGCCTGCAGACCCGCTCGGCGGCGGAGATTGCCGCCGTGTTCGAAGCCGCCGGCCTGCCCTTTGCACCGATCACCAGACCCGAGCAATTGATGGACGATCCGCACCTCTTGGCCACCGGCGGCCTGGCGCCCATGACCTTGCCGGATGGGCGCGAAACGCGCGTGCCTCTGCTGCCCTTGACGCTGAGCGGCGAACGCTTGGGTTTGCGCCACAGCCCGCCTCGGCTCGGCGAACATAGCCAGCAACTGCTGCGGCAATTGGGCTATGCACAGAGCGAAATCGACGCACTGCTGGCAGACGGCGTGGTGGGGGCCCCGGATGAAGGCGTGCCTGCGTGAAGCGAGAAGCGAGAAGCGAGAAGCGTCAAGCGTCAAACTTGACCTCAGTACGAGCCTACAGAATGCTGGCAAGGCCAGCGGGGCCCGCAAGGGCAGCCGCGCCTGCTGTGCGACTGCTTGGCTTAGCCTCGGTCGGGCGCAGTTTTCTGGGTCACGGCCAGCCTTGCCTGGGTTTTGATGTGGCGCTGCGCCCAGCGGCTGCGGGAGACTGAAACCAGCCCGTATCAGTAAATTTTTCGCGCAGTCGGCCAGAAGGCCGATAATCGCGGCCCCTCACCGGGATTTTTCTTATTTGCACCCACTGGATATCTGATGAATAAAAGCGAACTGATCGAAAGCATTGCCACCAAGACTGGCTCCACCCGCGCTGCCGCAACGGCCAGCTTGGACGCCGCTCTGAGCTCGATCACCGAAGCTCTGGCTGCCGGTGACTCAGTGGCCATCCTCGGCTTCGGCAATTTCAAGGTGAGCGAGCGCGCTGCCCGCACCGGCAAGAACCCAGCCACCGGAGAAGCGCTGGAAATCGCCGCCGCGACGGTTGCCAAGTTCACACCCGGCAAAGCCCTCAAGGACGCCGTGAACGTCAAGAAGTAAAACGCATCGCTGCGGGAAATAGGCGCCGTCTTCGCGACGAGCGCCTATTTTTTTGTCCGGCTCAGCACTGCGGGTAGCCTTCAGACCAGGGCAGCAAGGCTTTGGCCGCTTCGATACGCAAGGCCAGGTCGACGCCTTCATCCTGCATGACCTTGAGCAAGAAAGCTTTGGGGTCAAGGTTTGCTGCAATGGCGACCGAGGCGCTGGGCAGGTCCGCCGATCTTGGAATTCTCAAAGCTTGCGCATCTTCCGATCTTGTCGTCTGCGCCACAGGTGTCGGCAGCGGCAAGCTCAGCGCTGCGCCTAGGCGCAGCATCGCCGCGTCAAGGTCGGCGCTCTTGATGCTCTCCAGCCGGCATAGCAGGTCTGCCTGACCTTCCGGCCCGGGCGGAATGTCTAGCCACGGCTCGGCATTGAACACCGGCGCGAGATCGGGAGCCACAAAGGCGGACCATTGGTCCTGTTGCAAATCCACCTGCCGGGGCGGCAGCTCAGCGCTGGAAGACGGCGCGAAAATGCCAATTCGAACCTTGGCGATAGCCCCCAGATAGCGCGCTCGCAAGGCATCGACAAAAGCCAGCCTCTGCGCCTGCGGGATCGCGTCAGCAAACGAGAACCAGAGCTGAAAAGCATCCCGTCCCGAAACCGCGATGGCCGGAGCCGGCAAATCCAGATCAGTCTGCACACCGCGCCATGCCTGCGCCAGCGTCTCCCAATCAGCCGGCCGGGCGAGCTCCAGCACCGCTGCGCGCAGCGGCCTGCCTTGCGTAGTCATCGGGCTGCTCTGCTCAGAAGTGCTGTACAGGCGGGTCAGCTCGGATTGAAGTCGGTTCATGGCGGCAAGGAAATGGTGAGGAAAGCGAGCAAGCAAGCAAACATTAGAAAGCTCATTCGAGCAGGCGCGACTCTACGCGTCATCTTGCCCCGTCAGGCCGCCGGTCAAGCGCACACAAAGTGCTGGCCCAAAAAAAGAAGCGACACCGAGGTGTCGCTTGACTGTTCACTCAGCTGCAGGTCGCTCAGGCCTGCATGGCCTGCATGACCTCAGAGGCCTCAGACCGCAGCGCGGCGGCGGGCGGCAAAGCCAATCGCGCCCAGGCCTGCCAACAGCAAGGCATAGGTCTGCGGCTCTGGCACGGCCGGGGTCAAGCCCGCGGTGATTTGCACATTGCCCGTGAAACCGCCACCGGCTTTACTCAGACCTTCGATCTTGATGACATGCAAACCTGCCGTCAGTTGCTGGCCCGGCGCAAAGCTCCAATTGTCGAAATCGACCATATTCCACGTATTGTTAGATTGGCTGGCCGTCGGGAGCGGCGCGATGTCTGCGCCGACCGCTTGATTGTCGAAATAGACCTTGGTGATATCAAAACCGGCAGTCTGTACGAACGAGCCCGCAAGCCCCGTCTTGCTTTTGCTGGAGTGGGTTGACGCCACGGTGATCTTGTCCAGAACATCGCCGGCTTTGACGAGGAAACTGAATTCAGCGCCGGAAACAAGCGCGGAGAAACTGCCGATCAAAATGCTCGGCTGGGCCGGGCTCGGGCTGGCGAGCGTGACTGGCGAGGCTGCAAAAGCCAATGCACTTGCGGACAGCAAGCTGGCGGCGACAAGGCTAGTTTTGAAGTTCATTTTGAATCCCGAAATTGGTTGGAGCAAACAACGCTAGGCAGAACAAGCGGCACAGTCGGCTGGCAATCAGTCCGGCTTGCAACGGCGGCTTACAAACGCCATGGCAGCAAATCCGGCCAAAAGCAGAGCGTAGGTTTGTGGCTCAGGCACAGCGGCGGTGATCGTCACCAAGCCATTGAAAGAAGCGTCACGGAACTCGGTGCCAAACACCTGAATCGTGTGCGTGCCAGCCTTCAGATTGGCGACGGAGTAGCTCCAGTTGGAAAAATCACTGCTGACCGCGCCGTTCGAGTTGAGGGACGCCACCGAAAAGCCGTCGAACCACAGATCCTGGATCACAAAGCCGGCGCCGCCGAATTCCGTCCCGGTGACCGACAGCATGTCGAGGCTGTCGCCGTTCTTGGCCTCGAAAGTGAAGGACTCGCCATTGAAGAAACCCCGGAAGCTGCCGACGAGCGAACCGAAACCATCATCTTCGAGTTGCAGCGCCGTCACCGGGGACGCAAAGCTCACAGCACAGGCAGTGAGCAAGGCTGCGGCAACAAAATTAGACTTGAAGTTCATAGCGGGATACCTGAAATCGGGGGAGGGTGAATCGGTACTGACAAGCACCAATTCTTTTCGGTGGCCTGGGCCCCAGTGTAGGAAGCCGGGTAGCCAGCAGATAGCGCCCATACAGGGGGGCGCCAAGACGCGTTCGTGAACAAGGTCACGAAACAGGTGGCCGACTATGCGGTACAAACGCCGCACGCTTGCTGCTTTCGCTGCCCATTGTTGTTTTTGGGCGCTGCGCTTTGTTCGGTCGCCCGCTGCGCAGCCACTACGAATGGAAAAGCGCAGCAATCCAGGGCCACTTTGGCCACGCCCAAGTTCCAGCGGCGGCCCGTAAATGAGGGCCCAAAGACGCTGGCGTCTAGCTTGGTGGTAGGGCTGTTCGTCGGCACCATGCAAGGCATCAATGAGGCCTCGCGCAAGATTGGCGGCATCATCGGCGTGATCGACAGCATTGCCTTTCAGACCAATATCCTGGCGCTGAATGCCGCCGTGGAAGCGGCCCGGGCCGGTGAGCAGGGGCGCGGTTTTGCGGTGGTGGCCAGCGAAGTGCGCTCCTTGGCGGGCCGCTCGGCCGAGGCGGCAAGAGAGATCAAAGCCTTGATCAACACCAGCGCCGAGCGGGTCGAGCAAGGCTCGTCCCTGATGGATCAAGCCGCCGCGACCATGAGCGAAGTGCTTGGCAGCATCCAAGCGGTGTCCGGCATCATGACCAATATCAATACGGCCAGCGCGGAACAAAGTGGCAGCGTCGCGCAAATGACGGCGGCCATCCACCATATGGAGAATGTGACGCAGCAGAACGTGGCCATGGTCGAAGAAATTGCGGCCTCGGCCGGCACCTTGAGAGCCAAGGTGCCGGCGCTGTTCCAGACTGTGCAAGGTTTCAAGCTCGCAGACTAGGCGCTGTGCGCACCGCAGCTTGGGGCGGCTGCATGTCGAGCCATACTGCGGCATGACATCGAACAACTCGGCGCTCAAGCCTGACGCCCACCAGCGGCTTTTTCCTCAGCTCTACCCGCTGCTCTTTGTTGCCCTTTGGAGCACCGGCTTCATCGGCGCCAAGCTCGGTCTGCCGGATGCCGAGCCGCTGACCTTTTTGAGCCTGCGCTACGCCATTGTGCTGGGCTTGATGGGGGCTGTTGCCTGGCTTAGCAAAGCGCCTTGGCCGCGTCGCGCCAAGGACTATCTGCACATTGGCGTGTCCGGCCTGCTGGTCCACGGTCTGTATCTGGGCGGCGTGTTCACCGCCATCGGGCATGGTTTGCCGGCGGGCGTGACGGCGCTGGTGGTGGGTCTGCAGCCGGTATTGACGGCGCTGGGCGCTGGCGCCTTCTTGGGCGAGCGGGTCAAGCCAGGGCAATGGTTGGGTTTGGCCTTTGGCTTTGCAGGTGTCAGCCTGGTGGTGGCTCACAAACTGCCGGCCAGCGCCAGCGGCGCCTTGCTGTTCGGCCAGTTGGCGCCGGCACTGCTGGCCTTGCTGGGCATTACCGCCGGCACTCTGTACCAAAAGCGTTTTTGCCCGGCCTTTGATTTGCGCAGTGGTTCCGTGGTCCAGTTCCTGCCCTGCTTGGCGCTGACCCTGTTCGCCGCAAGCCTGAGCGAGACCCTGCAAGTGCGTTGGACGGCCAACTTCGCGTTTGCGCTCGGCTGGCTGGTGCTGGTCTTGTCGCTCGGAGCCGTCAGCTTGCTGAATTTGCTGATCCGGCGCGGCAGCGCCGTCAATGTGGCCAGCCTTTTTTACCTGGTGCCGCCCACGACGGCGCTGTTTGCATGGGCCATCTTCGGCGAGACCTTGACCGGCTTGGCTCTGCTGGGCATGGGTTTTGCGGTGTTCGGGGTGTGGCTGGCAAGGCGCTAGGGCTAGCTCACAGAAGGCCTGCCGCAGACAAGCTGTCGACTCAAATGGGGTCGTACGAGAGCCTGACTGATTTGGTTTCGGCAAACAAAAAAGCGACGCCAGAGCGTCGCTTTTTTACTTTGAATCCTGCAGGCCACAACGGCCTGCTTCATTCAAGTCGGCTCAGACTGCTGCGCGGCGACGTGCCACGAAGCCAACTGCACCCAGGCCGGCCAGCAGCAGGGCGTAGGTTGTTGGCTCAGGAACGGCTGAGACGGTAGAAGTCACATTGAAGGAGGCTGAACCCTTATAGCCGTTGAATGCTGTACCGACGAATTCCAGGGTATGCGTGCCGATGATGCCTGTCAGCGATGGCAGGTCCTTCAAAAAGCTCTTGGCGCCAACTTCCTGGACGACCAGGCTGTTGTCGAACCAAAAGCTGACCGTCGCGTTGCGGTTAGCGTCAGCGTTCACATTGCTCGAGTTCTGCACCAAGGACCATGAAAAACCGACGTCCGAAGCTACGGCGCCGAAGTCAATTTCATAGCTAAAGGTCTTTGTTGTTGCCGTGCTAACTGGGAAGCCGCCCGATGTGAAGCCATCCTCCAAGTCCAGGACGATAGTTGCAGCGTTAGCGGCACCGGCGGCCAACAAAGCGAGGGCGATGGCAGTAGATTTGAAGTTCATGAAAAGTCCAGTCGATTGATTCTGTAGGGTTTGCAGTCCCACCGAAAGTCCTCCCGATGGCCTGAATGCCAGTGTAGAAACTGGGTTCTGTTTGAAAAACCCCGCGTTCCGAGGGGAGCCAAGACAAGTTCGTGAATTTAGTCACGCAATTTTTGGTGGCCAAGACAATCAAATGGTCAGACAGGCGACATGGCGACCGCTACGGGCGCTTGTTGAGCGCTCAGACCTTACAGCTTGGAATCGCGGTTTCATACCGACAACGTTCGCCTTGATCGACAGTGATGCCAGCAGCAGTGCCCGGTGCCGTACGGCTGGTGTGAAGGCCAAAGCCGCGACAAAGGGCTTCACCAACGAGCTTCAATCACGAACATCAGCCTGTTCTTCGATGCCGAATGCAGCTTGGCGGGCTTTTATGCCCAGGGCAGGCCAAGGCGGGGCTCTTCGTTTTAGCTATGCTGGCGGGCATGGCAACTTCGAGATTGCCCAAGGCCGATCCGGCAAGCCAATAGCCGACAAGATTGCCAAGTCCTCAGCCAAAATTTAGCCCAAAGTTGAATACACCATGAGCATCCCCGTTCGTTCTGTCACCCCCGATTTCTATGTTGCGGCCCAGCTGGCACCCGCCGATATGAGCGGCGCTGCCGCGATGGGCTTCAAAACCGTCATCAACAACCGACCCGATCTGGAGGGCGGCGCCGAGCAGCCACTCAGCGCCAGCATGCAAGCTGCGGCGCAAGCTGCCGGGCTGAGCTATGTGTATCTGCCTGTCGTGGGCGGTGCGATCACGCCGGAACAAGCAGCCAGCATGAAGCATGCACTCGCCGCCGCAGAGCCCCCGGTGCTGGCCTTTTGCCGCTCCGGTGCCCGCTCGACGCAGCTGTTCATGCTCGCGCAGCAAGCCTGATCCAAGAAATTGGGGGCAGGTTCATTTAATCCCGAGCGTTTTCGCTCGACTTGAAAAAATCAACCTGACCCCGTTTGAATTGCTTGGTTGACCCAGAACCTGCGCCCAGCTACTTGCCCAAGCTAGGCGGAGGCGTCCGCTCAAACACAAGCCAACTCGGATATTCAAACCCAACAAGCTCAGATTGGTCGCGCCCAGCTCAAAGCTGCGCACAACTCGGGTGCAGGCCTTTATGGATTGGGCACACGAAGTGGTGAGCCACTGACTGGCCTGCGGCAGCGAAACTCGCAAGCGTGCCGGAGCAGGGGCCGGAACTTAGCGGACTGAGGCCGGCAAAGGCGTCGCTGCTTGCCCTTGATCCTGTACCGCATCGGCCAGCAGCGCCAGCGGCAGCGGGCCATGCTTGAGCACCTTGTCGTGAAAGACGCGAATGTCAAATGCGGCCCCTTCGCGGGCCCGGGCTGCTTCGCGCAGCTGGCGCAACATCACCGCGCCCTGCTTGTAGGTGATCGCCTGCGCCGGCCAGTTGCGCACGCGGGTGATCTCGCGCTCGGCCAGATGCGGCAACATCGGCAACTTGCTGCGCCAAAAGTCCTGCGCCTGCTGCTCGCTCCAGTCGAAGGCATTGATGCCAACATCGAGCACCACGCGGATTGAGCGCACCAAGTCCCATTCCACAGCGCCCAAGGCGTCCGAGTCTTGTTGGAACAATCCCAGCTCGCTGCCGAACTCTTCCACATAAGCACCCCAGCCTTCGGCAAAAGCCGAGTAGAAGCCGTGCGGCAGACCGACCGGGCAGCCCCGCTGTTCCAGCGCATAACGACTCTGGTAATGGTGGCCGGGTGTGCTTTCATGCAGCAGTAGCCAATCGATATTGCGGCGCCCGTAGGTGGCCTGCGCGCGGTTGAAATAGAAGATGCTCTCATCCGGCTCGTAATAGCCATCCACCGGCAAGGCGGCGCCTAAATTGGAGCTGCGAATTTGCGGTGGCGCAATTGCGGTCGGCATGAAGAGTTTTTGCATGTTTTGATAGACGATGGCTTGCCGTGCCTCGTAGTCGGCCTGCGGTGTCTGACCCGGCGGGTAACTGAACGCGGGGCCGGCCAAGTAGTCAGCAAAAGCCTGGTCGCGGCCGGCATAGCCCATCCGCGCTTGCAGCGCTTGGTAGCGCGCCAAGGCCCGCTCGAGCTCGCTGCGACCCATCGCCATCAGCGCCTCGGGCGAGCTGTCCATGGTCAGCCAGGCTTGGCGCAAGAAGGCATACCAGTCCTTGCCCAAGCTGGTCTTGGCCAGGCCCTGATCGGACAAAACCGCGCGCTCGCCCAGCGCCAGATAGGACCTAAGAAGCGCCAGCTTTTGCTGCTGCAAGGCCAACTCAAATGCAATCTGGCGCAGCTGCAAACGCTGGCAATTGCTGCCGGCGGCCGGGTCAAGTGCTTGCAGCTGTTGGCTGAGCTCATCGAACAGCGCTTGTTGGCGAGGCAGATCGCTGCTCTGCACGATGTGCTGAATGTTCTTGATGTAAGACAGCGCCATATCACCGCCCAAACCCAGCTCGGTGTAGGTCTTGCTGTAACGGGTGATGAATTGCTCGACGGCGCTTGCGGCCGCCATGGCAGGCGCGGCCGGGCTCGCTTGGGCCCATGATTCGCCCGAGGGGGCACTCAGAAAAAGCGCGGCAAGCCAGGGAGCAAGCAGTTTCATATATTGCGGAGATGGATAAGAAATGGAATGGGGTAAGGGAGGAGCCGCAGCCTTTTGAAGCGCTTCAGCGCTTCAGCGGCATCTTGCCGAGTTGGGCCGCTCTCCCGCAAGTCCCATTCGGCACCCCGCATACGCTCCGGCCTCTACATTGCCAACCCGGCCCAGCCCGGTGACATGACCTTTTATCTGGACGGCTGTTTGCGGCCGCGAGACACTGTCAGCCAAACCTTGAATTTGTCGCCTTCACTGGGCTAGCCCGCGCTCGGTTGGGGCATCGTCGCGACCTTCGCCACCGTTTGCCTGGACATATTCCTCGGCGGCGTGCCCAGACCGAAGCTGCAGCGCTCGGGCGTGGCCTTGCTGAGCGCGATCGCGGGGATAACGATGGCCGGCATGTCGATCGAGGACGCAGCTTTCTCTGAGCGCATTGATCCTTCTCTTGAGCCTGCCGACGGCGTGGAGCACCGGCTTTCTCTGCCCTTTAAAGTTTGGGCCCAATTGGACAATGGCGCGCTCGCTCGATCCTGCGCCGATAAACTGCCGTCACGATGTATTCGCCGCTTTTGCAACTCGAACCCACCGCAGCGTCCTTGCTAGGCCCTACGCTGCCAGACAGCGAGATGTTGCTGGCGCATTTGCCCGAAGCGCTGCTGGTGTTCGATGCCCAGCACCGACTGGTCTTTGCCAACCCTGCCTGCGCAAACCTGCTGGATCTGCCCACTGAGCTGCTGGCACGTTGGGTCGCCCAGCGCTGCACGGGCCAAGAAATCGCTACCTTTCAAGGCGAGCGAGGGGAAGCGGCGGAGGACTTTACCCCCGAGCAGAATTCGAGCCGTATCCGCTGCACTGCATCGGGCAAGACGCTGCAGCTCACGACCCACATGCTGCCCAGCGGTGGCTGGCTGAGAAGCTACTGCGACGTCAGCGCCCTGACCGCGGAATTGGAGGCCAAGAGCGCCAGCGAGGTGGTGCTGCGCTTCGCCCTCGAAGGGGCTGGCGATGGGGTCTGGGATTGGGATGTCAGGGCCAACATCACTCAGTACTCGCGCCGCTGGAAGGAGATGATGGGGTTTTCAGGCGCCGATTTGGACAGCGATATCTGCTCCAAAGAACCGCCCAGGATTCACCCAGACGACTTCGACGCGGCCTGGGCCGCCGTACATGCCCATCTGGCAGGGCAAACGCCCGGCTATGTCAGCGAGCACCGCCGCATGCACAAAGACGGCAAATGGCGCTGGCTGCTGGCCCGCGGCATGGTCGCAAGCCGCGACGCCGAGGGTCAAGCCTTGCGCATGACGGGCACCAGCACCGACATCACCGCCCGCAAGCTCGCCGAAGAGCAATTGCTGCTGGCCGCCAATGTGTTCAAACACGCCCGCGAAGGCATCGTGATCACCGACGCCGCCGGCAACATCATCGATGTCAACGAAACCTTCAGCCTGATCACCGCCTACCCGCGCGAAGCCGTGTTGGGCCGAGCCGCCCTGATGCTGCGATCGTCGGCGCAAGCGCCCGGCTTCTACACCCAGCTGTGGCGCGATCTGCAAGCCGGCGGCTATTGGAGCGGTGAGCTGTGGATTCGGCGCAGCGCGGGCGATATCGTTGCAATCATGCTCACCATCAGCGCGGTCAAGGGCCAAAAGGGTGAAACGCAGAATTTTGTCGCGCTGTTCACCGACATCACGCAGACCAAGCAGCATCTGCGCCAACTTGAACGCAACGCCCATTTCGACGCGCTCACCGGCATGCCCAACCGGGTGCTGTTGGGCCAGCAGCTGCAGCATGCCATGGCGCAATGCCGGCGCCGCAAGCTTTCTTTGGCGGTGGCCTATCTGGATCTCGACGGCTTCAAGAGCATCAACGACCGGCATGGTCATGCCACCGGCGACGAGCTCTTGATTGCCGTGGCCAATCGCATGCAGTCGGTGCTGCGAGACGGCGACGTGTTGGCGCGCATTGGCGGCGATGAGTTTGTGGCAGTGCTGAGCGAACTGGCGCAGCCGCGCGATTGCGAGCAAGCCTTGGAGCGCCTGCTGCAGGCGGCCAGTGCGCCGGTCATGCTGGGTGACTTGCTGCTGGAGGTTTCCACCAGCATAGGCGTCACGATCTACCCTCAGGACGGCGCCGATGCGGACCGCCTGATCCGCCATGCCGACCAAGCCATGTATCTGGCCAAACAAGCCGGCAAGAATCGCTTTCATCTCTTCGACATTGCGCACGAAGCTGCGGCCAAGCAGCAGCGCGAAGGCTTGGCGGAGATGCGCAACGCCCTCGCCCTGGGCCAATTCAAGCTTTGCTACCAGCCCAAGGTCAATATGCGGACCAACGCCGTGGTCGGTGTCGAGGCCCTGATTCGCTGGCAGCACCCAGAGCGCGGCGAACTGCCACCGGCGGCTTTTCTACCGCTGGTCGAAGATCAAGCGCTCAGCGTGGACCTGGGGGAATGGGTGATTGCGCAGGCCTTGCGGCAAATCGCCCTCTGGCGCGCCGAGGGCCTGGACCTGCAGGTCAGCGTCAATGTCTGCGCGATGCAATTGCAGCAAGCCAATTTTGTGTCGCGCCTGTCCGCATTGCTGCTCCCCACCGCCGGAGAGCAGGCTTGCGGCCTGCAGTTGGAGGTGCTGGAGACCAGCGCCCTGGAAGACATGGCCCAGATGTCCAAGCTGATGCACGCCTGCCAAACCCTGGGTGTGCATTTCGCGCTCGATGACTTCGGCACCGGCTATTCATCACTGACTTACCTGCGCCGCCTACCGATCGAGCTGTTGAAAATCGACCAGACTTTTGTCCGTGACATGCTGATCGACCCTGACGATCTGGCCATCGTCACCGGCGTGATCGGCTTGGCCAAAGCCTTCGGTCGCCAGGTCATTGCCGAAGGCGTGGAAACCGCCGCGCATGGCGCGCGCCTGCTGGCCCTGGGTTGCGAGCTGGCTCAGGGTTATGGCATCGCACGCCCCATGCCGGCCGCCGCCGTGCCCGCCTGGGTCGCCGCCTGGTCTGAAAAGCCGGGCTGGCTGGCCTGAGCGCCGCGTTTGGCGAGCAGGCTCGGCCTGGCCCGGCCATGATTCAAGCTCAGCAACAGATTACCAAGCTCGTGCCCACAAGGCGCCCGCTCGAAGCCGGCTTAAATGCGGCTCACCCGGCGTCGCTTGTGCGCGCCCCAAGCCGTGTGGGCGAGCCAAAACAGCAGCAGGGCCAGGATCAGCAAGGCCGGCACATTCAGCAAGCCGGATTTTTGTATCGCTTTCGGGAAGACCTGCTGTTGACCCAGGAAGAGCGAATTGGCCGCGATGAACAAGGCCACCGTCATGCGCCAAAGATGGCGGGCCAGACGCGTGGCGCCCGTGACGCCGCGCCTCAAGATCAATCTCAGATCACCCACGGCGGCCAGGCTACCAATGATCATGAACATCACAAAGGCGGCGCCAGGCTGGCCGTCCAGCATGCCACGCGGGTTCTGAGAGGCCAGCCAGAACAAATAGGCGCTGGCTGCGACCACGCTCAAGGAGATCGGCAGCAAACCATAGTCGAAGCGCCCGATCTGTCCGGGCTTGTGCTTGACCGCCATCCAGGAGCTCAAGACCAGATAGAAGGTCAGGATGCCGGCAATCACCGAGGCGCGCTCGGGGGTCGGCAGAAACGGCGCCACGACGGCCCCGATACCGGACATGATCAGCATCGAGACGACAAAGATCTTGCCGATCAGGCGGTGCAGCGGCGTGCCCTTGCGGCACACAAAGGCGGCCGTGCCGGACAAGAGGCCAACACTTCCAGCCCCGATATGCAGGTAGAGCACTGCCGCAGCGGCGGCGTGAACCAGGGCAGAACTCTCGGGGGCGATGTAAAGGACGGTCATTTTCTTCAATAACTCCGCAATTCGGTGGATTGGTTGGCTTGTTCTAGTTGTGTTTACTTGGGCTGCCGCTCGAAGAAGGCCCAGATCATCGCCGGGCCGTTGGGCTCCATCGGTGAAGGGCCCAAGAGCCGTGGGCGCTTCGAGTAAGGCTGCGGCAGGCCATGTCCGCCGCCATGAATGCTCACCAGTTCCACCTCGGCTTTGGCGGCGCTGCCGCTCTTGCCGGCGCTCCAGCGGTTCTGCTCGACGCGTACGCCATCGGCGACGGTTTTCTCGCGGGTCTGGGGTGCGCCGGTCAGCCGAGCCCAGTCCGCAAAATACTGCGCCGATGCACGTGAAGAAAGGATCTCGCCGCCCTTGTAGAACAGGCCCAGCAGATTGATCTCACCGCCGGCATAGGGCACCAGCGGGTCCTCAGTGCCGTTCATGATCATCACCGAGGTGGTTTCTTGCGCCGCCGGCTTGCACTGAAAGTTCTGCGGCGCCGGCACATTGGCGACCACGGCGGCCACCGCCTTGTAGCGGCTGGGCTGCTCCAGCGCCAAACGCATCGCCATCGAGCCGCCGTTGGATACGCCGGTCGCGAACACGCGTGCCGGATCGAGCGCCAACTCCGCAACCAATTTGTCGACCAGGGCGGCCAAGTAGCCCACATCGTCGCCTCTGGCGCCGTGCAGCTCCTTGTCACCGATGCGGCTGCAGTCGTTCCAATCGGCCGCGAAGGCCTTGGGGTAGACGACCGCGAAGCCATGCTGGTCGGCCAGGCGCTCGAAGGCGTAGCCGGTGCCAACGCGAATTTGGCCGGGGCCTTCGCCCGAGCCATGCATCACCAAGACCAGCGGCGCACCTTTGGGCAAGCCCTTGGGCACATAAGTCCGGTAGCCGCGTTTGACGCCGGCCACTTCGATCTCGCCCTTGGCCAAGCTGCCGGACAGCTGCGGCAACTCTGGCGCTGGCGTGTAGAGAAAGTAGCCGAACACACCGGCCAGCACGGCCAGCAGGGCGAGTAGACCCAAGAAGCCTCGCAGCAGGAAACGCAGAACTCTTTTCATGACAAGGCTTTATTTGAAGCAAGAGGGCCGACTGTGCCTGTAGCGCAGGGACGAGGCCAAGCCATGCGGGATCGGCGACGCCCTTGCTGGGACGAGTGACGCCGGGCCGCGACCAGCGGCGCAGGCGGCATCAATCGGCCGCCGTTCGGCCGTCCGCGCCATTCATCCTGCCGCATCGTGCCTGAAAACCAGCGTCGCGTGGCTCGTCTGAGCGCCTGTTTGAGCGGGCGGGTAGCTCAACACAATGGCCCTGTCCTTAGAAATTTGAAGCGCTCCGCTGCACTTCAGCTGCTTTCTTTATTCACCCACTTTCCCGAGAACCCGATCATGAAAACTCAATTCATCCCTCATCGCGGCAGCCGCAGCATCGTCAGCGCTATTGCCACCCTGGCTTTATTGAGCACGCTGGGTTCGGCCCAGGCCGCCGTCTTCAAAGATGCGCAGCTGGAGTCACTGCAAGATGCCGGCAAGTTTGTCGAACTGGAACAACTGGCCCAGACCCGCTTGAAGAGCAACGCCGCCGATGCCGAGGCCAGCGCGGCCTTGTCCCTGGCGCTTTCCTTCAGCGACGCCGGCGATGGCAAGCGCCTTGAGGCCGGCGCCAAGCAAGCCAAGCTGTGCGTCGAGCAGCACCCGAACATGGCGGCTTGCCACCTGGCCTCGGCGCAAAGCCTCGGTTTGCAGATGCTCAGCATGGGCATGGCCAAAGCCATGCGCAATGTGGGGAGTTTGAAAGAGTCCTGGATCCGCGCGCTGGAGTTGGATCCCAGCAGCTTCACGGCCCGGGTGCAGCTGGCCAAGCTCTATCTGACCGTGCCCGGCATGATGGGCGGCAGCGTGTCCAAGGCCAAGGAGCTGGAGGCCGCCGTGCGCAGCAGCCAGCCCGAAACGGCGCGCATCATCCGCGTCCACATTGCCGCCGAAGACAAGAAATGGGCCGAGATGGAGAGCGAGTTGCTGGCGCTCAAGCCGAGCAAGGATGGCGCCATGCTGGAGGAGGTGCGCGAAGCCACCATGCAATTGGCGCGGGTCTATTTGAAGGATGGCAAAGACTTGGCCAAGGCCAAGAGTCTGTATGAAGGCCTGCACCGCGATCAGCCAAGCAAGGCCAGCGGCAGCTATGGCCTGAGCCGGGTCTACGCCGCGCAGGGCCAAACGGACGAGGCGATTCGCACCTTGGAGCGGGCCAGGACGCTGGGCGGCGCAGACGAACTGCCCGTCGACCACCGCCTCGGTGACGCCTATTTGGCCAAGGGCGACAAGGCGCAGGCCAAGGCCGCTTACGAGCGCTTCATCGCCAACAAGCGGGCCAACCCGGCCAATGTCGAAGACGCTCGCAAGAGCCTGGCCAAGCTCGGCTGAAGGGGAAATGAGAATGACCGACCAAGACGTTCCCCTCTGGCGCTTGAACCTGCTGCGCGCCTTCTATCTACTGATCACGGTGGGGCTGGCGCTCAGCTGGGGGCCGAGCATGCTGCTGCACAGCGAGCTTTGGGCACAGCGCCGTGGCGAGTTGGCTGCAATGTTGATCGGCTTGGCCATGCTCTGTGTCTGGGGTCTGCGCTACCCGCTGCAGATGTTGCCATTGCTGATTTATGAACTGGTCTGGAAAGCTTTGTGGTTGCTGGTGATCGCCTACCCGCTGTGGCTGAGTGGGGCGATGACGCCGAATGTGCAAGAGACCGTCTTTGCCTGCTTGATGGGCATTGTGCTGACGCCGCTGGTGCTGCCCTGGCGCTATATCGCGCATCACTATTTCCGCAAGCCCGCTCAGCGCTGGCGTTAATGGCCGAGTGCCATCGAAGCTCAAGGTTTCCAGCCATTCACTCGAGTATTCTGCCGTGATGCCATCATCCACCACCACTTTCGAAGCCGCGCCAACATCGCCGTCATTCAATTGGCGGGCCCTGTTCGGCTGGCGCCGCGTACGCACCGTCGCCATCGTTTGCGTCTTGATGAGCTTGCTGTTCAGCGTCAACTGGAACCCACAGGCCTATGAGCGCTTGGTGATGCGGGTGTTCGGCATCGGCCTGGTGGTGCTGCTGGCATTCGGTGTGTTTGAGCAATGGCCGCGTAGGCTACCGAAATGGCTGGCTCGCTGGGCGCTGCAGGTGGCCGCCGTGGGTGTGGTGGTACCCATCACCGTGTTCTTTATTTACAAGCTGAGCACGCCCGCCGGCGCCCCGGTTTTTTGGGCGAACACCGATCGTTTGAACGGGTTCATGACCCTGACATTTTCCGGCATGCTGCTCGCCCCTTGGGTGGCCCTGACAGCACTGCTGCGCCAACGGGAGGCCAAAGTGGAAGAACAAGCCATAGGCTTCGAACTGGAACGCAGCGAAATGGCCCGTCAGGCGTTGGACGCCCGCATGCGCCTGCTCACCGCGCAGGCGCAACCGCATTTCTTGTTCAACACCCTGGCCAATGTGCAAGCCCTGGTGGAGGCCGGCTCGCCGCGCGCGCCGCAGCTGCTGCAAAGCCTAACGTCCTATCTGCGCGCTGCCGTGCCCCGCTTGGATGGCTCGGCCAATACGCTGGGCCAGGAACTGGAATTGGTGCGGGCCTATCTGGAGCTGATGCAGATGCGCATGCCCGACCGCCTCGCCTTCGACTTGCACATCGCCAGCGGCGTGCATCTGCTGCGCTGCCCGCCGATGACGTTGCTGACCCTGGTAGAGAATGCCGTTCAGCATGGCATAGACCCGAGCGAAGAAGGCGGCCGCATTGATGTCAGCGCCGAACTGTTGAACAGCGGACAGTGCCGCTTGACGGTCACCGACACCGGCGTCGGCCTGCAAGCGACCGGACGCGGATTGGGCACCGGGCTGGCGGCCTTGCGCGAACGCTTGCATTGGGCCTATGGCGGAAGCGCCACGCTGGACTTGAGCGAGGTGGAGCCGCACGGTGTGCGAGTGAGGATTGAATTCAGTATCGAGCCAATATGAACTTGACAGCCCTGATTGCCGATGACGAACCGCTGCTGCGCGAAATTTTGGAGGCGCGCCTGGCCGCCGCTTGGCCGGACTTGCAAATCGTTGCGCAGGCGCGCAACGGCCGGCAGGCGATCGAGCTGTTCGAGCAGCATCAGCCGACGATTTGCTTCTTGGACGTGCATATGCCGGGCTTGAGCGGCATCGAGGTAGCGCGCCAGATCGGCAAGCGCTCGCATCTGGTCTTTGTGACCGCTTTTGACCAGTACGCGCTCGAAGCGTTTGAGCATGGCGTGCTGGACTATCTGGTCAAGCCCGTCACCGCCGCGCGCTTGGCCGAGACGGTCACGCGGCTGCAAGCGCGCTTGCAAACGGCGCAGCCGGCCGTGCACACCGAGGCATTGCTGGCACAACTGGCTGAGCGCCTGAAGCTCGACCAACCCGAGCCGCTGCGCTGGGTGCGCGCGACGGTAGGCAGCTCCTTGCGGATGATCCCGGTCGACGATATCGACTATCTGAAAAGCGACAGCAAATACACCTTGGTCGCCTACCGTGATGAAGGGCAGGCCGCCGAGGCGCTGATACGCATGCCGCTGAAAGACTTGATCGCGCAGCTGGACCCGCAGCAGTTCGCGCAAGTGCATCGCTCGGTGCTGGTCAATCTGCGTTCGATCCGCCGCGTCACGCGCGGCGAAAACGAGACCGCCGACATCGAACTCAAAGGCCGCAGCGAGCGCCTACCTGTGAGCCGCAGCTATTTGCAGTTCTTCAAGGAAATGTAGGCCAGGCCGGCCGAACGCCGGCGCTGCTACCGTTCCTATTTCAAGCTTCATTAGCCGGAGGCTCAGTGCCCATCGCCGACATTCGATCCCGACCTACAGCAGGTAGTTGACGATCCTCAAGCTGCCATTCCCTGCGCTCAGTCCCATTGCCCGCTTTCAGTCGCTCAGCGTTTGAGTTCAATTCCGTCCGCCTATTCGCCGACTCTCAATTGTTTCGCAGCTCTCCATGCCCCGCAGTAAATCCATGGGAATGTGTGTGAAGCAAAACTATGGCAACCCTAAAAAAGCCAGAGCGCCCTCACGAGTGAGCTTCGCCATAGCGCTATTGATTCGCTCCATCGTCGCATCCGGCACATTGATGTTGCATGCAATATGGGTGAAGGTGTTGCTGATCGTGTATACCCGCCGAAGTGGCGTGCCACCAGCTAACTTGACAATCGCGGCAGCCGGCACCTCGTTGACAGCCCAAAGGTCGATGCGCTTGGCGGTCAACATGCGTAGGCTTGTGCTGTGATCAGCCACTTCGGCAAATGACAAGCCCTGCGCCTTCAGCCAGGGAACTACCGCGCTGCCCCGGAGTACGCCGATGCTCAAACCCTTCGCGTCCGCTGGCGAATCGACCTTCACCGGGTCATCAGCGCGCGCAAAAAACACCAATCGAGCCCGACTCAATGGGCCAGCCCATCTGAAAAGCGCTTCGCGCTCAGGGGTTCGTACAACACTTGCTTGGCAGGTGTCAGGCTTGGCTCGTGTTTCCAACTGGCCTCGAGCGGCAGTTGCAAGGACCAGTTTGATATCCAGTCCAGACGTCACAGCGATCTGCCTGAGCAGGTCGGCAGCTGGCCCTTCAATGGTCTTGCCATCGGCGGACTTGCTGATCAGGCCGGGTATCGGATCGGCAAACATCGTCAAGGTCTGCCCCTTGGCTGCGCCGCCGAGCACCAGTAAGACAAGCAGCACGCCACTAAACATCAGATCATTCGACCATAACTGCACCAAGCGGCGCAAGCTACTGGCCTCGACAACCAGCATCGAACAATGCTGATCACTGCTCAGGGGCGCTTGCTGCCGGCCGCCACTGTCGGGATCGTGCCCGCAGCGTACAAAAGCCCAGGCCCGAGTCCGAGCCAAAAAGTCAAAAACTCACGCCGTGACCACAAAAAATAGGGGATTTTGCAGACCCGACTCCTCGCTCCACGATCCGAAAACTCCAATGTGCATTTGATGGTACTGTGACTTGCCAAACGAGCTATTCAATCACTGCATAGTTCGGGCGCATGAAGGAACTATGGATAAGCTTTTTGACGGCAGCATTGATCCAATGGGCGCAGATGCAAATCTGAATGCCGCATTATTTGCGAACAAGCGCCCGGAGCAATTAATCCAGGAATTGGCGGCATCTGTCGCAACATCCGTGAAAGCGGCGGCGGTCGATTCGTCACTGCCGCCTGCAGAGGCAAATATTGCCACAGATGCAGCAACTGCTATTGCCGAGTCCGTCATTGCAGCAGCGCAAGGTGCCGCCGCCGCAGTTGAATCAGCAGCCGCAGCGGCAGCCGCAGCGTTGGCAGTGCAAGCGGCTGCGGCTGCATTCTTCGCTTCCGCAATTGACGAAAGCGCCGCATCTTCAGCACGAGCAGCGGCGGTGGAGGCCGAAGCGGCGACCGTTGCAGCAGCGGTTGCCGTAAAAACTGCAGTGCGAGCAGCGGCGTTGGCGGTCGCGTTGGCGGAGAGGACGGCCGTGGAAGCCGCCGGGGCATTGGCAACAGAGAAAGCACTGACGCACGCATTGCAATCAGCCTTGAATGACAAACGCGCCTTGCTGATGGAAGTCCACCACCGGGTCAAAAACAATCTGCAAGTGATTACCAGCTTGCTGCGTCTTGAGAGCCGGCGCAGCCTATTGGATGACACAAAAAGCGTGCTGGACGATATGCAAGCCCGCATCCGGGTCATGGCTCTGTTGCATGAGTTGCTGTACCGATCCGAGACTTTGGCTTCGATTGATCTCGGCACTTATCTCGGGCAGCTGTCCGTACAGGCATTTCGGATGCGGTCAACGAAATCGGCCGCAATCAAGCTCCTGCGCAATCTCGGTTCGGTGCAGGTCAGCATGGATCATGCCATTCCCTGTGGGCTGCTGGTCAACGAGTTGATTTCTAACTGCCTCAAGCATGGATTCCCATGGGGTACCGCTGGAGAGGTCAGCATTGATTTGCAACCATTGGAAAACTCGAAGCAGTGGCGTTTGTGCGTTAGCGATACAGGCGTGGGGCTGCCGCAAGACTTTGAAGAAAGGCGTAAAAATTCACTCGGGCTGCAGTTGGTAACTGATCTGGCGGGGCAAATTGGTGGTTCGCTGAATATTGCCCCAAACCGAGACAAGGGTGTGTCGTTCACGGTGAACTTCATGGCCCTAGCACCGGCGCCTTTGATCATGCCGCACTGATGCTAGACCTTGATGAATTCGATGTGGCTCCCCAACTCTAGCGCCGCCGAGCTGGCAATAGAGATGGGAGAGGTAGGGATGCTGGGGTCAGATGCCGTCTTGAATGTGAAGGTCGAATATGCTCCACGACGATATTCTGGCTGGCCAGCGAAGGGCAGCTCCGGGCGCAAGTTCCTGACCTTTGCCTTTGGCAGCAAAGTGCCCGAAGCGTAAATCGAACATCGTCTGCTGAAGCTTGGTAGCGTCGCGGCGGACATTCGCACGAAATGTCTCGCATTGGCATGGCAGATCAATAAACTATCAAGATGGCAGGCTCAAAGTTCAGACCACACGGTCAGTTCAAGCCCACAACTGAGGGGCAAATTTTGATTGCGCATTGTTGGGGCAGTTGGAATCTTGAAATGCACCAGGAATCGGCGCGGCTGTCAAAGCCGCTCGTCCAAGAATGCACGCAAACGACACCAAGAGCTCTACAAGTCGCTGACGTGGGATCGAGACAGGGAGTTGGCCGGGCACAAGCGATTCACACTCGCCACCGATATTCAGGTCTATTTCTGTGATCCACGGAGTCCTTGGCAGCGCGGCAGCAACGAGAACACTAACGGCCTACTCAGGCAGTACCTGCCGAAGGGCATCGACATTTCGAGCTACTCACAAGCCAAGCTCAACGCCTTAGCGAGACAATTGAACCAGAGGCCGAGAATGCTTCCGCCGCCGACCTGGACTCGACCCATGACCCACGACACTGCAAGCGGCCCCATACCAGTCAAATGCCCCTCTTGCAGTTCCTGCTCAACGCCGCTGCAGGGGCCCTTCTGCCATACCTGTGGCATCAAAGCACCGCGCCTGCCGCTGACGCTACCCGGCATGTGGCAGGACTTCACCGAGCGGGTGCTGCATTTAGAGAAGAGTCTCAAGCGCACGGTCTGGCATCTTTGCTGGCAGCCGGGTCTCGTGTTCAAGGCCTTCATGCAGGGCCAACGCCTCAGCTACACGCATCCACTGCCCTTTTTGGTAGCGATCGCCACGCTCAATGTGCTGCTTAGCCATTTTTACGGTGATGTCTACTTCGAGGTGTATCGGGCCCAGTTGCTGCAGCAGGTCAAGAGCAGCCTGTCACCGGCGCGCAGCGCCCTGTATGCGCAACTCAATGTGTGGCTCAGTCTGTCAATGCCTTACTGGATGCTGGTCTTCACCCTGCCCACAGCCGGCTTGATGCGATTGCTGTTCCCGCAGCGGGGTTTCACCGTCGCCGAGGCTTGGGCGGTGGGCCTGTACGGCATCGCCATGGCCATGCTGCTCGACCTGCTGCTCATTGGCCTGGGCCAATGGGCTCAGATCCCCATGCCTCTACTACAAACCATCAGCGCGGCCATATTGCTGCTGATCACCATCGCCTACTACCTGCCCTGGTTGGGGTTCAGGCCCTGGACGCTGCTGCGGGTGGTGGTGGCCTGCCTGTTCGGCTTTGCGTTGATGAACCAGTTGCAGGAGCTCATCATCTACAGGATTGCGGCCTGGCTGCCCGGCGTCCAGTGATGCGGCCCGCTGTCGCAGTGTCCGGCCCGAGGCGCTAACGGGGCACTTCAGCGCCGAGCATGGCATAAAAGAAACAATTGGCAGCGGCTTTACGCTTTCCATTGATGTAGGTGAAAAGAACCAGCATGAAAACCCTTAATATGTCTCAGGTTTTGCGGGCTTGACTGGGTAAAACGTCCGTAGCGACTTGTCGCTAGGGCCGCGGTTTGCGCAGCTGATCCTGCGTCTGCATATGAGCTGCTTGCTCATTGCTTTTTTCTTATATTTTTAGGAAGCAACACCATGAAGAATTCCATCGCCGCTGTCGCCGTCTTGTTGTCCTTGTTGGGCGGCGCTGCTCAAGCCCAGATTACTGCCGCTACAGCCATGCCGCCTGCGGCCACTCCGGCCAAGGCTGCCGCCGCCAGCACCGACCCCATCGTGGTGATGCGCGCCGAACAACGTGCTGCCCGCACCGAGTTCAACAACACCGTGCGCCCCATCCGCGCTGAACGTGCTGCGACCATCAAGGCCGCTCAAGACAAGGCCGGCGCTGAAGCCAAGGCTGCCGGCAAGGACGTTTTGGTGGCACGCCGCAACGCCCGCGCCGAAGCCACGGCCGCGACCAAGGCTGATTTCGACGCCAAGATCAAGGCCGCGACCGAAACTCGCAGCGCCGCCATGGCCGCAGCTGCCGCCAAGCGCGCCGCCGCGAGCGCCAAGTAATCGATAGATAGCTAGCTCGTCTGCAAGACCAGCATCAGGGGCCGAGTGGCCCCTGATTCAATTTCAGTGGCGATAGTTTGCTGCTCTTGTCGGCCCGGGCACGCAAGAGATAGTCGGCCCCCACACACAGCGTCCAACAAATAGAGCCCGACCACAGCGTGTGGCTGAGGAAATGCGCGCCGCGCGCCATCTGCGCGAATCCAAATACAGCGCCAGCGCCAAGCACCAGGCCGAGCATGAGCCGCGCCAATGCCGGCCGGTAAGGCCGCCACAAGAAATACAGGCCGAAGAAGCCAAACGCGGCTATCGCGTGGCCAGACGGGAAGCAATGCCCCGGCCCGCCGTCATACACACCCAGCAGCCAGTGCGGCACATACTGGGCAAGACCACCAAACTCGCTCAGCTCCCAAGGGCAGCTGCTCAGGTTGACGCGTTTGAGCGCGGGCACCAGCACGATGTTCGCCACGGCCACACCGAGCCAGAAACGTCGTTCTTGCTTGCTCGGCGTCATGGGTTTGGGCTTGAGCAAAAGTGCATCGAGCATTTGCCATATCAGCACCGCCCAACCTAGCGCTCGCCCGCCCTCATGCAAGAGCGTGCTGGTCAGCCAGGCGTCGCGCCAGCGAAAGCCCTCGGCCGTGCCAAACAGTCGCACCAGGGGCAGGTCAAGTCCACTGATTTCCCACAGGGCCAAGAGCAGCAGGCAAAAAAGCGTGATGGCGAGGTCGCGGCGCCAGACCGGCGGGCTACCCGGCAGAGTGCCCGGCACAGCGGCAGGCAAAGCGGCAGGCATCACTTGGCCGCCTCCTTGGGCTGAGCCACGCGGCACTGCCCGGCCAGGTCAAGACTCGGGGCCAGCAAGTCGCTGCGCACATCCAGCAAGCCCATCAGGGTGTGGAAGAGGTGGTCGTGACTGACGGGGCTCGCAGGGGTCTGGCCGGCGCGTTGGCGCAGGCAGTTCCAGTCCAGGCCGGCTGAGTCGGCAAAGCCGCTGCTGGCCCACATCAGCATCGGCACGCGGGTCTGCACATCGGGCGCAATCGCATAAGGAATGCCGTGCAGGAACAAGCCGTTCTCGCCCAAGGATTCACCATGATCTGAGACGTAGAGGACCACCGTATCCACCTCCGCCGCGCGGCCCTTGAGCTTGGCGATCAGGCTGGCCAGCACATGGTCGGTATAGAGCAGGGCGTTGTCATAGGCGTTGGTGATTTCTTCCTTGCTGCACAGGCGCAAATCGTCTTTCTCGCAGGCCGGCACAAAGCGCTTGAAGGCCGGCGGATAGCGGCGGA
>CAUPEV010000020.1:0-43068 GCA_963510335.1 uncultured Roseateles sp.
AAAATACTGCGATTGGGGCAGTCTCCGGGTTCTGGTTCGGTTGTCCGAAATAGATATACCCCGCATTCAGCGGAGACCCATCTAGGTCGAAATATTGAGGATACGGGGATTCAATTGCGAGCATCGCTGTCTCGATTCATGGTGTTCTGGGTCTGCATGGCGTTCAAAATCCAGCGCTCCCGGTTTGACATCTCGCGCGGTGCACCGACTGCGCGGTAGAAGGTGGTGAATGGCTTGCTGACCGACAGCCTGGTCACAGCACTGGCTGCGGCTGGCGTGCCTTGCGCGCGCACTGAGGCGACGAACTCGGGCGAGGTGATCAGCTTGTCTGCGGCCTGGACGATCGACGGCTTGTTCTTCATCGTGGCGCTCATCAGCGCGGAGGCCAGGCCCGGGGCTCCGGACGCTGTACCGACGCCCTCGGCGACGATGCCGGCCACGCCGCGGCGCGCGACCTCTTCATAGATCCGGCGCGTCATCGTGTCTGCCGCCTCGAGCACCTTCGGATTGATCGCCTTGCCTGTGGTGATGAACTCGCCCTTGGCCATGGAGATGCCGCGCGACACCCGGGCCAGGTCGGCCAGCTGCTTGGCAGAGCCGGGCGGCAGGTTGCCCATCAGCGCGGCCATAGCCTGCTTGTTCGTCTGCAGGGCATCGAACCATTTGGCATATCCGGCGAAGTCCATCTCTCCGCCGCGCGCGGTGCGCTGGAAGAATGACGAGAGGCCGGAGGCTGTGACCTGCTGGCGCATGTCTTTGGGCACAGCGGCAATCAGCTTGGCAAAGGCTGCGGTATCGCCCTGGCCCAGCTTCTTGATCGAGCCAGACACCAACGGCGCCATCGAGCGATCAAGCTGCTTGCCGAAGATGGCGACCATGTCGTCCTCGAGGGACTTGCGCACGGCAACCGACTGTCGGGCAGCGGTGTAGATCTCGCTGGCACCTGATTGGCCGATGGCTGCGGCCTGGTCATCGGACAGCAGGCCGTAGAGCTTCTTGGCCAGGCCGGTGTCGGCGTCTTTGAAAGGGCCGGACATTCGCGCTGCTGCACCCAGATCCTTGCGCACATCGTCAAGCAAGGTATAGGTCGGCTCGCGCTGACTCGTCGCCTTGCGTGTGGTCTCGCGCATGCTGCCCGGCATCAGTGGATTGCCGGGGACTGTCTCGGCGGACTGAACGGCCTTGGGTGACAGCTTGCCAAGGACCCGCTTCTCCATCGGGCTCAGGTTCTGCTTGCCGCCCAGTTCGCCCTCCCGCTTCTCGATGAACTCGAGCACGTTCGTGGCTGGCGCTGGTGTGTTGGCTGGCACTTGGGCGCGCACTTGGCCGTACAGGTCATCTGCGATCGCCTCCAGCTCCTTCTGCGTGCCTTCCATGCGAGCCCGGACGGTGCTGGACAGCGTGCTGGCATCAGCCGTGCCACCGATCTCATCGATCAACCCATTGGCGCGCTCGGCCACCTTCTCCAGGCCGGTGCGCTGCAACACTGCCGCCTCGCTGCCAGTCTGCGACTTCACCAGCTGCGCGAGCTGGCGATAAGCCTGGTTCGTCGTGACATGGTCAGGCTGCAGATGCTCGGCGATGCCCAGGCGCTCGGCTGCGGCCACCGTCTCAGCGTCGGGCATGACTTGCTGAGCGAGGATCTGCTGCGAGCGCTTGCCACCCAGGCCACCGATAGAGGCCTTGCGCATAGTCTGGCCGAGTTCGTCGGGGCTGAGTGCAGGGAGAGCTGGGGCGGCAGGCGCAACAGGGGCGGCTTGGACGGCTGGAACGTTGTCTGGTACAGCAGCGGCTGCAGGTGATCCAACTGAACCAGGCGGGGGCACAGCGGTGGCCGCCGGCTCTGGTATCCCACGCACCCGGGCAGTCAGCTGTCGGACCGGCTTGGCCAGCGCTCGCACACCGTTCACGACAGCAGGCACCGCGGCGCCAAAAGCGCCGGCGGCGGCCACCTCTCCTGTATTGAAGTTGCCGCCGGTGGCCGCTTGACTACCTTCGATCAGGACTTGAGTGCCAGCGCTAGCGAGGCCAGCACCGAGGATACTGGTGGCTCGGCCGGCAGGCGTGAACGCGGCCACGGCGCCGGCTGCGCGCGGAACGTCGCTGACAGCGAAGCCGGGCTTGATCGCGTACTCTTGCCCATCGATAGACGACCGCAGCAAGAAGTTCCCCTTCTCGTCTTGCCGTGCCTCTACGCCGGGGAAGTTGGCCTTGATGATCTGGACTGTCTCCTGTGGATTCGAGAGCAGCGTACCCAGCCCTGTCTTGGCGCTGGCCAGGCTGAAGCTGTTCAGCTCAGGCATGCCGGCCCAGTCGGGCAGTTCCTGCGTCTCCGGAGTGGCGCGCTGTGCTCCTGTCACTGCTTCAGCGATCTGGCCCGGCAGCGCTGCAACTCGGGCCCCGATGCCGGGCCGTGGTGCAGGCAGAGCGGCGGCGCTGGCCAGGTGCGCAATGACTTCCGAGTCGCTGTACTTGGACTTCTTTGCGCCGGCCAGGTCGAAGCCCTGCTCCTGAGACAGATGCGCGGCGATCTCAGCGTCCGAGTAGCCGGCCTTGCGTGCGCCTTCAACGTCGAAGGCCATATCAGTAGCTCCCGGACGCGCCGCCGGTAGGCTTTGCGAACGATGACAGCGGCGGCCTTGCGCCAGGCGCTGCTGGGGTGTCAGGCTTACCTAGCGGAATGCCGGTTCGCTTGGAAATGTTGACGCGCGCTTTGTTGAGAATGCGCGCGTAGTCGTCCAGGTTGTCGCGCAACTGCTCCTCAGACTGATCGCGTCGCAGCGCAACCTTGGCTGAACCCAGCTTTTCACCTTCAGCATTTGACAAGCTGCCCAGCGACTTCATTTCCGGAACCGCAGCCAAAAACGCCTGAGAACTCAACTGCTCCAACAGGGCAATCGCATCTGAGCCCTCGTCGCTCAAGTAGGAACCGACGCGCCCCTCGATGGAGCCCAAAACATTGTTCAGGCTCTTGTTCTTCTTGATGCGCTCAATGGTGTTGAGGGCGTTGTCAACGGAACCCACCGCCGACTCTGCATCGGCCATCTTGGTGCGGATCTTGTCGTCCATGGCTGTACGGGCTTCCTGGATCTTGATGCCCAGCTCTTCGCGCTTGAGCGCGTTTCCTTCGCGAGCGGCTGCGGCGCTCATCATGGCGATGCGGTTGGCCTCCTTTTTGAAGCCGATGTCTTCCTGGATGGCCTTGATGTCCCAGCCCTTCTTCTGCAAGTCGATGATGGCGCCCTGCTCCGCGTACTTGGCATCAATGCCGGCTTTCTTGGCGTCGGCTTCCTTCCTGGCCAGGTCAGCAGGGGCTTGGTCTTCGGCACGCTGTTCGGCGCCAAATGACGCCAGCGCCGTCGCCGCATCCTTGCCGTTCGGATTGGCTGCCAGCAGAGCCTGGAACTGGCCCAGTGCGAATTCCGGGTGTTCTTTGATCAACTGAGCCTGAATGCGAAGGCCCTGCGACTCCTGAGTTGGGCCGCCAGTGGCCTCCATTGCATCGGCGCGCGCAAGCATCCGAGCTGTCGCTAGATCGGGCTTGCCTGACTTGATCGCAGCGCCCCATTGCAACAGGTCACCGGCCAGGGATTGTTGCTGTGCGGTGTTCTTGGTTGCCCAGGCCTTGGTGTACGCCTCGGCATGCTTTGGATCTGCAACCATGACGGCCTGAAAATCATCAGCTGTTGCGCCGGGCCGTGATGCGCGGGCGACCAGCCCTTGCAAGCGTTGCTGTTGCTCCAGCGCTGCCTGTTGCTGCTGTTGCTGCTGCTGATCGTTACGGATAGCTGCGCCGGCCCCATAGCCATGGAGGGCGGCCTGCAATGGCTGCTGAACGTCGACGTTGTAGTTGATTGGGTCCATCAGAATTTGCCCCCCAAGCCGAAGTACGTGCCAATGGCCCCAGTGATCGCCCCTGCATATCCCGCCTGAGCTTTTCCTTGCGCAAGAGCACCACCAGCCAGCGCTGAGCCTTGCTGCTGCAACAAGGTGCTGATGTTGTTGCCGGTGGTGATGCCGGCATTGCCGACGCCGGCGGCAGCGTTCTGGCCGATGCTGGCCATGCCGCCGAGCCGGCCGTACTGCTGGTCGATCAACTGGGAGAGCAACTGAGGGCTGAACTGCGCCAGTGCGGCCTGCGTGTTGCCGCCGCGCAACCCACCGGTGGCCGAGGCGTTCGACAGAATCGATTCTTCGCCCTGCTTCAGCAGTGACGAGAACTGAGGCGAGGCCTTGATTGCGTCGATGGCCGACTGTTGCGGCGCGGCGCCGTTCAGGCCCAGCAGGTCGAGCTGGCCAGCCTGGCCTTTGTAGCCACCTTCCACATAGGGACTGAGTAACTTCTGGATGGCTTCGAACTGCTTGTTCTGCTGCTCGATGCCGGCCAGCGAGGCCTCAGATTGGATGCCGGCAGCTTGTTCGGCTGCCTTGCCCTGCTTGTTTGCCGAGTAGATTCCGCCGACAAGAGAGGCCCCAGCAACCGCGACGATGCCCCAGCTCATTGCAGGGCCCCGCAGGCAGGGATGATTCCCTGCAACATTTCTGGCTCAATGTGTTGAGCCTCGAGCACATCGAGATCTCGCTCATCAGTCGGGTTCTCATGCAGCGTGACGAACAAAGTGTCTTCAATCGCGAGAGCTGCGCGCTTCACACCGGCTGACGAATAACCCAGATAGCCGCCCCGCACTTCATCGCGCGAGAACTCGCTGATGACGATGGCATGGCCGCTGATGACACCCAGGATATGGTCGTGGCGGTGGATCTTGCCGACGATCAGCATGCCGGCCGGAACCATCAAGCGGCGCTCGTACCAGCCTGGATGAAAGATGTGCTGCGGCTCTGGCATCGCAGTGGCCAGCGGCAACATGGCCGACTGAAGGCGCTGCAGGGCGGCGCGGGTCGGAAGTGGGGTTCGAGCCGCAGCAGTGGCGGCATTGGAGCTGATCAATTCAGCGAGCATCACGGGCTCCCTCTCGGGGTTGTCGTGAGCTGCTGGCGGCTCTTCGGACTCAGCGGACCAACGGCGAGCGCTGGTCGAGTGGCCGGATTATGACGCAGGCCGGGCGCGCAGCAAAGCTCAAGTCAATTCGCGGCCGCTCATGAAGAGCGAGATGGATGTGGCGGCACTTGCTGTGCCGTAAACCATGTCGCCAGGGTCCAGGAACTTGCCGCGTATTTCGGGCAGCAGATCGGAAGCCTTTGCCGCCAATGAGCGGTCCTTGACTTGCTGATTCACTGCTGCCGCCGCGCCGCCGCTCGGCACGATGTGCAGCGTCACGGTCTGGGCTGCAGCGTTGTCGTTCAGTGCTGTGGCAACATCAAGATAGGTGCCCTTGCCGCCGGCTGGCGAGGTATACAGCAACGCGGCGGCACCGGTTGCGACGAAGGTCGAGTCAAGCAGGGTCTGTGCCGTGGAGCTCATTGGTTGGGTCTTTCTTCAAGGGCATTGATGCGGCGTGACATGGCGGCCAGGATGGCATCCATCTGAGACAGCCGGGACGAAAGGTCATCGATCTGCTGTGACATCTGCAGATGGATGGGGGTGGGTCCTGCGGCCAGGTCACCGGCTAGCGCCTGGGCATAGCTGGCAATGGCAGCTGCAGCGACTGCCGCAGCATTGGCGGTGTCTGAGCTTTCCTGCGCTGTTTCCACCGCTGCGGCCAGAGTATTGACGGCGTCAGGCGTCTGCCCGGCCACATTGAACAGCGCCTCGAAGGCTTTGATTAGCTCGTGGGATGGCAGGAAGCGCGCCAGCTGGTCACGCGTCAAATTGCGAGGGTTCAGCTTATCCATACAGGGCCTCGAACTGGGCCTCGAGGCGCACGAACGAGATATAGACATCGCTGGTGCCCCGGAAACGCTGCATTCGGTAGTTGCGCATCTTGCCCTGTTTGCGCCAGGCTATGCGCTTGCCGCGCTCACCCTGCTTGCCTGCAGCAACGGGCCGCTCTTGGCTCCATGTCTCGCCGTCCAGGCTGTAGCTGGTCCAGATCACCGGTTCGGCGCCGAATGCCACACGACCAGGCAGGGCCACCAGCTCCAGCTCGTGAACGATCGCGCCGCGGCTGTCGTTGTAGACCACCAGGGTGCCGAACTCCCACCCGGTCACCTGGCCATAGTGTGTCGACACGACATTGCTGAACGTACCGAGGTTGCTGGTGGTTGGGTCACCGGCAATCCAGCGGTCATAGCACCACACGAGTCCTCGAGCGCGATAAGTGGCCAAGCCAACAATGGCTGAGTTCAACTCATACCAAACGGGTTCTTTGACTGCTTGCGAGGCCGATAGGTCATAGATCCATGTCGTGTCTGGCAGATGCACGTACAGCCAGATATGGCCCTTTTGCAAACGCGACTCCAGCACGGTGCCAGCCAGTTGGGTCTCGGAGTAACGCTCCAGGATCTTGTCAATTTCAGCGGTGGATATCTTTTCGGTCGTGCCGGCCTGCATAAAGTAGACGGCCGGCACATAATTTATGGCGCTGCCTACAAATGCGAAGGTCTGGGCAAATGGGCACACCGCATGCGTGCCTATGACGCCGCGCGGCACCTGCGCGCCCTCGATGCGTCGGAAGGGGAAGCCATCGCCGCCGACGTTGTCGAACGCTTCAATGCTGAATCGACCAAATGCGATCAGCTCATTGCGTAGCTTGTTCACGCCCAGGATGGGGTCTGGGTCAGATTCGGCAGACCCATAGCGCAGCGGGTTGACCTGTGTTTTATCGAGCAGGTCGGTCGCGATCAGTGATGTACCGTCGGTGCTGATGTTGTAGCCGGACAGCCAGCAACCATCCAAAACAGGACCCAGGTCGGGGTCCGTGACTTGCGTCAGCGTTGTGCCGTCCCAGTAATAGAGCCGATCGCCAGACCAAATCGAGAGGTAGCCGAAGCCGTTGTCTATGGTGACGCGGCCGCCAGGCCCAACGTCTGCCAGCACGACCACCGCGCCGGCGGCGCTCACCCGGCAAAGCTTGCTGCCCATCACTCGGATCAACACGCCGTCCCAGTTGAATCCGCCGCGATCTGTTCCCGGGCCGGTTGCAAACTGCTCGATGCCTTCTGCGGGTCGCAGGTAGCCCTGCGATATGCCAGTCTGCTTCGGAACCGGGATCAAATTGCGCGGGTAGCTGGTGCGAAAGTCTGCAGCTTGGTCGATGTAGATCCCGTTCAGGATCGGTACCTGGCTCATTGCTCAGCCCACTCGGTACCAAGACGCCAGCACGACATCAAAGCGCAGCCTGAAGAATGCATTGGCGGCCAGCGTCGTCGGCGCTCCGTTGACTGAGGCCCCATTGCCGGCAACCGTCAAGGCGGTCACGGCCTGGGTGCTGTTCACAAGCAGTTCCTGACCGTTGACGCAAGTCGATACAGCCGGCAGAGTGATCGTCCCCGCCGCAAAGCCAGCAAGCGGCGTCATCAGCAGCCACATGTTTGACCCAGCAACCACCGGCGCGATCAGCACATTGAAGGCGCTGGCATTCGGCGCTGTGTACTGCGTGACAAAGTCGCCTGCGTCTGTGGCCAAAAGTGCGCCTATCGCCGCAGCTAGGTCAGCGACTGACGCCCGCCGATCCACGCCATTTTGCGGATCGTTGAAAGGGATCTGTGACGAGCTGCTGAATGAGCCCTGATTCAGTTTTTGGATGGCCACGGTCAGGCTCCAAGAATGTCGAGATCACCGCCTTGGGTGATCTGCAACGGGTTGTCGCTCGGGGGCGAAAAGAAGGGCTGACTGGTGGTGAGCCACGGCCGATTGCCGGAGCCACGGGGCAGCGTGTTGGGCAGCTGTTGCTGCTGTGGCTGCGCGGCGGCGATCAGCAGCATGTCGTAGCCCTCGCGCGCCGCCTTGCGGGTGTCGGGGCTGATCTGCTTACCGTTGCCTGGTGCGAGGCGGATAGCTAAGCTTAGGTAGACAGCTTCGACGGCGGAATCTGGCAAGCCTGAAGGCGTATTGATATCCGATTTGTCAGGACTGGCCGGGAAGGCGTACCCGACGCGCACGCCCTTGGCCTCCCATGTCGCCATCATCGTGTCGAGGCGGCGTAGCGCGGTCTGCTGCTCCTCGGGTGAGATGTCGACCTCATAGCCGGCCAGCGCCAGCTCGCCGTAAGCCTCGCTGATGATCTGGCGCTTTGACCACATGGCTTAGGCGCCCTGCTCGGCCAGCTTCACGGCGATGCGCTCGGCCAGCTTCTTGTCACCGATGTTCGGGCTGAACTCGACGCCCAGCTCGGTGGCCTTCTGCTCGAGTTCGGCGCGAGTGGGCGGCGCTGTGTCGTCGTCAAGATCGGGCTTGCTGACAACGGGCGAGGCTGCAATTTCTTCCGCCTTCAGCTTCACGGCGATGCGCTCGGCCTCGGCGGCCTCGGCGGCCTCAAACGCCGCCTTAGCGTCTTCTTGGCAGGTGTGCCAGCCATCAGCCAGCGCTGCGTCGCGCTGCTCGGCGTCCTTCACCAGCTGGGTGGTGAACAGGCCGCTCTCCAGCTTTTCGACGCCGGGCATGATGTACAGGGCTTGGGGGAATTCGTTCATTGCGATCTCCGTTACTGGGGTTTGTTGGACAAAGGGGCCGCACTGATGGCGGCCCCCGGGTCAAGGCTTCAGGCCTGGGGTCAGGTCTGGTTCGCCAAGATCACGCCGCACAGCTCAGGCTGCAGCACCGTGGCGGCGTACAGCGCTGTATAGCGGCAGGTGGTCTTGCCCTTCAGGTGGTCGAAGGCATAGGACATGATCAGCGGGATCTTGTTCTTGCTGGTCGCCGTCATGATCTGCGCACCCTGGCCGCTTGGGAAAGCGAGCTTGCCGGCCATCAGTTCCACCGCGCCGTCCACCCAGAACGGATTCACCGGCTTGGAGGCCGTGTTCAGGAAGGTGATCGCTGCGCCAGCGCCGGCGGCCTGCGAAACGTTCTGGTACGGGCCGCTGGCGATGATCGGGGGAGTGATCACCAGATTGGCGGTACCGGCGCCGCTGATGATCCGGAAGGTCTGCAGGGTGCCGGTATCGTCTTTGGTGACGTTGTGCACCGCGTTGACCGCCGTGCCGCCGCTGCCGATAGTGAATGCGTCGCCGTTCTTGCTGTTTGCGATGTTGGCGCCGGCCACAACCAGGGGCATGCGGCGGTTATCGGTCGGCAGATCGCCGGTCATGGCGCTTGGAGTGAAGGACTGAGCGCCACTGACCGTCGTACCCGTCAACGTACCGATCGCGGCCAGGTTGGCGAGGTTGTCAGTGCGGAAGGTGCGGAAGCCGGCGATGTCAGGCACGCGCGAACGCTCATAGGCATCCATGTTCACATTGCCAAGATAGGCACGGTTGCCGAGGTCCTTGGCAACGTCCTTGTAGTCGAACGGGTTCATGAACAGCTTGCGCGTCGAACCCATTGGCATGCCCTTGGAAATCAACACCGCCTCGGCCATCGCGCCATCGTCCCAGCTCAGTGCGCCGACCTTCTTGATCACGTTGGCGCCTTGGTTGGCGACTGCGGTGTAGATGTCAGAATCGATCTGTGCCGACAGACGCAGGCCAGCAGCGCGGCCGGTGTTCTCCATGTGGTTCGGGTCGCGCATTTCCTTGGCGTCGAACGCATACAAGACGTTCTGAGGCGACTTGTACGTCGCAGGAACCATGCGCTGAATCACGTCGGTCGGTGTCGATCCAGAGATATCCAGGCCGGCAGTGATTGCCATGTGGTAATCCTGCGGCCGATAGACGGTGTCACCGGCTCGCTGCATCGACTGCTGATCGGGGTAGTAGAACGCGGCCTCCTGCGAGATGATGCAGGCCGCATCGAAGCCTTCAACGAACTGCTCGAAGTTGATTTCGAGGTCCTTGGTCAGCAAGTTGACGCCGAGTGAAAAGCCGCCAGCCTGGCGGTCTTCTTCGGGGCCCATGACAGCGCCGTAGACAGCGGCAGCGGCGCGCGCGAAGGCGCCGACAAAGTTGAGGCTGACGGCCATGGCGGCGATGGCGATGGCGGTCTGACGGAAAGTGCGGCTCTTTTTGATCACGATGGATCTCCTGATAGATGAGTGAACAGATGCGGCGTGCGTGCCGCGTTTGCTTGCTCATCCGTTCAGGGCCGGACGGTGGCCTCCTCACTGCCCGTGGGTGGGCGAATCCATGGATGCGCGCCGAAGCGCGCAGCAGACCGGCCTTAGGCTGTCTGCTTTTGTTTGTTCGACTTCTCGCGCTGCTCGCGCTGGTAGCTGGTCACCTTGCTGTAGTCACCAGTGCGCCGCGCTTCTTCGCGCATGCGCTCGAGTGGCTTGTCGATGGCGGCAGCACCTGCTACCGATGACCGGATAACGCGCTCTGGCGCCGGCGCTGCTTTGCGTGGGGTAACTTTCAATTGGGTCTCCAGCTTGCCAAGGGCAATGGCGAACTTCACAGGATCGGTGATCGAGGCCAATTCCTTGGCCCGCTTCGGGTTCTTGCCGAGCGCATAGCGCAGGGCTGCGGTTGTCTTGGCCTCATCCGGGCCGCCCATGACGATGCCGATCTGGATGGGGGAGAAAGCGTCTTCGAAGGCCTGCACAGCTTCGTCGTGATCGGAAACCTTCAGCGCCGATGCAGCCTTGCCGACTGCATCAATGCGAGACGCCCACTTTTGCTGCTGCTGCTCGGCGGCCTGAGTCTGAGCACGCTGCGCTTCGTCGACCTGGATCTTCTTCGTGTACCAAGCGTCGAGCTCTTGCTCGTACTTCTCGGGGTCGAAGTTGAAGTCTTCGGCCTTTGGCTTCGGGCCCAGCACAACAGGCTGCGGGGCTGGCGTCGCGCTGGCGACCTGCTTCTCCAGCTCGCGAATGCGGTGGTCCTTTTCGCGGTTGCTCTTGCGCAAGCCACGGATCCACTCCGGCGCGCGGGACTGGTCTTCTTCTTCGGCAGCCGGCTCATCGCCCAGCGTGACGACGATCTCGTCGCCCTCTTCACCGTCTTCGCCAGTGTCGACTTCATCCTCGAGCTGGTCGACGCCTAAGCCGGTCTCGTCGTTAGGCCCGCCATCGTCGTCCTGGTGCGGATCGTCTTGCTCGCCGTCGTCATCCTGGGATTGACCTGAGGCAGCCCCGCCTGTGCCGTCATCAGCGGGCGCGCAGTACAGACCGTGAAGCTTCAACAAGCGGAAGAGGCGGAGGTTCATCGACGTACCTTTTTGAATCGGTGGTTACCAGACGCCCGGATTATGCGACTCAAATGCATGTAATCGCAAATCAAACATTCCTTATTGCATTCTCAATAGGTTTTAATCAGGCAAAACCCGGCATCACACCGCTGTTCTGCGGGGCGTCAGATTGGGGTGAGAAGAGCATGTCCTGCATCGCCTGGGCGCTGGCCAGGGCCTGCTGCCTCACCGCCAGATCAGCGTCGGCCAGGACCTTGGCGGTCTGCGCCCGCTTGAGCTCCGCGTCGGCGATGGTCTGGACAGTTTTGGCCCGGGCCTGGGCTGCGTTGGCCTCGGCTTCACCGGCTGCCGCCTCGAGGTATTGCGCTTGCGGATCAGGCTTCTGGTTCGCCTGTTCTTGCTCCATCTCGGTCTTCTCCTCGTCCGTGGGCTTCACCACGCCCATGCGGACCATCTTGCGCCGGAAGTATTCGCGGGCTTCATTGATGCCCTCACCTTCCATGTTCATCATGGCCAGGCTGCTTAGAACCTGCTTGGTCTCGGGATCGTCGCTGAGCTGCATCATCCCGGTGAGCGCGCGCACAGTGCCTGCGCGACGGCTAGTGCTGCTTGGGCCAACGTCGACATCGACTTCGAAGTCGGCCTGTGTCAGATCGTTCTCGAGGTATTCCTCGCCGGTCTCTTGGTCATAGGCCGGCTGGTTCATGACCACGCTTCCGGCTTCGCCATTCGTGTCGACAACCTTCATGCGGCGCTTGTCCTCGACGACGATGTCTTTCATCATCGACAGCCAGATCTCGCCGCTGCGCTTCATCGACTTGGCCAGATTTGACATGTAGATGAACACTTGCATGTCCAGGCGGGTCTGAATCAGCTCGACCGCCTTGCCGCTCATGTTCGGCTGCATCTGCTCGCCGGCCTGCTGGTTGCCCAGCATGTCTTCCAAGGCCTGAGTCGCCATCTGAGCGAGCGCGGCCATGGCTGGCGGGATCATCGGGGCCTTGGTGTAGCCGAGCGGCTGGGCCGTGCCTGGGACCGGGTCGCCGTTGGCGTCGGTCAGAGAGTCGCCCAGCAGGTACGCGTATATCTTGACGTTGACCTCGGCCCACATGGTCGCGTGGGCTGCGACGTGCTTCGGATCAAAGATAGGCTTCTCAATGTCGAAGCGTGCCGCCATCTCTGCCAGCCACGACATGATCATGTTGACCAGGCGCTGGGCATCCTTAGCCAGGCGCACATGGCCCATGCAACGCTCGACACCGTCAACGATCCAGCGCTTTGCAAAGAACGGCACGATCGGGATATGGCGGCCGGGGATGATTCCGCAGTCCTCGAGGATGCCGCCACCGCTCAGGATGTATTTGTGGATTGCGCGGCGCTTGACCTTCTTCTCGCGCACCAGCTGGAAGCCGGTCGCCTTCAGCTCATCGAGCATGGCCGGGTCGGCGTCGATCTCGGCCTGTGTGACCTTCAGCTCTGGCGCTTCATCGCCCAGCAGGCCACGGAAGAACAACACGCGCTCGGTCTTCTCGACCACCTTGTACAGCTCGCAGACCCACACCATGTCCTGCGTGCACCAGTCGAATTCGGACTGCGATATTGACTTTGGCCAGCTGCTCGGATCGTCGCCCCATTCTTCGGTGTACGCCTTGCGCGGATAGGGAGTCAGCACGTAGCAGCGCTTGGCATCCGCCTTGTCCTGGCGCTTGGCGCCCAGGTCATAGAACACGCAGCTGTCCGCATCAAAGATCGGCTCGATGGCGATGCGCTGCTTGTCGTTGTCCTCGTCGTACTCGTCCTCGTACTTGGCGCGCAGGCGCCAGGCCCCCATGCCGCCGCCCACACCCTCTTCGAAGGCGTTGTCGTAGGCTTCGTCAGCGGTGCAAGACTTCTCGTCGGCGCGGTAGAGACCGTCGCAGGTGTCCGAAAGCTTGTCATCAGCACGGCCGTCTTTTGGCTGGAAGTCGACGGTAATGCGGTTGTTGCGGTACTCGTTGACCACCCGGATCACGGCCAGGTGGACCTTGTTGAACTCGAATCTGGGTTTGTTCTCGAACTGATCACCCAGCGCGCCTTCCCACTGGGCCCCTGCGATCGAATAGAAGCGCCGATCCGAAAGGCACTGCATGCGCTCGTTGCGCACGGCGGCCTGGATCTCGTCGTACTCAAGGATTGCCTCGGTGTGGATCTCGGCGTGACGCTGGGTTTGTGATTTGCGCATGTCGCGTCCTGGGGTTGGGTCGTGGGTCAGGCCTTGATGGCTTGAGCTTGGGTTACTTCAGTGGCGTCTACGGTTTTCCAGACGCCATCGGTCAGACCTCGGTCATCGAGATACAGGTCTGTCATTTCCGAGTGTTTGTGCCCCAGCAACGTCTGGACCTGGGCGGGCGTCATGCCCTCGGCGATGTACGTCCTGGCGGACAAACTGCGGATCTCGTGCAAGCTCGGCCACTCGTAAAGCTTGTATGCGTCGGGCCCGGCCACTGCCACGATGTGTTCATGGAAGCGGGCCGAGAGGCTGGACATCTCGATCGGGCCGCCGCCTGTTTTGCGCAGCAATGTGGAGCCTGGTGCGCCGATGGTCTTGCAGTAATCGATGACCTCGCCGAGGGTCAGGCCCGTGGCATTGAGTCGCAGTGACAGCGGGATGGCTACTCTTGCGCCTATCAGCTTGCGGGCTTTTTTCTGTTGCTCGACACGGAGGCAGCCGTCGACCACATCGTCAAAGCGCATCTTGGCCAAGTCCGCCCGCCGCTGCCCTGTGGCCATCGCCAGCAACAGCATGGCGGGAACCCAGCGCTGCGGCCCGGTCTTCGCCAGAGTCAGCATGGATTGCCAAGTCTCAAGCGTCAGCCTCTTGCGCAAGCCTGGAGCCCTGGGCGGTTTGACATGCGCGGCCGGACTCTGCTCAGCTGCCCCGTTCGCGATTGCCTCAATGTAGACATCCCGCAGTTCGCCAAGCACGCGGCCGGCCTTGTGCGGGGTGCAGAGCTTCAGCTTGGCTGCGATCTCGTGTGGCTTGATCGCGCACAGTGGCCGCTCGCCCCAAACCGTCTCGATGTGCTTCAGTGAGGCGCCGCGATTCTTGATCGTGGAAGTCTTGTACCCGCGCTCGGCGATGATCGCCCGGTAGGTCACCAGCCACTCGCCCAACGTCTGGCCGGCCTGAACTGGCTCAGGCTGAGCCGCAGCAAGCGCAGCAACAGCACCCGCCGGCGCTGCGGCCTGGCCGCGCAGTGCTGTCAACGCGAGGCGCAGCAGATCTTCGAGTTCAGCGGTGCTCAGGCTCATTGCGGATACCGGCAGGGGCTTAGAAAGTCAGGCGCTGGGCCGGGCTGGCGGGGTGGTGATAGCCTCGGCATTCAGCATTGCGGAGTTGATTCGTCGCAGTTGCTTCGCCAGTTCAGGCTCTTCGCTCATCACTTCACGGTCTGCATTTTCCCAAGCGTCCAGCAGCGGACCGATCAGCGGCATGACAGCAGCTGTCTGCGCTGCGCCCAATAGCTCTCTTTCCGAATCCGGGGCGGGCTGGGCGCGGGCCGCTTGCCAAGCCAGCCACGCGAGCTGGTGCGTCTCTTTCGCGTACCGGCCCGGCTCTACCCAGGCAGACACATTGCCCTCGTGGCGGCCCGGGTTCAGCCACTCCTCAAACTCAGGGCGGAGGGTTTCGTCGGCTTGCATGGTCATGGGCTCGCGGAGGGGATGGGAAATCAGCTTGCGGCGACGATGAGCGCCCGCAGCTTGTCGGCCAAATCCAAGTACCCGGCGTCTGTCATGTGGTTTGAGTCGGTATTGAACCGCGCCCATGTCCCATTTGCTGCACCGTATTCAGCGACTGGATCGAATGTGATATTTGCAACTGATGCGCAGTAAGCCCGGATTACGTTGTAGTTCTCCAACTCGCTGCCGGTATAGCCGCCTGAATTTTTTGGAAACCCAGGCAGCAAGAGGATTTTCATGCCTTTCGCCCTGGCCGCTTCAACTATTTCAGCAGCCCGCGAAAGTGCAATCGTCATCACCGAATCGTTTAGCGTGAATCCATCATTCCCGGTGTAAACAAGATAAATCAGCCATTCGGACTGCGTACCGCCTGACAAGTAAGGCATTGCCAGCGGCTGATATTCTGAGCTGTTTCCTCCGCTCCAGCCTCCGTGCAGTATTGCGGCTGGCTGGCCTGCGCGAGAGAAGGAGTTGTGCAGCAGATTGGCAAGTCCACGATATGCCTTTGTTGTCGGGAACTCGTAAGAAACGTCAATGCGACTGTCTCCAACAATATGCACGGAAATTACGCGGTCTGATGTAAAAAACTCAAATGTGACGTTATCCAGTCTGGATGCCTGACCGGGCGTATTGCCCTCGCTGAATGTAGAGGGTAGCGTCACATTGTCACCAGACCTAGCTATAGAGATTAGATGCTGCTTGAGAATATCCGTTGTCCAATTTGTACCGGTGCATGCACCTTCCCACGGCATATTTGACCCGTTATGCAAATCGACAAGCGTGATTGCGCCAGTGCCAGCAAATACCCTCAACAGCAACGGGTAGACGCCATTTGCATCAATCATCCCGCGCTCATAAATAATATCGCTGACAACCGACGCATATTTATTTGCGCCAGGGTCAGCAATTGCCAGAGTTGCCGAGCCAGCCCATGTAACGGCCTTCCATCCTGGCGAACCTACCGCAGCGATGGCGTTGTATGCCGTGCCTGCCTTGTACGGGACGATGCATTTTTTGAAGGCCGCCGCCGTCAATGACGAGTAGTCCCGGTTTCCCACATCATCAGATGCGGCCACCGCCATTTTCATCCCGGCCACCGCGCCAGAACCCCCCAAGTGCGTGTAACGGACTCGGACAGCGTAAAACGGAACCTGGGAACTGGTTACCAGTTGATTCGTGTTCGACGTTGCGGCCGACGCTGCAACCGGCCCGTTAGCCACGCGCTGGGCTATTACCGTTTTTCCAGCCCCTGACACCGCTGCCTGAATCCGAGGATCAGAGACATTGCCGGCGGCGTCTACGGTGACCGGCCAGGCGGGCAGATCATTTGCCGCGTCGATCGGAAGGATGAAATAGCCGACTGGGGCGACGGCCGAAACCGATACAGCCTGCACTTGGCTGAACGGCCCGATCTCGACTGGCGAGGGGCCGATCTTGTACTGCTCGCCAGCTTTCTGCCCACCAGACAGGACGGCGAGACCATTGCCGTCAGGCGAGAAGAAGAGGCTTTGGCCAACGGCCAGCGAGATAGTGGTGGAGGTGCCTGCGGCGAGAGTCGTCATTGCGCTTCATCCTGTGATCCGGATGAGCTGCTGGCGGCTCGACATACTCAGCGGACCGGCGCGATGCCGGTCGAGTGGGCGCAGTTTAGCGCCGTCCGTAGTGGTTGACCATAGGCAGGGCCGCGGCGCGCACTTCTTGCTGCGCCGGCCTGGTCATCGAGGGGAACAGCTCGGCCAGGCCCCACACATGCGCGTCGGCCCGGTTCGGGCTCTTGGGTCCGACATAGCCGCCGGTCGTGAAGGCGCACATTTCGTCCTCGAGCTTCGCGAAGACGCCCACATGCCGGACCTTCCCTTCTGCGTAGAGCGCGCTGAACGGCTCGGCCCGCTGGATCTTGCCGCGGCTTGCGGTGACCATCTTGAACGGGACGCGCGCCTCGAGCGCTCGTGCTGCGACCTGGATCGTGCTCTTGACCATGCCGCCACCGAAGTTCGACTCGCCGACAACAACGTCAGCCTTGTGGCGCATGAATGCCTGCACCGCAACCTTGCCCCAGGTGCTCGGCCCGCCTTTGACTGTCAGGTCCTCGAGCAGGTAGGCGCGACCATCGGTGCCCAGCGCATCCACAGCAATGCCGATCTCGTCGTTGTCGGCGTTGGCCTCGTCGTCGCTGGCGCCGCTCGGGTCAACCGACACAACGACGCGCACGAACGCCGGCAGCTCTTCGCCATCGGCCACGCGCCACTTGTCGATCACGGCTTCATCGAACAATGCGTTCGGCGTGCCGTCGCTGAACTCGCCGCGCACGAAGCGTCGCTGCATGCGATCGGACAGGCCGGCCAGCGTGGTCAGGTACTCGGGAGACAAGTTCTCCTCGTTGTCCTTCGGGTTCATCTGGATCGAGGCGTAGTTCTCCGGGTTGGCCAGTGGCTCGCGTGTCTCCGGGTTGAGCTTCTGGCGGAAGACCTTGAACGTCCAGTGCAGCTTCGACGGTGGGTTGCAGTCGAAGAAGAAGCGCAGCTTCAGCGGCGTCGGTGCGCGGCCTGGCAGAACTTGCATCACCAGCTGCGCCAAGCGTGTGAGCAGCAACTCGACGCCGGCCCAGCTGACTTGCGAGGCCTCGTTGATGTAGATCGAGGCGAACTCCATGCCGAGCAGCTTCTCCATCCGCTCGCCTTCGTCCAGGCCGCCGAACCAGATCTCGGAGCCGCCGTCGAACTTCACGTTCCACTCGGTCTTGCTCAGCACGTAGTGCACCTGAGGAAAACAGATCCGCATCACCTTTGGGAAGGTGTCGGCAATGATCGAAGCGCGCAAGTGGACGAAGCGGAAGCGCACGATCAGATGGCGCGAGCCCGGCGCCTTCAGCGCGCGCAGTACGATGGTGCGCAGGACCAGGAAGGTCTTGCCGCTACGGCCACCGCCGAAGAACATCAGCCAGGTGGCAACGCTGGCCAGGATGCCGGTGATCGCCTCGCGCTGCTTGGCGGTGGGTGCGAAGCTCAATGGTCAGCCTCAGATTCGGTGATTTGGAATTGCACCGGTCCGCCGCCGATGCCGCCATGCTCGTGCTTCTCAGTGAACAGCTTCAAATGCTGGCCGATGCGGGTCTCTGCGGTCACAGCTGCATTGAACTGGCCCGCCTTCTCGGCCTTCTCGGACAGCTTCGATAGCCGCTGCAGCACACGCTCGGCGCTGATCTCCAGCTTGGCTGCAACGCGGCGCTTGGCGGCATTGATCGCCCGGCGGATCTCGGGTTTCTGCAGATTCTCGAATCCCTGCTTCGTCGCTGAGCGCGCGCTGTAGCCCGCGCGAATGGCGGCCTGAGTCGCGCTGAGGTCGACCAGGTACTCGGCGACAAAGCGCGCTTGCTTGTCGGTCAGTGGGGCAATTGGCTTAGGCATGGTGCGATTGTCTCCGCGCAAACTCTGACATCAGCTCTTGAGCGATCGACTGGATGGCATAGGCCTCTTGCTCGGCGCCAGGATAGCGCTCGCCGATGTCGGCCGCGTACTGCTGCCAGATGTGCACGGCCTCATGCACTAGCAGGCCTGCGACCTCGACCGGGTTGCGGCCCTGCCAGTCGCTGATGCAGACGATCGCCGCAGTCTTGCCGCGATGCTCAAACACATGCGCAGTCGCCTGGGCCTGCGGCGTGGCAAGGAACGGAGGCGGCGCGCACTTGATGTCCTTGCACGCCGCTTTGAACTCGTCAGGCGACAGGCACAGCGCGAGATATGGGCCGGGCGCTGCGATGCGCCGATCAAGCCATTGAGTTTTCATTCTTGGAGCCTTCCCTTGTTGTTCTTTCGATTCGGCGGCTTCCGTCCAGGCTGGCCCACATGCCAGCCGTGGCAATAGACGTAGTGATACGGCTGCATCGGCTCGTCGTGCCGCCGGCTCACGTTGCTCGCGACTCGCCGGGCGTGCTGGAAGTTGTAGGTCTTCTTGCCGGTGCATGCGGCTTGCTCGAATGAGTTCATGGCAACACCTCAGAGACGCGGTACAGAACGCCGGCCACCTCGAGGCGATCGCCGACCTTGGCCGCCAGCAGGATGGGCAGCTGGCCTTGCCGGTGGTGGTCATAGGAGAGCGCCAACGTCGACCAGTTGCCGCGACCGAGGCGGCGGAGGATGAGCGTCATGTCAGCCGACCTCTAGCCCGCTGGTAGGCGACTTCTTCGGGCGACATGTCTTTGACACGGTAGCCGTCGAGTTCGTCATTGACACCAAAGGCCTTGAGCAGCGCGGGCACCATCGCGCTGGCGATCTTTTCGGCGATGTCGCGGCGCATGGCGAAGGTCTTATGGCGGATAGTGACCGCGTCGCCACGCCCACCCATCATTCCGGGCGACGCGAGGAGGAGCGAGATTGGTTCGTTGCTGAGCTCTACCGTGCCCATAAGTTCGCGGACGAGGTCCTCACCTATGGCCAGGGCGACCTTCTGCTGCTGCTCACCGTAGAAACCGTAACGGATGGTCAGCTCGACCAGAGCGCGCCCCCCGCTCACGCCGGCTCTCCCAGCAGGTCAGGCTGCACCACCGCGGCGACGATCTGCTCAATCGTCACCACGACTCGGGCCTCGCCATCCGGCTCCATGCGCTCGGACGAGATCCGTCGCACCCACTTGTCGTCCTCGATGGCCACGCCCTTCAGCGAGTCCAGCAACACCTTGTTCGCGTTATCAAGATCGATGCAGCGAACGCCGTCATCCCATCCGGCCGGATCCTTGCGCGCACGCTTGGCCCAGTCGAGCGGCCGCTGCGGGTAGAGCTTGATCGAGAGCGCAACGCGTCCCTCGATGGGCTCACGAATGCCGGCCTGCCAGCACAGCAGGTTGACCTGGCTGCGGTATTCCTGCGCTTCCTTGCTGACGTAGGTCATCGCACGATTGCCGATGACGCGAGAGCGCCAGTACACGTTGGCCGACACAGGCCAGGGCAGCGTCAGCGTGATCATGCTGCCCACCTCAGGTACGCGACGGCGACAGCGAGCCAGAACAGCGCCAGCCAGCCGGCAACCATACGCATGCCCGCATAGTCGCGCGGCGGCATCTCGTCGCGGCACGGGCAGTCGTCACCCTGCCCGGCCATGCAGCGAGTGCAACGCTCAGCGCCAGTCGTCGGCTTTGCCTCGGTTGCCAAGCTTCCACTGACGGGCGGCATCTGCGAGAAGTCGATCAGCGGCAGCTCGCCCGCGCGGCTTCGCGGTGCTTTCAATCCATTCCTCGGTCCACTCGGCGCCTCGCTGCTGGCGCCAGATGAGCATCTGCCTAACCTCGCATTGGTGCCGGAACTGTTCGTCGTTTCGCATGTCATGGCCTTAGCCTCCGTTGGGGTTGAAAACACTGAACCTCATTGCGTGCCGCGCAGAGCAGATCCGCGGGCATCGAAGAACATCGCGCAGCACCCCAACTTGGCGATCGTGGTGCTGGCGTCGATGGGCGGCACGCGCCTTGCGTCGGGGGCGCAGTTGGCGCGCGCGCAAGTGCCGAGCCGGTGGCAAGGCTTCGACGGCTCGCAACGTGCGACATCAAGCGGCAGAGCTGAGCTCAAGCGCATTGGCCAGGGGCAAGTCGCCGACACATGACCGTCTCGGCCGCAGCGAACGCAGACCAGGCGGCCGTGCGTTTCTGGCGCTGAGCCAGGGCGGCGGCCCCGGGTCTGGTTTTGTTGGGCGGCGATCATGCCGCCTCCAGCTCAGGATCGAGGACATCACCCCGAATGCCCAAAGCCTCGCGCCACATCGTTCGCTGAGCTTGGTTGAGCTTCTCCCCGCGAGCCTCCCGGTCCCGCAAACGATAAGCCCAGTCTCGGCCTCCAGGGTTTCGCATCGCTTGGCGCAGCTTGGCGCCAATGGCTCGCTTTTGCTCAAGCGTCAGCGGCGCGGCCGGTGGTTTGTGTCGAGCGGGAGAGCCGTACATGGCCCGATCCGTCTCGGCGTCGGACTGCTCGCGAGTGATGCGAGGCCAGTCTTGCGGGTCGGACCAGGCGTGAGCGCTGCAGAGTTTTCCGGAACCGGCATTGACGCTCCAGCGGTGCGGGCAACCCTTGGCTTTGCACATCAGCTTTTCGTCGTACTGCAGCGTTTCGTCGGCGATGCGTTGATCACGAGATTTGCTCATTGGGTTGTCTCCGGAATTTGACGGTTATGCGCCGCGATGACACTGCTTCGATAGGCCCGCCAGTCGGGGCCTATGCCGTTGATGGCGGCCGATTCATTCCATGGTCCGATGCCGAGCTCGCAGGCTCGGTCGATTACCCCGGACCGGGTTTTTACCCAGGCGTCGGCGCTGGGAGGAGTAGCGGCTTGAGGGGCTGGCGAAGCCGAGATTTGGGCTGCCTCGGCATGCCTTCCCTCAACGACCTTGAGTAGCCATGCCCAGGGCTTGGACTTCTGAACCGCTTCGGTGGCAACGGCCACAAACTCGGTTTCGGTGATGCCTCGGGCGATGAGCGCGGCCAGCCTCGGGTCGCCGGGGTTGCCGGTCTGGAAGCCGGCATTGCGGATTGCCCGGCAGATCGCACCGGCAGGGGTTGGCTGGTGCCCGTTGGCTTCGGGAGGAGGATCCTCGGGAGGCTCGCGCGAAGAGGTCGTTGAGATTGCGCGCTCTGTGTTTGTATTAATGGGGACTGGGGACTGGGGACTGGTAGCCGTGTAATCACGCGTGACAGGTGCGTGATGCCCGTGTGACGTCACGCGTGACAACATCGCTTCAAGCTCGTGATTCTTGGCACTGAAAGATGGGACTATGTTGTGACCGCGCAGTAGCTCGAAAAGCGCCTTTCTACGGTCGCGTGCCCGGCGTTGACGCTCTGCGTCGTTCTCCCGGCGAGCGTCCCGCTCTGGTGTTTTGGCAAGGTATTTGGCTATTTCTTCGTCGGCGCGACGCTGGTGATATCCGTCGTCTTCGAGCGAAAAGAATTCACCGAGCATGGCCTTGACGGCATCGCGTTCTGATTTCGAATTTGCACGCGCAAGCTTGCAACATTCGCGCAAATCGGCCGGCAGCGGCGCCTCGATCGTGTAATAGCGGTCGAGCAGGCGCCTGTAGATTCCGTCCTCGATCGCCGACAAATGCGCCGTCTTTTTGAGGAAGTCGCCGATGTGGTGCTCGTAGTAGTTCAAGCCGAGGCCCCCATCAACACGCGCCGCAGCGCCTTGTTTTCTTCTTGGGCCTCGCGCAGCTGCTTGGCCAGCTCGGTCTCGCGCTTGCGCAGCGAGTGCAAGTCGTAGCCCCTGGCATGCAGCATCCAAAGCAGAGGCGCGTCGTTGCCACAGGCGTCCATCAGCGCGGTGAACTTCGGCCAGACGATGCCCTCAGATCCGGACGCCCAGCGGGACCACTGCGCCTTGTCGGCCTTGACCGCGTCCTGCACCTGCTTGGGCTCCAGGCCGGCCGCCTTAGCGCACAGCTCGATGGCTGCGCCCAGGCTGCGCTCCATGCCGATCTGGGTCGGCGTGACTTCAACAGGTATGCCGAGCTGCATGCTGCTCAACCTTTCGCAAGTTCGTTGTGTGGCGTTGAGAGGCTCGCGCAGGCAAAACTGAGTGCCATGGATGCAAACGAAATCAACACCGAGAGATGGCGCTGGAAAGCGGTCGCTGCGCTGCTGGCGAAATGCCGTGCGGCGGTCGCGAAGGAGCTGGAGCGCCGTGCGCGCTTGCTCAGGGGCGAACCCAAATGAGCGGCATTAGGGGGTGGTGGGCACCCTGCCCTGGTTGGTACGCTCGCGGCTCCTACACCAGCAAGCCCAAGGAGGGCGCCCATGAAACAAATGAATCTGGCCGAGGCCGAACTGCTCGGAGAGTTGTTCGCATACCGAATGGCATTCAAGGCGGCGATCACCGGTCACCCCTTTGCGCATCTGATGCACGGGCGCATTCAGATCGCACGAGAGCAAGGTGTCGCCGTCGCTCTCGGAGAACCTGCACCCGACGCGGTACAGACGGCTTTCGAACGGGCGATGGACGAGATTGCGGCCATGGTCCCGGCAAGAGCCCAATCTTCCTGAGCTTGTCTTTGAACCAATGGCGAGCTTCTTCAGCGGACGCTTTGATTTCCTCGTCCATGGAATTCAGGCCACGCTGGACCTCACGCTGCGCGTCCATCTCACACCGCCTTGGCTGGCTCGAGGATCGGGGCGCCAGGTGTGGCGATGAGTTCGGGCCAAATTCGATGCCAGTCGTCCGGCCAGATATCCCAGCGCCGACCACTCACTGGTGCCATGGCTTCAAGTGCTGCGCCGTGCTCTTCGGGAAACTTGCGTTTCTCGTCGCGCCAAAAGCACACAGCTTGAGGGCTGACTTTCAGGGCGGAAGCGACTCGCGAGGGGCCGCCTGCTTCTTGAATTGCTGCTTCAATCGGTTTCATGCTCTGCATTCTACATTCGTAGAAGTGCAAATATCAACACCTGTATTTGCGAGTAGGTCAACAAATGTTTAACGTGCCGGCCATGTCGCTTGGTTCAAACATCCGCCGCTACCGAACAACCCTGGGTCTCACTCTGGAACAGCTTTCGGCCCTCACAAACAATCAGGTTGACGTTGGAACGATCAGCGCGCTTGAAATTAGAGACAGCAAACGCTCCCAGTACGCACCTCACATTGCAAGGGCGTTGCGAGTATCCCTAGATCAACTTCTGGATGATGGCTACACCCTGCCATTGCGGGCCATTGAGGAAGAGCCTGAAACTGGTACTCAATACCAACCAACATTCACGCCCGTCCCCTCAGATGAGGGGGCTATAGCTCACCCTATGAGCGAGCAAAGCTTTGAGACTGTCCCTTCACTTTCATGGGAGCAGTTAATGAGCGAAGACCCAAAGGGCACGTTCTACGCAGCAATACCGGACGATGCAATGGCGCCACGCGTCCGGGCTGGCAACGAATGTTTTTTCAAAACCGGAATCGCCCCTCGGCCAGGCGCCGGCGTCCTAGTCAAAGACGCTACTGGCTCCGTGCATTTCCGTGAGTACAGAGAGGCGGCCGGCGGCGCTTGGGAGGCCCACGCCACGAACCCGGCTTATCGAACCCTGCACAGCCAAGCCGATGGCTTGCGTGTAATCGCAGTGCTCCGCGGCGTCATGCGTGGCTGGGAAGAGCTTTGATCAACAGGCTGGGAGGCCACCAATATGAAAACACTTATCGCACTTGCAATGCTGGCGCTGGCCGGCTGCGGGTCGCTGGACAAACAATCGCTTCAAATAAATCCAGGCGACTCTAAGGATCAGGTGAATTCTGCCATGGGAGCCCCGAAAGATCGGCAGTTCAAGGGGGCCATGGAGGCTTGGCAATACTGCCAAACTGGAGCTGGGTTCGGCTATCACGACCACAGGATCATCTGGTTTAATGCAGGCAAAGTAGCAGGCCTGACGTCTTACAAATCAACCACTCCTGGGTCCATGTGTGAACGAAGCATCCAGATGGTCAGGTGGGAAGATGCGCCAGATACGACTATTGAATTGAGAAATCGCTAGGCGAAGGTATTCCAATGACCCCGAGTGAGTTCGCTGAAGTTCAGCGCCAGATCAAGGCCGGACTGGCTCTAAACGCTGATCTGCAGCATCAGCAAGTCATCGTGCTGAAAAACATCCAGGTACTTCTACGCAGCTGCTTGATCGTTGGTGGACTCGTACTCTGTATCTGCCTCACAGTGATCGCATTCGCCTTGCCGAAATAGCCGCCGTTTCTCCTGCCAACAGAACCCGCCTCGAGCGGGCTTTTTTACGCCCCGTTTCATGTTGAAGAATATTTCTACAAAGATTTTCTACAACTGTTGACGCTTTCAAATCTACAAGCGTAGAATTCACTCCGTCGCAAGCAAATCGCGAAAAGGAGTGAAGAGATGAACAAGGCAGAAACCCGAGACGTCAACAAAACGCTAGCGCACCTCACTGCAGGACGCATTGCGCCCGACCTGGCCGCCGGCGCGTTGGCCACCTTGCACCGCAGCGCCCTGACGCAGAAGACCAAGCGCGAGCTGCTGGCCATCATGGACCGCGAAGCCCTGACCCAGTACCTGGTTCAGACCAATGGTTGTTTTGTCCCGATGGTGCAAGCGTGAACACCGCCACCTTGCACGAGATGGCCGACGACTGCGCGGACTGGGCTGTGCATCACTGCACCAGCATTGATCTTGAGCGGCGCATTGCCGAAAAGATGCAGCCGCTGCCGCGCGACTTGCCGGTAACGACTGAGCAGGAGGTCACAGAAGTGGCCGCAGTAGTCGTCGAGCAGCCCACCGAGGCCGCCAGCGCCGTCAGCGGCATCGGCTTCGAGAACGAGCCTGCGCCGCCGCCGCTGCCGCGTTACGCGTACCTGCTGGCCCCCGCCTTCGACCGCTGGCCGCGCGCCACGACTGCCGTCGTGATGACTGTGCTGCTGGCCATATGGGGCTTTGCTGGCCAGCTAGACCTCGATGCGGCCGCCGAGCTGGCGCGCTGAACTTCCCCCCCTTCCCGTTTTTCACCTTCTCACTGACCGGAGGACTCAATGTCCGAAATTACAAATATCTCCCATGGCGCTATCGCCAATCCTGCCGCCTCTGCTATCGGCAACCCATCGGCGTTTCTCTTCGACGCTGGCCGCATGCAAGCGCTGATGGACTTCGGCGACATGATGTCGCGCGCTGTCGTCACGGTGCCCAAGCATCTGCACAGCAAGCCGGCCGACTGCCTGGCAATCACGCTGCAGGCGATGCGCTGGCAAATGGACCCCTTCGTGGTGGCCTCTAAGACTCACGTTGTGAACGGCAACCTGGGCTATGAGGCGCAGCTGGTCGTGGCCGTGCTGAAGAACTCCGGCGCCGTGCGTGGCCGCCCGCACTATGAGTACCGCGGAGAAGGCCCCAACCTTGAATGCCGCGCCGGCTTCGTGCCGAATGGTGAAGAGGCCGTGGTCTGGACTGAGTGGCTGTCGATCGCGGGCATCACGACCAAGAACTCGCCGCTGTGGAAGGTCAACCCCAAGCAGCAGTTCGGCTATCTGCAGGCTCGCAACTGGGCCCGGCTGTATGCGCCTGACGCGCTGCTGGGCGTCTATACCGAGGATGAGCTGCAAGTCGTCACCCCGCCGCCTGCCGAGCGCCACATGGGCCAGGCCGAAGAGGTTCGCCCTGAGTTGCCCGCTTACCCAGCTGGCGACTTTGAAAAGAACCTGCCCGCCTGGGCCAAGGTGGTGACTTCCGGCAAGAAGACGGCCGCCGATCTGCTGGCCATGTTGTCGACAAAGGGCTCCTTCACGGCCAGCCAGCAGGCGCAAATCTTGGACCTGGGCAAGAAGCCTGAGCCCAAGTCAGAGCCAACGCCTGAGCCCGAAGACGACGAATTCTTACGTGACATGGCCGAGGCCGAGAGCGAAGGAGCAGCGCAATGATCATCCATCAATTGATCCAAGGTAGCCCGGCCTGGTTGGCCTACCGAGCCCAGCACTTCAATGCGTCAGATGCGCCGGCCATGATGGGCGTCAGCCCGTACAAGACCCGCGCCGATTTGCTGCGCGAGATGCACACCGGTGTGGCGGCCGAGGTTGACGCCGGCACGCAGCGGCGCTTTGACAGTGGCCACCGCGCCGAGGCGCTGGCCCGGCCATTGGCTGAAGAGTTCATCGGCGCCGAGCTGTACCCGATCACTGGCAGCGAAGGCCGCCTGTCTGCCAGCTTTGACGGTCTGACGCTGGATGAGGTCGAGGGCCTGGAGCACAAAGCGCTGAACAACGAGATCCGCAAGGCCTTTGCTCAGATCGAGTCCATCGCGCCAGAACACCGCGAAGAAGCGGGCAGCCGCGAGCTTCCGATCTATCACCGCATCCAGATGGAGCAGCAACTGCTGATCAGCGGCGCCGAGCGCATCTTGTTCATGGCATCCCAGTGGACTGCTGACGAAGAGCTGGTCGAAGAGCAACACTGCTGGTACTACCCCGACTTTGAGCTGCGCGCCCAGATCGTGGCCGGCTGGGATCAGTTCGCAAAAGACCTGGCCGCCTACAAGCTGCCACAGGCTGCTGCGCCTGCTGCCGTGGGCAAGGCGCCCGAGTCGCTGCCAGCGCTGCGAATTGAGGTCACAGGCAAGGTAACAGCCAGCAACCTGGCCGAGTTCAAGAACACGGCTCTGTCTCAGATCCGCGCAGTCAATCGCGACCTAAAAACAGACGAGGACTTCGCCAACGCGGCCAAGGCTGTGAAGTGGTGCAGCGAAGCCGAGTCGAGCCTGGAGGCGGCCAAGAAGCATGCGCTGAGCCAAACCACCAGCATCGAGCAGCTGTTCCGCACCATGGATGAGATCAGCGCTGAGGCGCGCCAGGTGCGCCTCGACCTGGAGAAGCTCGTGACCCGCCGCAAGACGGAAGTGAAGGAAGAAGCGGTGACGGGTGCACGCCATGCGCTGGTCTCGCACTATCAAGCGCTGAATGCTGAGCTGTCGCCCGCTTCGCTGACGATGCCGATAGTTGACTTCGCCGGCGCCATCAAGGGCCTGCGCAGCTTCGACAGCATGCAGGACGCACTGGACACGCTGCTGGCCAAGTCGAAGATTGACGCCGACACCGCCGCGCGTCGCATCCGCACCAACCAGGCCGCATTCAAGGATCAGGCCGGCGGCTTCGAATTCCTGTTCTCTGACCTTGGACAACTGGTGAACAAGGCCCCTGAGGACTTCGCCATGGTTCTGCGCGCTCGCATTGCCGAGCACAAGCAAGCCGAGGCGGCCCGTGAAGAGCAGCAGCGCGCCCGCATCCGTGCCGAAGAAGTAGCCCGCCTAGCGGCGCAGCGCCAGCGTGAAGAGCGCCTGGCCGCCGAGCGCAAGACGCGTATCGACATGCGGATCAACCAGCTCGAAGACGCGCTGACCGCTGCCGCCAACGACTCGGCCGCCCAGATCGATGCTAAGCGCATGGCCATCATGGCCAACGAGCCGAGCGAAGACCTCTACGGCGACCGGCTGGCCAAGGCTGTGACGTTGCGCTCGCAAGTGCTGATCGCGCTGGGTGAGCAGCACCAGGCCGCGCTGGCGCGTGAGGTGGCCGCGTTTGATGCTGCCGCCGCAGCGATGCCTGCGCCTGTTGCGCCTGCTCCGACCCCAGTTGTTCGGCGTGCTGCCTTGCCGCCTGCACCGGTGGCCGAGCAGCCGACGCTGACCTTGGGCGAGATCTGCCGGCGCCTGCAGTTCACCGTGACTGATGGCTTTCTGGCAGAGCTGGGCTTCCCGGCTGCCGTCACCATCAAGGCCGCGAAGTTGCGGCGCGAGAGCGACTGGCGCCGTATCTGCTCCGGCATCAGCGCCCACGTGATGGCCGTGGCAGTTGCCGAAGTCGCAATCGCTGATTGATCAATGGGAACGGGGCCGGCTGAGCGCCGGTCTGCGCGGTGAGTGCTGGCGACGCGAGCCAGCACAACAGACGCCCGCTGGAGGCAAGAGGCCGGCCCCACACCCACCACTGTTTTACACACCTGAAAGACCAACCATGAACGCACCTATCTTTTCCGCCATCGCCTCAGCCATCAGCCCTATCCGCCTGGGCCTCTTCTTCGACACCGAGACCAGTGGTCTGCCGCTCTTCAGCGAGCCAAGCGAAGACCCGCGCCAGCCTCACATCGTCCAGCTCGCCGCATGCCTGGTAAACCTGGACACCCGCGAGGAGCTGCACAGCATGGACGTGATCATTAAGCCAGACGGCTGGGTGATCCCGGATGAGGTTGCCGCCATCCACGGCATCACGACTGAGCGTGCGCTGGCCGAGGGCATCCCGGAGACCGAGGCACTGACCCAATTCATTGGCATGTGGATGTGGGACCTCAAGACGTTGCGCATCGCGCACAACGAGAGCTTTGATGCTCGCATTGTCCGCATCGCCATCAAGCGCCTGAAGGCTGACGATGCGCTGGCAGATGAATGGAAGGCTGGCCGCGCCGAGTGCACGCAGAAGCTTGCCACGCCGATCTGCAAGCTGCCGCCGACGGCCAAGATGATCGCGGCCCGCCGCAACCACCACAAGAGCGCAAACCTAGGCGAGGCCTACAAGCACTTCACCGGTCAGGACCTGGTCGGGGCACACAGCGCGATGGTCGACGTGCGGGCTTGCATGGCCGTCTATTTCGCAATCCAGGACCTGCAGGCCGAGAAGGTCGCAGCCTAAAAGATCAACGGGGCGGCCGCAAGCGCGGTGAAGCAGAGGTATCTGTGCTGATGTCTCCCTCCGCTGCCATAGCTCCGGGTTGCGCCGGAGCCGCCCCACCAGTTTCAACGAGCGACAGGAAGCCCTGTGAGGCAAACCTCCCTGATTGCCAATCGCCAATAGCCCCGGGTTGCGCCGGGGTCGCTCACCCAATACCTACCTGAAAGACGATATGAACTCACTCGCGAGCATGAGCACCACACATTCAGTCAAGCGCCGCTACATCGGCACCAAGACTATCGACGCGATTCCTATGACGCGCCTAGCCTATAACCTGCTGCGCGGCTGGACGCTTCCGGCAGACGAGAACGGCGAAGACGCCGGTTATCTTGTCGAGTATCTGGATGGAGGCCAGGCTAACGTCAAAGGCTTCACAGGCTATATCAGCTGGTCCCCGGCTGAAGTGTTCGAGAAGTCATACAAGGTGGCCGACACCTATCAGGACCGTGTGCGTCTGGAGCAGTCTGACTTGGTTGAAAAGATCGAGAAGCTCGCCGCCTTCTTTGTCACTGACCGATTCGAAAGTCTCCCCCCGGGAGAGCGCGACTCCATGCATGCCCAGCATGCGGCGATGTGCGACTACAGCAATGCTCTGTCTGAGCGAATTGCTGCTTTCGAACCCTGATCAATGGGGCGCTGCCGGCCGAAGCCACGAGGCATTGGGCAGGCGCAAGCCGCAGAGATGTTCGGTCACTGCCAACAATCAGCCCGGATGGGCCGAAGTCCCGAGAAGCGGGCAGTGATTTACCGACCGGCGCCCCACCCCACCACAAGCCCCAAATTATTCCGAGGATCATTCCGATGAAAGCTTTCAATCTGCCCGCTGATGCCCGCCTGAAGCTGACCAAGACCACGCCGCGTAAAGAGATCCACGGTGATGACCATGTGCAAGCGATCAGCCTGCGCCTACGCTGGGAGACCAGCAACGAAGCGCTTGGCCTGCTGCATCCGCAACTCAAGGACATGCTGTTCTGGAAGGTGCCGGCCGTCGAAGCGCAAGAGCAGATCGCAGGCTTGATCGACGTCACACCAAACCTGCGCGTGCCCATCGTCACGTTGCCGCTGAAGCTCGACGCCAGCTTCACAGGCTACACGTTCACCATCGACCACGGCATTGACGACAGCAGCGCTCTGGAGCTCTACGTGTGCGGCCTGGACAAGTTTGCGGTGGACGCGAAGGAAGGCGGCTCTGTTTTCATCGACTGGTCGCTGTCTTCGAACAAGGAAATCACGCCTGAGCTGGTGGGCCTGCTTTGCTCGCTGGAAGGCGACGAGATCATTGCAACGCTGACGCCGCCGGCGTCCGCAACTGGTGACGCGATCGACGGCAGTGTCGAAGCGTTTGAGCGTGACCACCCGAGCGACAACCGCGAAGCCGGCGACTTGTTCGCTGAGGCGCATGGCGACTTTGACGACGATGTCGACGAAGACTTCAACCCAGTCGCCCCGGAGCCAGTCAAGACGCTGCCCCGCAATGCCGCGCGCTATCGCAACACGGCCACGGGCGAGACCTGGAGCGGTCGCGGCCTCATGCCCAAGTGGCTGAAGGCTTGCATTGAAGGCGGCGCCAGCCTGGCCGAATTCGACACCCAGCAGCAGCAAGAGGCGACCGAAGAATGATCACGCCGATCGACAAGGCCCGCCATGCCTGTTACGGCGTGATGTGCAACCGCCGAAAAGAGTGCCTGCGCTACGACCGCATCGAGCAGACCAGCACGGATCACACCATCGCAACGTGCGACAACGGTATGGGCGATAAGCCGTTGTTTCTGGCGATGGAGACTGAGAAGCAAGAGGGAGAAGCTGCATGAGTGGCGCAACCTGGTCAGTCGAGCAGCTGGCGAAGTTGCTCGAGCGCTTTGCCAATGAGCCAACGCAGACCATCGCCGATGCTTTGGGCAAGCGCTACTCGCAAGTGGCCAGCAAGGCCCACAAGCTCGGCCTGCACAAGTCGGCCGAGTTCATGGCCAGCCCGGCCAGCGGTCGCACCAAGGGCCGCGTCGGGCATATCTGGACTGAGGCGCAGATCGATGTCGTTCGCGCCAAGTTCGCCGACACGCTCACCCAGCAGATCGCCGACGAGTTGGGCCTGACTTACCCGCAAGTGGTGCACCAGGCGCGTGCCATGGGCATCAAAAAGAGCGATGCGTTTCTGAACGGCCCTGCCGGCGGCCGCACCGATGGGCGGAAGGGCCAGGGCAGCAGGTTCGCAGCAGGCAGCGTGCCATGGTCCAAAGGCTTGAAGCTACCGGGCAAAAAATCAGCGACCAGTTTCCAGCCAGGTCGCCCTGCACCGAACAAGATGCCGATCGGTAGCTTCCGCATCGCCTCGAGCGAGTACCTGCAGATCAAGCTGACAGAAACAGGCTACCCGCCGCGCGACTGGGTGATGTACCACCGGCATGTTTGGGAGCACGCCCATGGCCCCATTCCTGACGGGTGCGTGATCCGCTTCAAGCCCGGCATGAAAAGCACCGATGCCGAGCAGATCACGCTCGAGGCGCTGGAGTGCGTCAGCCGTGTCGACCACATGGCCGAGCACACCTTCCACCAGTACGGGCCAGAAATTGCCCAACTCACGCAACTGCGCAGCGCGATCACGCGCCAGATCAACAAGCGCACTACCAAGGACAAAGCATGAGCAAGAATTTGACAGATCTGAGAACCGCGCTTTTCGAAACGCTGGAAGGTCTCAAGGCCGGCACAATGGACATTGACCGGGCCAAGATGATCAACGAAGTCGGCAAGACCTTGGTTGATACCGCGCGGGTGGAAGTCGATTTTCTGAGTGTGACCAATGGCGTGGAGTCTGCATTCATCGAGACAACGCCCGAGACCCCGAAGCTGCCTAACGGCATCACGGGCATCACGAGGCACTCCCTGAACGGCTGAGCATGAAACCACACCAACGCCAAAAGGCCCGCGCCACCATCGACGCCAAATGGCGCCATGCAGACCCTCGCCAGCAGGCCCGCGAAAGCCGCGCCGCGATGGAAGCTGCATTTGAACAACAGGCCCGGGAACGGGTGCAACAGGGATTGAAAACATGAACAAAGACACTCTGCCGCCTCTGCCTGAGCGCGATAGCAAGCTGACAAACAAAGGCCAAGGCGTCTACCGCAAGTTCGATGTGCGCCGTACCGATTGCAGCGATCAACCCGGGGGCAAGCACCACGGCTGCGAATACTTCGTGCTGGACGTAACGCACGACCCGCACGCCAAGGCCGCGCTGCAGAAGTATGCCGACGAATGCGAAAGCAGCCACATGACCCTAGCTGCAGACATGCGTGACCGGTACGGACTGGAGCCAGCAGCCATTCCCGCACAGGCGCCACAGCAACGCCTTGACGACTACGCGACTGAAATCAACCGCTTGCGCAACGTCATCCAGGCAGCTTGCCTTGGCGGCACGGACGCAATGATCGAGCGGTGGATAGCGCTGTTCCCTGACGCGCCAGTCCCGGAAGTCAAGGCTATGCCCGACGCATTCCCGGCCTTGCACGCTCTGACTGAGGCCATCATGACTCGCGCCGGTCCTGAGTTGGTGCTGCGTCGGATTAACGAAGCTGTGTCGGTAATGGCGACTCGCGGATGGTCGCCGCCGATTCCGTGGCCTGCTGCTGCACCCCTGCCGCTACCAGTACAGGCAGAGCCGAAGGATGGCCCCGGAACGTGGGAAGAAAACGTAAGCCTCCTTCTGGATCGTTGCCCGTACACCGTCCGGCAGCGTGAAGGCGGCGGGCCGGAGTGCTTGATTTCAACGCTTGTTGTGACGTTCACCGGCATGCAAATGCGGCTACAAAAAGACCCAATGTTTGCCAAGCCCCAGCAGCCAGCACCTGCTGCACCACAGGCAGAGCCAATAGGCCGAACTCTGCTTGAGCAATACGACCTTGAACAGTTGCCGGAATATCGAAAGGGCTATGAAGATGGTCGGCTGAATGGGTATGCGGTTGGACACCGCCATGCGTCCACGCAATCACCTGCTGCGCAAGAGCCGCTGACAGAGCAGCAGGCAATTGATTTGCTAGCCAAGCACAACGGCGGGCCGGGCTATTACCCGAGCCAGATGAAGCTAATCCGGGCCGCTGAAGCAGCCCACGGTATCACAGGAGCCGCCAAATGAGCGCCGATAAGCTAGCCGAAGCGCTGCGTGAAATCATGGCGCACGATGACTTCGGCATGGACGCGAAGGTGGTTGCGAGAGCTCGCCAAGCCCTAGCCCAGCACGAACGCGAGCAAACCCTAATCTCCCTCACAGCAGAGCAATCGCGCTTGGGCATGTATGACGAAGCCGAGAAGCAAGAGCCTGAAAAAGCCGCCTTGAAATGGCCCAAGGCGCGAGACGTTGCGCGACTGGAAGACATGAGCCCTAGCGGCCATTTGCGCATCACGCTTGACACCGATAACGATGTTTGCGTGGAGGTCTATGACGGCAAGGAGACTTTCGTCAGCATTGAGTTCTGCAACGGCGGCGGCGGGGGCGGGAACTCGCCGCACCTTCGCGCAGCGCTTATCGGGGCCATGAGCGCGATTGAGCAAGACAACGCCGAGCGGCCCCACCGCGCCCACCCTCGTTTTTCGGCAATCGACGCAGCCAAGGAGGCCAAGCCATGATTGACGCAGACAAGATGAAGGCCGAAGCACTGGCGGTGTTTGGTGGCCTTGAATACCCGGAACTAGCCCGTGATGTGATTGAGTGGTTTCATGCCTCAATGTTGGTGCAGCAAGAGCAAGCCCCGCTAGGCGCTCCAATCGCCCCAGAACACGCGGCAGAGCTTGCGCAACTGTCGGTAGATGCCGAAGCCCTGCACCGAGAGTACTTGCGCGGGGTGGCAGCCGGGTCGCAGAAAGCTCACGAAGGCATTAAAGCCGGCATCGAAATGATGGGGGTAGAGCTTGCCCGCCTGCGTCTGGAGGTGCAGCAAGAGCAAGCCGGGTGGCAGCGTGTGCCGGTGGAGCCGACCCCGGAAATGGTGAACGCATTTCACGACTCAATGAATAAGTGGATTCACGAAATCGGGGAAGACGGTGATGTGTATAAGGCCATGCTCGCCGCTGCGCCGAAAGGAGAGAAGCCATGACCAAGTGCCAAAGATGTTTTTTGCCGATGCCCGACATTGGCTCCGGGTACGGGGCCTTGACTTGCAAATGCTGGGCGGCCTATCGCTCCAATCCGATGCCAAATGACGCAGTACAAAACCCGCCGCCAGGGTGCCAGCCATTGCGGCAGCTAACAGAAGCCGATGTTCGCCGGATCGTGCGCGATGAAATCGGGAAGCAAGGGGGCGACAAGCCATGAGCATCGGCACGAAATTCCGACCACGCAAAACGCCGCTATCCGCGCTGCTGCCGAAGGTTGTTTACATGCACGTCATGGACAACACCGAAAACATACCCGGCAACCGTCCGCTAATCGTCTACAGCACAAGCAAGAAGAATCCGTTCGGCAGGCCGGGGTTTGATTACTCGCTTGAGTACCCGTGGACTTGCATCAAGCTCGTTTATGCGCCAACAGAATCACAGGATGGGAAGCCATGAGCACGACAGCCGAACGGCCATCAAGCCTAATCACCCAGGCTTTCATCTTCGAGCGGTACGGGCCGCGCCTGAATGCGCTTCAGATTGCGGAGTTGATCGGCCTGAAGACAGTCGCAGCCCTCAACAACCAATGCAGTGCAGGCAGGTGCGCGATGGCGACCTACATCGAAGGCGGGAAGCGCTGGGCAGACTACCGGGACGCCGCCGCCTACATTGACGCCTGCCGGTCTAAAGCGCGGGCTTCGGCTTGAGCTTGTGGAACTCATCCGGCTTGAGCTGGGTATAGCGCCGAAGCATGTTCCAGCTCTTGTGCCCGGTCACAAGAGCGACTTGCTCGATTGAGTACCCCTGCTCAAACAGCGATGACGCGCCCTCATGGCGCAAGTCATGCAAGTGCAAGTCCGGGATGGATAAATCCCGGCATGTGTTGGTGAAATACTTGGATAGCGTCGAGCCGCTGAACGGGAATATGCGCTCATCGTCACGCGGCTGCATCTGCAACACCGCCCAGGCTGGAGGCAGGATAGGCACGCGCTCCAAGACCTTGCCCTTCTTCGGATGCTTGCGCCACACAGAAGCCACCTTTGTGGCCTCGTCAAGATCAGCCCAGCGCAACACCGTCACCTCGCCGCGCCGCATGGCTGACAGCGCCGAGAAGATGACCGCATCACGGAAGCGCTCGCCGTGTTCTTTCTCGAAGTGGTCAACTATCCGGGTGAACTCGTCCTCTGTTGGCCTGCGCTCGCGCTTGCCGCCGCCACCGATCAGCCGAAGATAGGTAAGCGTCGGCCTTGCCGCGCCGACCGCATCAGGCAGCGCCACCTTAAGCGATGCGCCGCCGTAGCGCATGGCCGTCCCGAGCTTGGATAAATCCATGTTGATCGTGTACGGGCCAGCGCCTGAGTCGCGCCGGGCCTTGGCATAGTCCACCAGATCATCCGGCGTGAGCTTTGCCGCCAGCTTGTCGCCTAGCCCACCATCTAGCGCCTTGAGCATGTAATGCTCGTTCCCGGTGTCAGGTATGGGCCTGGTTGCTTCGCGCAAGTCTCGATATGCCTGTATCACCTGTGATACGGTCAGCTCGGAAAGTGATACAGCCACCACGCCATCATCAATAGCGCCCTCGATCTTTCGCGCCCAAGCTTCGGCTGCGGCCTTGGTTCCGAATGTCTTACACTGCGCGGCGTGGCCTTTTCGGCGGATCAATGCCCGCCACTTGTCACCGACTTTGAGAATGCTTGCCACCGTATCACCCACCGTATCAACTGCGTATCAGTGGCGGGATGATACTAGGGTGATACGGAGTGACCGCTAGGTGATTGCCTCATAGGTAAAACCGGCTACACTGCCCATTCCACTCTCCGTAGTTCAATGGATAGAACGGCCGCCTCCTAAGCGGCAAATGTGGGTTCGATTCCCGCCGGAGGGACCAAGCATTCATGGGTAAAGTCGCGACTCGTTCTTGATCAGTGCGCGATGCCAGCAGCCCCCCCAAGCAATTTCATCAGCAGCAAACCGACTCGCGGCCGCCTGTATATGGCCGGGCTGTGCCTGCTGCTGACCTTGAGCCCGCTGCTTTGGTGGCTGCTGCTCAAGCCCAGCGGCATGGCAGTAGAGCTGGTCAGCAAAACCTGGCGCCTGGACATCGAGATCGAAAAACTGCTGGAAGAAGGCGAATCGAGTTGGTGCGACGAGCTTCCGGCCGAGGCACGCAATATCAGCCGGCGCTTGCTGCTTGACCCGGCCGGTGTGCGGCCTGAGCCGGCCGAGCATTGCCGCTTCAGCCGCCCACAGTGGCGCACCATGCGCATGGCCAGGGCCGAGGGCGCGGCACCGGCACCGCCGCAGTGGCCCGAGCCCAAACTCAATGGCATGGACCCCGGCCAGTTGGGCGCTGAGCGGGCCGGCAAGCGCGAGACCTTTTACGAGTTGCAACTGCAAAACGATGGCGGCCAAGTTTGGACTTGCCGGCTGCCGCTGGCCCAATGGCAGGCACACCGGCTGGGTGCGCGCTACCGCGTGCAGGTAGACCGTTTTGGCGTGGCCGACTGCGCCAGCTTGGTCAGGCAGAGCTGAACCGCTTGTCGCGGCAGGCGACCGGTCGCGCCTTTGGCTTGCCTTTCGTCGCAAAGCCCTGTGCCGGCCGGGTCGGCCAGATCAAAGTTCAGCCATCGCAACCCATTCCAACCAGGAGAACGTTATGGCAAACCTCAACGACAGCAGCATCTGCGACAAGGACAGCAACAGCAGTTTGGAGGCCCAAGCCAAGAAGCGGGTTGATGCCAAGCTGGGCTTTCTGACCCATTTGCTGGTGTTCTGCTGCGTCAACGGGGGCTTTTATCTGCTGGGGCTGCTGAGCGAGCGAAGCTGGCATATTGGCTATACCCCGTTCCCAATGTGGGGCTGGGCTTTGGGCCTGGTCATTCACGGCATCGTCACCTTGGCTTCGTTGCAGGGTCAGGACTTGCGCGGCAGCATGATGGAGCGAGAGATGCAGAGGCTGCGGCAGCGGCAGGGTTGAAACGACGGGGCTGGTCTCACCTGACTTCGAATCGAGGCTCGGTCGCCGCCTTACTAGGCGTCTGCAGCGACGGGCCATAGACAAGTCAACAAAGCTACTGTGGCTTCAATTCGAAAACACGGCGCTGATTGGCTTTGATCTCGGCCAGACCATGCCTGAAGCTGGGAATGCTTTGAAACAAGGCCTCGCAGCTGCCATCTTTGAGCGCGATATTCAGGCCTCGCTCGATACGATCGGCCAATTCCGGGCGGTCGCGACTGACAAAGAAATAGACCGGCGCCTCATAGTGCAAGAAGATCGACGACTCAAGCGCCAAGCCCTTGTCGGCATGGGCTTGCTGCTCGACCCAAGCCTCGTGAAGCCCGCGCGGAAAGTAATCGAAGCGCTTGGCCGCCAGCATGCCAAACAGATTTTCGTAGACGGTGCTGGTCTCGCCACGCAGGCCGTTGGCTCGCAGCACTGCGGTCGAGGGCCAGTTCACGCCCGAACCGGCTCTTAATTGGCGCAGCTCATCCAAGCTGCGCAGCTTGTGAAACTTCTCTTGATCCTCGGCTCGAATCAAAAACACCCGGTAGTCGTTCAACTGGCGCAACAGCGAAATCCTGATCGGTAGCAAGTCGGCCTCGCGCTGTTTGTCGCTGCCATCCCAGATCAGATCAATCAAACCACTGTTGTTCTTCAACTCCAAGACCTGCCGAGGGCTGCTCAGCAGCCCTTTGAAATACTCGATGCGGTAGGGCCCGTCGCTGGCTTTGGTCTTCTCAAGCGCCAAGCGCAGCAGTTAGGGGAAAAAATTCGAATAGGCCGCCGCGCTGGTAGGCAGCGAGGGCACGACGACGCGCAATTCGGTGGTGGGGCTGGCAGCCGCAACGCCGTGGGCATTGCAAGCCCAAAAAACCGCAAACAGCGAAAACAGCGCAAAGCGAGCAAGCAGGCCTGTGCGCTTGGCCAGCTCAAACAGGCACTTCAACAGCGGCAAGCGAGGCGCAAAGCGCGCCAGGGCGTGTGCTGACGCCCGAGGAAAACACGGCAAGATGGTTGGCTGATATGAGATCAAGGCGCATTCGAGGCGGCAGGGTTGGTGACCAAGCAAGAAAGCTTCAAGCGCTCATTGTCAATGGTCGAGCGGCAAAAGGCTGGCGAGTTGAGGCTGGGTCAAATCATCTGAGGTGGCGCCGCCTCGGCTTCACTGCAAGGTCAGGCCTTGCGCGGCGGCAAGATGGAAAGGCTGATGCTGAAGAAGCGGCAGAGTTGAATCGCCGGTCGGCGGCGAGCATTCAGAATCAAGTCTTGATCCCAGCGCCCTGCACACCCCAAACACCTTGCTCTAGGTGGTACCCTGCCCCACGATGCTCATTCGCTCGTTTATCCTCCTGATGTGCCTGACCGCCAGCGCCTGGGCCGAGAACAACCCCGGGACTCAAGCGGTGGTACGGGCATGCGGCCACCCGGCAGCGCCGCCCATGAGCTGGGATCATGACGGGCAGCTGATCGGCGTTTGCGTTGAGGCGGCGCGCCGCGCTTTCTCTGCAGTGGGGCTGACGCTCAAGGTAGAACCACCCGTTCCGTGGGCCCGGTGCCAGCTGATGGTCGAGACCGGTGAGGTTGATGTGAACCTGTGTGCCTTTGCGAACGACAAGCGGCGCGAGTACGCGGTGATGGTGGAGCCCCCGGTCGGGCACAACGAAGCGGTGCTGATCGTGCGCCGGGACAGCAACTTGGTTTACAAATCCTGGGCTGACCTGAAGGGCTTGCGAATCGGCATGGGGCGCGGGGTGAGCTTCGGGTCGGAGTTCGACAACTATCTGGCGCAGCATGCCCTGCTCGATATTGCCATCAGCGAAGCACGCAATCTGCAAAAACTCACGCTGGGCCGACTTGACGCGGTGATCACGGCACGACTGGCCGGCCAGCAACTGATCCGCAGCATGGGTTGCGAAGGGCAACTGCGCCTGCTACCAGGCCAGTTGCTTGAGGGCCGACTGCTCATACAGATGTCCAAGCGCTCCAAGCACTTGGCCGTGGTGCCGCAATTGACTGCTTACCTGAAGCGGCCGGCCCAAGTCGAGTGGCTGCAAGGGCAGCATATTCGTTTTGACGCAACTTATGCCCAACTGCATCCTGCCGCGCAGACAAGGGTTTGCGAACCTTGAGGCCATTGCGGCGCCGGGCTCGTTCGTCAGCCGCCGTATCACAAGTCAAAAAATGGCCCCTCAAAGAAAAAGCCCGGATCGTCACCGAGCCGGGCCCTTGAAACAGCGAAGCAAACCGCCCGCCTATCTTTCTATCTATCTAACCGTCTACTTACGCGTCGGCGGCAAATCGGTACATGAGCCATGCGCGACTTCGGCCGCCATGCCGATCGACTCACCCAGTGTCGGATGCGGGTGAATGGTCTTGCCGATGTCGACCGCGTTGGCGCCCATCTCGATTGCCAGAGCGATCTCGCCGATCATGTCGCCGGCATGCGTGCCGACAATACCGCCGCCGAGGATCTTGCCGTGGCCATGAGCTTCCGGCGAATCATCAAACAGCAGCTTGGTGAAGCCTTCATCGCGGCCATTGGCGATTGCACGGCCCGACGCCGTCCAGGGGAACAGGCCCTTCTTAACCTTGATGCCTTGCGCCTTGGCCTGGTCCTCAGTCAGACCAACCCATGCCACTTCGGGGTCGGTATACGCAACACTCGGGATCACGCGGGCATCGAACTGGCTCTTGGCCAAGTTCGCGTCACCCAGCTGCACGCCGGCTGCGACTTCGGCCGCAACATGGGCCTCGTGCACCGCTTTGTGGGCCAACATCGGCTGGCCGACCACATCGCCGATGGCGAAGATATGCGGCACATTGGTGCGCATCTGCACATCGACATTGATGAAGCCGCGATCGGTGACGGCGACGCCGGCCTTCTCGGCCGCAACCTTCTTGCCGTTCGGCGTGCGGCCCACGGCTTGCAAGACCAGGTCGTACAGGCCCTCGCTCTTGACACCGTCCAGCGTCTCGAACTGGACCTTGATGCCCTCGGGCGTGGCCTCGGCGCCGACCGTCTTGGTCTTCAACATGATGTTGTCGAAGCGCTTGGCGTTGAGCTTTTGCCAGACCTTGACGAGGTCGCGGTCGGCGCCTTGCATCAGACCGTCGAGCATCTCGACCACGTCCAGGCGAGCGCCCAGCGTCGAATAAACCGTGCCCATTTCCAGGCCGATGATGCCGCCGCCGATGATCAACATCTTCTTAGGCGTACCCTTCAATTCAAGCGCACCGGTCGAGTCGACTATTGCGGAGTCTTGCGGCAAGAAAGGCAGACGCACCGCTTGCGAGCCGGCCGCGATGATGGCCTGGCTGAAGTGGATGGTCTTCTTGGCGCCGGTCTTGGCTTGCGCGTCGCCGGCAGTTTCTTCGACCTCGACATGATTGGCATCGATGAAGGCGCCATAGCCACGCACGACCGTGACCTTGCGCATCTTGGCCATCGCAGCCAGGCCACCGGTCAGTTTGCTAATGACCTTTTCCTTGTGGCCACGCAGCTTGTCCACACTGATGGTCGGGGCGCCGAACTCGACACCCAGGTCACCCAGATGCGAGACCTCGTCCATCACCGCCGCCACATGCAGCAGCGCCTTGGACGGGATGCAGCCGACATTCAGGCAGACGCCGCCGAGCGCCGCATAACGCTCAACCACAATGACCTTCAATCCCAGATCGGCGGCGCGGAAAGCGGCCGAATAGCCGCCGGGCCCGGCGCCCAGCACCAGCAGATCGCAGCTGAGGTCGGCGCTGCCAGCATAAGCAGCGGCGGCGGTCGGTGCGACCACCGGCGCAGCAGCGGGGGCAGGTGCTGCCGCTGCTGCTGCCGGGGCGGCAGGAGCCGCAGCCGCAGCTTCGGCGCTTTCCAGCGTCAAAAGCAAAGTGCCCTGGTTGATCTTGTCACCCAAAGACACCTTGAGTTCTTTGACCACGCCGGCATGCGAAGACGGGATCTCCATCGAGGCCTTGTCGCTCTCGACGGTGATCAGGCTCTGCTCCTTGGCCACCGTGTCGCCGGGTTTGACCAGCAACTCGATGATGGCCACGTCCTTGAAGTCACCGATGTCGGGGACCGTTACGTTGATGATTGCCATAGTCAACCCCGATCAGAGCACGATGCGACGGAAGTCCGCCAGCAAGGATGCAAAGTAAACATTGAAGCGAGCCGCAGCCGCGCCGTCGATGACGCGGTGATCCCAGCTCAGGCTCAAAGGCAACATCAAGCGCGGTTGGAAAGCCTTGCCGTCCCACTTTGGCTCGATCTGGCTCTTGCACACACCCATGATGGCCACCTCGGGCGCATTGATGATGGGCGTGAAGTAGCGCCCACCGATGCCGCCCAAGGACGAGATCGTGAAGCAGCCGCCGCTCATCTCGGCCGGACCCAATTTGCCGTCGCGCGCCTTCTTAGCCAGCTCGCCCATCTCCTGGCTGATCTCGAAAATGCCCTTCTTGTCGGCATCCTTGATCACCGGCACGACCAGGCCATTCGGCGTGTCAGCTGCGAAGCCGATGTGGAAGTACTTTTTGAGCACCAGCTTTTGCGCGTCGCCCTCGCCTTCCAGCGAAGCATTGAACTCGGGGAACTTCTTCAAGGCAGCCACCGCCGCCTTGATCATGAAGGCCAGCATCGTCACCTTGACGGCCGCCGGGTTCTTCTCGTTTTCCTTGTTGGTCTGCACGCGGAAGGCTTCGAGCTCGGTGATGTCGGCATCGTCATGGTTGGTGACATGCGGGATCACGACCCAGTTACGATGCAGATTGGCACCGCTGATCTTCTTGATGCGCGACATGTCCTTGCGCTCAATCGCGCCGAACTTCTCGAAGTCCACCTTGGGCCAGGCCAGCAGACCGGGGAAGGCGCCACCACCGCCCGAGGACGAGGAAGCTGCAGGCGCCGAGGCCTTTTGCGCCAGCGTCTGCACGGCGCCGGCCATCACCGACTTCACAAAACCTTGCAAGTCGATTTCCTGGATACGGCCATGCGGGCCACTGCCCTTGACCTCGTCCAGCGGCACACCTAACTCGCGCGCCTGACGGCGAATACTGGGTGAGGCGTGTGGCAGCTTGGTCTTGAGCGCGGTCGGATCATGAGCAGGCACAGCGGCGGGCAAGGCCACGGCTGCTGCGGGAGCGACGGCAGCAGCAGCGGCTACGGCAGGGGCGGCGGCCACAGCTGCGGCAGCCGGAGCAGCAGCGGCAGCCGGTGCTGCAACAGCACTGCTCTTCACTTCCACGATGGCCAGCAGCGAGCCCTTGGCGACCTTGTCGCCCAGCTTGACCTTCAAGTCCTTGATCACGCCGGCGTGCGAGGACGGGATCTCCATCGAGGCCTTGTCGCTCTCGACGGTGATCAGGCTTTGCTCGACTTTGATGGTGTCGCCGACTTTGACAAACACCTCGATCACCGCGACCGACTCGAAGTCGCCGATATCGGGCACAAAGACCTCGACCAGCGCGCTGGCTGCGGGGGCAGCAGCAGCTACGGCTGCCACAGGCGCGGCGACCGGTGCAGCGGCCGCAGCAGGTGCAACAGGTGCAGCAGCCGGAGCCGATGCTGGCGCAGCCGCTTCGCCGGCAGTCTCCAGCAAAAGCACCAAGCTGCCTTCGTTGACCTTGTCGCCGATCGCGATCTTGATTTCCTTGACGACGCCGGCCGCCGAACTGGGGATCTCCATCGAGGCTTTATCGCTCTCGACGGTGATCAGGCTTTGCTCGAGCGCGACAGTGTCGCCCACCTTGACCATCAACTCAATGACGGCCACATCCTTGACGTCCCCAATATCGGGAACCTTGACTTCTACCAATGCCATGTTCGTTCTCCGCAATCTGTTCGTATGTCTGACATGCCTGGCAACGCCAGGGCATTCCTCCTGGGGAGCCAATTGAACCGGATTTGCGGGGCCATCGGGCTCGCCCCCCTGTCCTTTTCAAATCACGGGGGAGGCGCGTCAAGCGCCTCGGGG
>CAUPEV010000021.1:0-41917 GCA_963510335.1 uncultured Roseateles sp.
CCGCTCTTGGCCGCAGATACGCTCAGATTGGCAATTAACGTCGCTTTAATGCCGCCTGCCAACAGGGCGGGCGGCAGGGCCTTCAGCGCCTGGATGCCCGCCGCGTCGATGCGGTAGCTGAAGCTCGGGCTGGCGACCATGCGTTCGAACAAGATCTGAGCCATGCTCAGCTGCGCAAAAGCCGGGTCCCGGGCCACGATCTGGCCCCAAGTCTGGCTGCAATAGCTGCCTTGCTCCACACCGTTGAAGCTGCTGCAATGGCGCATGCCGCCGCCAATGATGAAGTTGCTGACAGGAGTAGTCTGCGCCTGCACACCCGCCGCCACCAGCAAGCCCGAAATTGCGAGCAGTCCTTGCAAGGCCCCGCGCTTCACCGGCCAGCCGCTCCGTACATTGCGCGCCGGCGCGAACTGAGCGCCAGCATCAGCAGCAAGCCCAACAAGCTGAGCCACAAAGCGGACGGTTCCGGCACCGCGCTGGTGGGCGCGCTTTCGACCCAGATGCGCTCGATCAACAAGGCATTGGCGCTGAAGTCGCCGTCAACGCTGAGCCGCAGCGAATTGATGGCAAAGGTCGCCGGGTCAATGGCCGCATGGCCCAAAGAGGTGTAGCCGTTGCCGCTGTCCACCGCCAGGCTGTAGTCCAGCAGATCCAGATTTACATCCAGGCGCACCGTCAAAGGCTGGAAGGCGCCGCTGGACTGCCAGGTTTGCAGCAGATTGGCACCGCCGCCGTAGGCATCGACCGCGCCGCGCAGGCCGAAGCCGCTGGCCAGCGCCGACAGCGTGAACTGCGCGGTGCTGAAATCATTGCCCTCTATGAATCCAAGCGTAAAGCTGGGCGCATTGGCCGCCGTGCCCGCTGGGCTCCAGGCCGCAAAACTGGTGAACAAGCTCAGCGTGCCACTGCTGAACTCAGCAAAATCGGGCAGCAGGTCGGCGTAGGCCGAGCGGGTGCCGGAGCCTCCCTTGCCGTCGTTGGCGATGCGGAACTGGCCGCTGCCGTTGCTGCTGGAGCCCGTCAAGTTCAAGCCCCAGTTGCTGCCCACACCTGCGCCGGTGTTTGCGCTGGCATTCAAGCTCGTGCCGGCCGCGTCCGCGAATTGCCAGTCGGCCACCAGGCTGCCGGCCTGTGCGAGCGGTGCGACGGCGAATGCCGCCAAGAGGCCCAGGGCCGCGAGTAGTTGGTTGACTTTGTTGTTCATGATGGCTGGTTGAATGCCTGTTCAATAGGGGTTGACGGGGACTGCGCCTTCAACGCTGATCGGCGTGGCGGTTTGGGTCGAGGTGCCGCGCGCAAAGTCAAAGCTCTGGCCGGGGCTGAGCTTGACCTTCAGCGCATTGCGGTAGATCAGCGGCAGGCCAGCGCCCACTTGGGTCAGGCTGGTCTTGCGCCCGTCCTCGCGCAGGATGTAGCCGTCGCCAAGCGCCTTGCCCGCCAGGAAGGGCGCGCGTTGAAAGCTGCCGATACTGTTCTTGTCGATGAACAAAGAGGTGCGCTCATCTAGGGCTACACCGTAGATCAGCGAGGTACGGGCGTCTTTGCGCAGCCGCGCCATGAAGGCCAGCGTGCGCCCCATGCGGTCACGGTCTTGGAAATGCGGCTCGGCCAAGATATTGAAACCCAGCGGCAGGTCAAACAGCTTGGTCGCGGAGAGAATCATGCTGGGCCGGTAAGGGTCGGCCACGGCCTCGGGGCTGGTGACCGCTGACAGGGCGCCCGGGTCATACATCCACTCGGTGGCCACCACCATACCGGCCGAGGTGCCGCCGATGACGGCGCCGCGCAAATAGGCCGCTTTGACCGCACGGGACAATTCGGTATCACGCCAGTTCTCGATATAGGGCGACTGATCGCCACCCGCGATCCAGATCATGTTTGCCTTGGCCACCGCGTTGGCCACATAGGCGCTATTGGCCTTGTCACGGGCGTCAACAATCAAGGTCTCGACCGAATTGGGCTTCAAGCCGGCCTGCAAGTCCGCCGGCAACTCGGCCACCAGATTGGTGAAGAAATAGGGTTGGTAGCCATTGCTGCCGCTGATGCGCAGCACCACGATATCGCCGCCATTGACGATGGGATAGGCGCGCTGAGTAAAGGCCGTGTTGACCTCGGCACCACCGCCCATCAAGAGCAGGGCCGGCCCGCCGACGGGCGGCTTGTTGGACTGCATGCGCTGGCCGTCGAAGTAAGTGAGTAAATTGGACGGCATGCCGGGTCGGCCATCGGCCGGCGGACCGGTCGTCACCAGCGGCGCGGGGCTCGTGGACACTTCGATGCGGTCCACCAACGGCGCCTGATTGCTGCCGCCATTGGGGAAGTTGCCGCTCAGGCCCAGGCTTAGGTGCGTGATGACGCGGGCATTGCCGCCCGCATCGAGCGGGCCGGTCTGCGAGAAGGCCTCGCCGCCGGGCACGTCAATCGCATAGCTCAGGGTGTAGGTCTTGATGGCCGGCGATTTATCGACCTTGAGCGTCAGGCTCAGCGGCCCCGGCAGCTTGGAAGGCAGCGTCGCGATGGGGTAGATATTGGCCGAGGTATCGCGTACCGTCAGCACGACGCCTGCGGGCGTGGCGGTGAAGATGGCCTGCGCGACGATGGAGCTGCTGGTCGACGCGGCGCTGCGAAAGCTGAAGTTGAAAATCGGCCGCGTGCTGCCGCTGTCAGCGCCGTTCTTGATGTCCCAGGCCTTGATGACAATGCTGGCGGCATAGACGCCGCCCACATTGGCCGTCGGGGTGTTGATCGGCGCATAGCTATTCGCCGTGCTGCTGCTGTTGTAGCCGAAGCGCAGATTGCCGGCGCCGTCGGTCAAGGTCTGCGCGATGCCCGCGGTCCACTGCGAGCCGCCATTGACGGCGCTGACGCTGTTGGCGCTGGCATTAAGCGCCGTATTGGCGGGGTCATTGAAGGCCCAGCTCTGCGCCAGACTGGTCTGTGCTTGGGCGCCGGCACTGCCGAGCGACAGCGCCAAGATAGGCGCCAGAACCAGCGCGCCCAAGATGGCCCGCCGGCCAGGCTTGGAGCCCCGGTCTGCTGCCTGAACAAACGCGGGCGCGCCTGCTGAATCGATCTCATATTTCATGCTGCCGCTCTCCTGCTGAGGTGATGCAAGCCGGCTGGCCCGCGATTGACTATTTGTGTTCATTAACTGTATTTCGTGAAAACAAATTTTCATATCAGGGTTTGCACGGCAGCTGCACAGGCGCTCTGCAAGGCGGGTTTGTGCGGAGACAAGTCGGGGTCGGTTGTGAAATAATGATTTCCAAATTTAAGAGAAAATGAAAACCAATTTTCACAATCAGGCAAACCGAAGCAGTCGCTCCAATGATCTCAGCACCCATGAATCCGGCCCCCGCAAGCAATACCCCCCGCGCCTCGGTTGCGCGCCCGCCCGCCACCGCCGTACTGGCCATCCACGGTGGCGCCGGCACCTTGCTACGCAGCAGCATGAGTGCCGCCATGCAAGCCGAGTATGTGAACGCCCTGCAGGCCGTGCTTCTGGCCGGCCAGGCCCGTTTGGCCGCCGGTGCAGCGGCCCTGGATGTGGTGGTGGAGGCGGTGCGCCAGTTGGAGGAATGCCCGCTCTTCAATGCCGGCAAGGGTGCCGTCTACACCGCCGCAGCCACCCATGAGATGGACGCTTGCGTGATGGAGGGCAGCAGCTTGCGCGCCGGCGCCGTGGCCGGCCTGGCCGCCACCCGCAACCCTGTGCTGGCCGCTCAGGCCATGCTGCGCCACAGCGAGCATGTGATGCTGATTGGCGCGGCCGCCGACGCTTTTGCCGCCGAGCACGGTTTGGAGCAAATGCCACCACATTGGTTTGGCACGCCGCAGCGCTTGGCGCAGCTGGAGGCGGCGCAGGCAGCGCAGTCCGGCGCCTTGCTGGACCACGACGGGCAGAGCGCTTTAGCCACGCAGGGCCCGATCGACGAGCAGACCAAGTTTGGCACCGTCGGTGCAGTGGCACTGGACGCAGCCGGCCACTTGGCCGCCGCCACCTCCACCGGCGGCATGACCAATAAACAGCCCGGCCGTGTCGGCGACTCTCCGCTGATTGGCGCCGGCTGCTACGCCAACGATGCGACGGTGGCGATCTCCTGCACCGGCACCGGCGAGGCCTTCATGCGCAGCTGCGCGGCATTTGATGTCTCCGCGCTGATGGCCTATCAAGGCCTGCCGGTACAAGCCGCGGCCGAGCGCGTGGTGATGCAGACCCTGCCCAGCTTGGGCGGCAGCGGCGGCTTGATCGCCGTGGCCGCCAATGGCGATGTCAGCATGCCCTTCAACACCGAGGGCATGTACCGTGGCTATGCCCGCGTCGGCGAGCTGCCGGTGGTGGCGATCTACGCCGATGAAGATGGGACGGCCGCATGAGCGCGCCTATTTTGGACGTTAGCGGCCTGACGGTGCGCTTCAAGACCGAGGGCGGGCCCATCGATGTGGTGCGCGAGGTGTCTTTTCAAGTCGCCGCCGGCGAGACCCTGGCCATCGTCGGAGAGTCGGGGTCCGGCAAGTCGGTGTCCTCGCTGGCCATCATGCGTTTGGTCGAGCAAGGGGGCGGGCAGATTGTGGCCGGATCGATCAAGTTATGCGCTCGCGGCGGTGATCAGCTGGACTTGGCGCAGGCTGACGAAGCCAGCATGAGGAAGATTCGCGGCGCTGATATCGCGATGATCTTTCAAGAGCCGATGACCTCGCTGAATCCGGTCTTCACGGTCGGCGAGCAGATTGCCGAATCCATCCGCATCCATCAGCGCAAGAGCAAGCCGGCCGCCATGGCCGAGGCGCTGCGCTTGCTGGAGATGGTGCGCATACCGGCGGCGCGCCAGGTGATTGGCCGCCACCCGCACCAGCTCTCTGGTGGCATGCGCCAGCGCGTGATGATTGCGATGGCTTTGGCCTGCAAGCCCAGCCTCTTGATCGCGGACGAGCCAACCACGGCGCTGGACGTGACGATTCAGGCGCAGATCTTGCAGCTGATACGCAGCCTGCAAGAAGACTTGCAGATGGGCGTGATGTTGATCACTCACGATATGGGTGTGGTGGCCGAATGCGCCGACCGCGTCGCGGTGATGCTGCGCGGCGAGCTGGTCGAAACGGGCAAGACGCTGCCCTTGTTCAAATCCCCTCGCCACCGCTATACCCGCGCGCTGCTGGCCGCCGTGCCGAGGCTGGGTGCAATGGCGGGCAGCGACGCGCCGGCCAGCTTTGCCTTGATGAACGCGAGCGATGAAGACATGACTGCGGTCCGCGTGCAAGACCGCCCGCCCGGTGATGTGCTGCTGAAAGTACAGGGCTTGAGCACCCGCTTCAATATCCGCCAAGGGCTGCTGAACCGGGTCACGCATCGCGTGCATGCGGTGGAGCAGGTCAGCTTCGAGCTGCGCGCCGGGGAAACGCTGGCCTTGGTGGGCGAGTCGGGCTGCGGCAAGTCGACCACCGGCCGCTCGCTGCTGCGTCTGGTGGACGCCAACGAAGGGCAGATCCTGTTCCAGGGGCAAGACCTGGCACGGCTCTCACGCGCGGCCATGCAGCCGCTGCGGCGTGACATTCAGATGATCTTCCAAGACCCCTATGCCTCGCTGGACCCGCGCCTGACGGTTGGCTTCTCGATCGCCGAGCCGCTCTACATCCACAAGATCGGCAACCGGGCGGAGGTCGAGGCGCGCGTGCAGTGGCTGCTGCAGCGAGTCGGCCTGCCGGCCGATGCAGCCAATCGCTATCCGCATGAGTTTTCCGGCGGCCAGCGGCAGCGGCTGGCGATCGCGCGGGCCTTGGCGCTGAACCCCAAACTGATCGTGGCCGACGAGGCGGTATCGGCGCTGGACGTGTCGGTGCGCGCGCAGATCGTCAACCTGATGCTGGAGTTGCAGGCCGAGTTGGGTCTGTCCTATCTGTTCATCTCGCACGATATGGCGGTGGTCGAGCGCGTGGCGCACCGGGTGGCGGTGATGTATCTGGGTCAGATCGTCGAGATCGGCCCGCGCCGCAGCGTGTTCGAAAACCCGCAGCATGACTACACCAAACGCTTGATGGCGGCGGTGCCGGTGGCCGACCCGAGCAGACGCCGTGCCCGCAGCGCCTTGCTCAGCGGCGAGATCGCCAGCCCGCTGCGCGCGCTGAACGACCTGCCCGAACACGCGCCGCTGGTCGAAGTCGGGCCGCTGCACTTTGTCGCTCGCCACGATGTTGGCCTGCGCCCCACTGTTTAATTTTCCAAGGAGAACGCTATGAAACTCAAGCTGATCAAGCAGGCCCTCGCTGCGGTGCCGAATGTGGCTAGCGCTGGTGCCCTGACTGTTGCGCTGATTGCTGCGCTTAATCTGGCCGTCACGACGGCCGCACACGCAGAGGACAAGACCGCCATTTTTGCGGTCGAAAACACTTTTGCTTCGCTCGACCCCTACGACACCAATCTGACCCTGGACCTGTCGGTCTGCAAGTCCTTCTACCAAGGGCTCTACACCTTTGACAAAGACCTCAAGGTAAAGCCGCAACTGGCGGACAGCTACGAGACCAGCAAGGCCGGCCTGATCTACACCTTCAAGCTGAAAAAAGGCATCAAGTTCCACGACGGCAGCGACTTCAACGCAGCCGCCGTGAAGGCCGTGTTGGACCGCGTCAGCAACCCCGAGAACAAGCTCAAGCGCTACAACCTGTTTAGCAATATCGACAGCACCACGGTCATCGACGACGCCACCGTGCGCGTCACGCTGAAGCGCCCGTTCTCGGCTTTTATCAACCAGTTGGCCCACCCCTCGGCGGTGATGATCTCGCCCGCCGCGCTGGCCAAATATGGCAAGCAGATCGGCATGAACCCGGTCGGCACCGGCCCCTTCAAGTTCGTCGAATGGAAGCAGCCCGACTATGTCAAGGTGGTCAAGTTCGACAAGTACTGGCAGGCCGGCCTACCCAAGGTCGACGCCATCATCTGGCGCCCGGTCACCGACAGCAATACCCGCACCGCCATGCTGCAAGCCGGCGAGGCGCATTTCACCGCGCCGGTGCCTTTTGAGCAGGCCGAGAACCTGGCCCGCAACCCCAAGCTGGACATGATCAGTGGGCCCGGCATCTTTGCGCAGTATCTGTCCATGAATGTGCAAAGGAAGCCCTTCAACGACGTGCGCGTGCGCCACGCGATCAACTACGCCATCAACAAGCCGGCCTTCATCAAGGTGGTGTATTCGGGCTTCGGCACGCCGGCCCAGGGTCCGGTACCTATGGGCGTTGACTTCGCCGCCGATGTTGGTCGTTATGACTACAACCCGGCCAAGGCACGTGAACTGCTGAAGGCCGCCGGCCTGCCCAATGGCTTTGAGACCGAGCTGTGGGCTCCCAACAATAGCGTGGCACAAAAAGCCAGCCAGTTCCTGCAGCAGCAGCTCGCCCAGGTTGGCATCAAGGCCAAGATCACCCTGCTTGAAACCGGCCAGCGAGTACAGCAGCTCGAAAACGTGCAAAAGCCCGAAGACGCCGGCGTAAGGCTTTACTTCGGCGGCTGGTCATCCTCGACCGGCGAAGCCGACTGGGCCTTGCGCCCACTCTTCGCGACCGAGTCGCTGCCGCCGAAATTGCTCAACTTCGCCTACTACAGCAATGCTGAAGTCGATGACCTGCTGCAAGAAGCGCTCGGCACCTCGGAGCGCGAAAAGAAGACCCGCGCCTATGGCCGCGCGCAGGAAATCATCCACAAGGAAGCGCCCTGGGCCTTCCTGGTCACACGCAAAGTGGCCTACGCCAAGGCCAAGAGCTTGAAGGGCGTCTACCAAATGCCTGACAACTCCTTCTTCTTCGAGCAGGTCGAGTTGGCGCAATAAGCCTCAAGCCAAAGCCTTCACTAGGAATGCCATGTTGCAGTATGTTTTAAAACGCTTGCTGGGCCTGCTGCCCACGCTGGCCATCGTCGCGGTGCTGGTCTTCTTCTTTGTTCATCTGCTGCCCGGCGACCCCGCCCGGTTGGCCGCCGGCAGCGAAGCCGACGCCGAGACGGTTGAGTTGGTGCGCCGCGATCTGGGGCTGGATCGGCCCTTGTATGAGCAATTTGGGCGCTTCGTGGCGGGCGCCGTGCGCGGCGACTTTGGCCATTCCATGCGGAGCAAGCGGCCGGTGATGGACGAGATTGCCGAGCGCTTCCCCTACACCCTGAAGCTGACCTTGGCGGCGATGGCTTGGTCGGTCCTGATTGGCCTGGTCATCGGCGTGATCGCAGCCGTCAAGCGCAATCGCTGGCAAGACCGTTTGGGCATGACGCTGGCGGTGTCGGGCATTTCCTTCCCTTCGTTTGCGCTGGGCCTGTTGCTGATCATGGTGTTTGCGGTCGAGTTGGGTTGGCTGCCTACGGTGGGCGCCGACAGCTGGCGGCATTACGTGCTGCCCTCGCTGACCCTGGGCGCGGGCGTGGCGGCCGTGATGGCGCGCTTCACCCGCTCGTCCTTTGTGGACGTGCTGCACGAGGACTACATCCGTACGGCGCGCGCCAAGGGCGTGTCGGAGGCCGGCGTGGTACTCAAACATGGGCTGCGCAATGCGCTGATTCCCGTCGTCACGATGATGGGCTTGCAGTTCGGCTTCTTGCTCGGCGGCTCCATCGTGGTGGAGAAGGTCTTCAACTGGCCGGGCATGGGCCGGCTGCTGGTGGATGCCGTCGAAATGCGTGACTACCCCATTATTCAGGCGGAGGTCTTGCTGTTCTCGCTGCAATTCATTCTGATCAATTTATTGGTTGATGTGCTCTACGGCGTCATCAACCCGACCATCCGCTACAAGTGATGTGGACTTACGAAAAACCGCCCCAGCGTCGGGCCGAAGCCTTGCCGTACAGGCGTACTGTCTGCGGCGTCATGTCTAGCTGGATCAATTTTGCGAAAGTCCTAGTGATATGAGCGTCTCAAATTCCAAAGTCCGCACGCCGGCCGCCGAGTTCTGGCGCAAATTCAAAGCCCAGCATGTAGCACTGGCTGCGCTGGCCTTTGTCGTGGCCCTGTGCCTGATGGCTGTGGCCGCGCCCTGGATCGTGCCCTTCGATGCGGAGGACTTCTTCGACTACGAGCGCATTAACGCCTTGCCCTCAGCCGAGCATTGGTTCGGCGTCGATGCGCTGGGCCGCGACATCTTCAGTCGCATCGTGATGGGCGCACGCGTATCGCTGGCAGCCGGCCTGATTTCGGTCGCGGTGGGCTCACTGATAGGCACCACGCTGGGCTTGCTGGCGGGCTACTACGAGGGCTGGTGGGAGCGCATCATCATGCGTTTTTGCGATGTGCTGCTGGCCTTTCCGGGCATCTTGCTGGCGATCGGCATCGTTGCAATTCTGGGCGGCGGCATGGGCAATGTGATCATTGCGGTGGCCGCCTTCTCTATCCCCACCTTCGCCCGTCTGGTGCGCGGCAACACCCTGGCGCTCAAGCATCTGACCTATATCGAAGCGGCACGCAGCATCGGCGCCTCCGACTGGACCATCATCACCCGCCACATCTTGCCGGGCACGGTGTCGACCGTGGTGGTGTTCTTCACGATGCGCATTGGCACCTCCATCATCACGGCGGCCAGCCTGTCCTTTCTCGGTATGGGTGCGCAGCCGCCCACGCCGGAATGGGGCGCCATGCTCAACGAGGCGCGCTCCGACATGGTCAACGCGCCGCATATCGCGATCATCCCCAGCATCGCGATTTTCTTGACCGTGCTTGCCTTCAATCTGCTCGGTGACGGGCTGAGGGACGCCTTGGACCCGAAACTGAAAAATTAGTGCCGGCTTGTGCAATCGATAGCTTGCGGGTTGCAAGCGCATGCCTGCACCCGGCTTCAATGCGCGCCAAGAACCTCTGCCAATGCGTAGAACTCAACTCTGTGCTGATGCGCACAACGCTGCAAAGCCGACGAAATATTAAGTTATGTAGGTTTTAGGCAAACAGCGTCTATTCGACGGTTGGAGCAACAGACATTTGATGGCGCTTAATACGGACCGGGTGAGCTTCCTGCTTGGATGACCGCAGCTCACCCGGGACCGGACACTGATGCAGCCAACTCAGGGGCGGATCAGTGAGTGCTGAGTGGCCGGCCAGCGTGAGTCCTGCTCTCGACCACCAGACCGTAGCTGCTGCAGTAGCGCCCGTCAACCATGGGGCTGAACTTCGCCTTTGGGCACGGAGTTGCCAAGCAGGCAGTGCCCTCGAAATGTCCCGGCCTGCGCTAAGCCGACAGTTTGAACAAGCGCCGCATAGCTGACATTCTGTTCGCCGACCGTTTTAGCCAACGGCAGGTCGCTGGCGATGATGCGGCCGTCGCTCTTAGCCATAATCGGCCGTTCGCCAATGACACTTTGAGGCAAGTCTGGGCTGAGCGAAATGATCCAACTTCGAGCCGGCAAAGCCACTTAACTTTCGAGTCGGTTTGCGTGCGTCTGGCAATCGACGCCGAATACGGTTGGCGTCATGCGTGACAAGTGAGACGCCACTCTAGCTCCCAGTCTCCGGAGTTTCGTCACCTCATCAACAGCCCAGTGGCGTAGGCCGGTTTCCTGGTAACAGGTCAGCATGCCAAAAGGGCGGCCATTGATCGAAACGAGCGCATCCACGAATGCCCGCGGAGGATCGGGCCGACGTCGCGGATCATCTGCGGTAACGAAGTCTCGAGCTTTGCCTGTGTCGACACACACGTACACACCCCGATCGTCGAGTGCGGCAAAGTAGCTGCTGAGTCGAGCCTCGGACAAGACGGCGCGGCACGGCAAGCTCTCGCCGCTTGCCCGATATCGCCCCAGGCAGGCCATCTTCCGCTCGCCATTCACACCATGAATGCGCCAGAGCGCGACGGCCGAGCAGTTGAAGTGCCGTTGCAGCATGCAGGATAAGCCGTCCATGTAACCTTGTGATGAGAGCGTCCCATCGGCCCACCTCCATCCGAGCAGGTCGAGCTTCTCACTGAGAGCAGGCGCCATCAACCACATGAATACGCTCCCCGATCAGTCCAGCGCCCTCCTGCGCGAGGTGGCGCGCCTGTACACGAGGGCGCAACGCGTCGTCGCCGACTGCTGCCGCACGACCAACACTCAGTGCCATCTGTTGACCGAGCTGGCCCGCTCCGGTCCCTTGCCGCTGTCGGAGCTGGGCACACGGATGCCGTCGCAGTTCACCGAAGACGCGATGCACCTGGCGGTCACCCAGTGGCAGGCCATGCCGTCGACCCCGGCTGCCGACGAAGAACGCAGTGTCGTCGAGGCAGGAGTCGCCCGCCAAGTCGCGCCGCAGGCGATATCGACGCAGCGCTTCGAGGGTGCTGGGATGCACAGGCACCAGCCTGAGCCTATCGGTTGCCTGGTCGAAGTTGAGGAATATTCGGTTATCTGAATAGGATGTATCTGATCCCCTGCAGTAAGTGAAGGCCTGCGAAGCAATGGTTACTCGATGGGCTTTACGAACTTCTGCTTTGGGCACAGAGTTGCTACGCGGGCAGTGACCTCGAAATGTCCGGGCCTGCTCCAAGCCGACAGTTCGAACAGGCGCCGCATAGCTGACGTTCGATTTGCCGACCGTTTTGGTCAACGTCGGCTCACTGGTGATGTTGCGGCCTCACGTTCCAGGCCAGTTCCTGTCGTTCGAGTGCGCAGAGTGGGCGCCAGCACGGTGCCCATACATTCTTGTCTCTGCGACAACAAAGCGTGCCAAATGATTCTTGGGCACCCACTCATCGACCGACGGAGGCAATAAGTAGGAGGTCTCCCGGTCTACACAAACGAAGCGACTCATCGGTGCTCATATCAGCGGCTGGGATGCTCAATTGTCCGGGCTGCTCCTACTTCCCGGTTGGGGTAAAGCCCGACAGACTCCTAGCCCTAGCAGCTAAGCCGAACGGTAAGCCGTGGGCAGCATGCCGGTCCAACGTTTGAAGGCGCGACGGAAGGCTCTAGCGTCCGCATAGCCCACCAAATCAGCAATTTCCTGGATGGGCTTGGCCGAGTGTTTCAGCAGATCCCGGGCGCGCTCGAAACGAGCCTCGTCGCGCAACTCGGTAAAGCTGGTGGACTGTTGACCGAGGCGACGGCGCAAGGTGCGCTCGCTGATATTGATTTGATGCGCCAGCTCACTTTGACGCGCAGGCGCTTCAATGCCAAGCCGGATGCGCTTCGAAAGGGTTTCGACCAAGTCCGCTTGCACCGCCCCAACTCGAAGCAGGCCTTTGAGCTGCGCGCGAACTAACTCGCTGGCACCGCGGTCATAGGCCGGCAGCTTGACTTCGAACCAGCGTGCCTCCACCGACAAGCGGTGGGCGCTCGCGTTGAAGTACACCGGGCAGCGAAAAAAGTCCTGGTACAGCGCGTCATGACCCGCGCTGGGAAAAGCCAGATCGACCCGCGCAGGATTGAAGTCATGCCCGACCAAAGAACGCAGCACGGCCACCGAACTGGCAAAAGACTCCTCCACCAAAAATGGCTCGATCTGCACATCAAACAGCAGAGGCTCCGCACTCAGCTGCGCCAATAGGCCACTGCGCGAAAGCTGGTGCTTGAGGATGCTGCCGGCGTGACCTTGATTCTCCACGGCGAAATGGATGGCCTCGCCCAAGGTGGCGCAAGTCTGCATCGCAAGACCGGCCAGACCCCAAGAGTGAGGGGTTTGGCGGGCCCCCAGCGCCAGACCCAATGCCGGCCTTTGCAAAATGCGCTGAGCACGCAAGATCAAGGTGCGGGACTGCTGGTGCGACAAAAGAAAGTCATGCCGACTCAGCTCTTGCCGGCTGAAGCCCAAACCACGGCAAAGCCTGTCCTCAGATACACCGCCATCTTCTGCAAAAGAGAGCAAGGAGCGCGACAAGAAAGGAGGGAGGCAGGCGTGCTTGCGGAGGTCGCCCTGGCCGCGGTTAGGGATGGCAGGGAGTTGGGCGGTAGGGCAGTGCATCAGATCAGGGCGAAGCGCGCTAGGCAAAAAAGTGAAAAGGGGAAAAGGCGGCCTGGGTTTGCCGCAGCGGTGGGCTGCAGTACTCTTCCCAGCAGCTTATCCAATTCTGATGTGTATTTGATGACACAGGATATACCGCACTGACAGCAAGTTAGGGGCCCTCATTCGGCCGGCAATGCCCCCTGATTGGCCGCGCTGGTTCCCTTGTAAATGCGGCTTGGCACATAGAGTTCCGCGACTGCATTTTTCTCGTGCCTGATCGCGCTTGCCAAGCTCTGGCGTGCGACTGAGCCCTACGCTTGGAGCGTCTTGTGACTTCTATTTCCTGTATTGCCGCTCGGTCCCAATTCGCGGGCCCTCGGATTCTCGTGCTCGCCAGCCTGCTGTGCAACCTTGCCGGCTGCAAGGACGCGGGCCCTGCCCCGGGTCCTGCAGCCCCGCGCCCTGTCTTGGTGGCCGAAGTGCACAGCATGGATGCTGCGGCCCTGTCTTTTGTGGGCGAGGTGCGCGCCGCGCAGCGGGCTGAGCTGGCTTTTGCGGTGAGCGGTGTGGTCAGCCGCGTGGCCGTGGACATCGGTGCCAAGCTGCGCAAGGGCGACGTGTTGGCCCAAATGGACCCCCTGCCTCTGCTGGCGCAAGTGCGCGGCGCCGAGGCCGAAGTCCTGCGCGCCAAGGCCCAAGCCACTGAGCTGCGCCTGCGAGTGGAGCGCCTGCGCCAAGCACAAGCCGCTGACGCCGCCAGCCCCGCAGAATGGACCGGCGTGCAAGCCGAACTGGCCGCGGCCGAAGCCAGCCTCAAGGCCGCCCAGGCGCAGCGCGATGCCGCAGCCTGGTCCCTCACGCACGCCGAGTTGCGCGCGCCCATAGCCGGCGTGCTGGCCAGCCGCAACCTGGAAGTCGGCCAGGCGGTGGCGCCCGGCGCGCCGGTGCTGTCGCTGGACGGCGCGGGCCGCGAGCTGCTCTTGCATGTGCCAGAGGACCTGCCGGTCAAGATCGGCCAGACGCTGACGATGACGCAAGGCCAAGAGCAGCATGCCAGCCGCGTGCTGCGCCTGGGCGAGCGTCTGCAGGCCGGCGGCCTGCGCCAACTGCATTTGGCAGCGCCAGACTCCGCTGCGGTGGGCTCCACTTGGACGATCAAGCTGGCGGGCGCCGACGCCGCGCCCAAGCTGCAAGTGCCGCTGCGGGCGGTTCAACCCAGCGCCACAGCCAACAAGGGCAGCGTCTTGCGTTTGGCGGCTGATGGCCAGCAGCTCGAGCAGATTGAGCTGCAACTGGGCCGCGCGCAAGGGGATTGGGTTGAAGTCAACGGGGCTCTTAAGCGCGGAGACCGCGTGGTGCTGGCCGGGGCGCATCAGCTCCAAGCCGGCACGCGGGTGAGGCCTGTGACTCAATTGCGCCAGGAGCAGGCCCAATGAGCAGTTTGGCCGTCTTGGCGCTTAAACGCCCTCGGTTCACCTTCCTCACCGCCTTGGCTCTGGTGCTGTGCGGCCTGTGGTTGGCGCTGGACTTTCCGTCCACCGAAGAACCGCAAATCACCATCCGCACGGCCACCGTCATGAGCGCGGTGGCCGGCGCCTCGGTGGAACGCATGGAGCAGCTGGTGGCCCGGCCCACCGAGGAAAGCCTTCTCTCACTACCCGAGGTCAAAAACGTCAAAACCACGGTGCGCCCGGGCTTTGCCTTCACCTATGTCGAGCTTGCGGCCAACGTTAGCCCTACCGCCCTGCCCGCTGTGTGGCAGCGCCTGCGCACCCGCATGAACGAGCTCAAGCCCGCGCTGCCCGAGGGCACTCTCGGCCCCTTGGTGGACGATGAATTCGGCCGCGTGGCGGTGCTAACCCTCGGCTTGACTGGCGCCGACTACAGTGCCGGCGAGCTGCGCACCCAGGCCCGCCAGCTGCGCGACCAGCTGTACCAACTACCCGGCGTTGAACGCGTGACCCTGCACGGCGTGCGCGAAGAGCAAGTGCAGATTGTGCTGGACCTGGCTGCCCTGCAAGCCCGCGGCCTGAGCCCTTTGGCTGTTGCCCAGGCGGTGTCCAAGCGCAATGTGCTGGCACCGGCCGGCTTTGTGCAGGTGGGCGGCAGCGAGTTGGCCCTCAGTGTGACCGGCGATGCCGAAAGCCCCGAGCAGCTGGGCAGCACGCCCATCGCCCTGCCGCGCGGCGGCTTCGTGCCGCTGGCCCAGTTGGCCCACATCGAGCGGGTGCCGCAAGACCCGCCGCAAACGGCCGCCTATGTGAACGGCCATCCCGCTGTGGTGCTGGCTGTCTCCATGGACCCTGGCCTGAACGTCACCAGCTTTGCCGACCGCCTGCGTGCCAAGGTGCAGACGCTGGAGCAGGCGCTGCCGGCGGGCATGGGCCTGGTGCCCATCACCGACCAGGCGCAAGTCGTCCAGAAGCAGCTCAAGCAGGTGGGCCAGGTCTTTATGGAAACCACCGTGATCGTGATGGCCGTGGTGGTGCTGTTCCTGGGCCTGCGCACCGGGCTGATCGTGGGTGCCATCGTGCCCACCACGGTGCTGGGTTCGCTGGTGGCGATGAAGCTGCTGGGTATTGACCTGCACATCATTTCCATCGGCGCCATCATCATCGCCCTGGGCCTGTTCGTGGACAACGCCATCGTCGTGGCCGAAGACATGGAGCGCCGCCTCAGCCTGGGCCAGCCGCGTGAAGAGGCTGCTGCGGAAGCTGGGCGCACCATGTTCGTGCCGCTCTTGGTGTCCTCGCTGGCCATCATCTTGACCTTCATGCCCCTGGTGCTGAGCAAGACCGAAACCGGCGAATACCTGCGCAGCATGGGCATCGTGATGGCGATTGCGCTGCTGCTGTCGCTGCTGCTGGCCGTCACCGTGACGCCGCTGCTGTGCCAACGCTTTGCCCGCCACCACGCCGAACTCAGCCGCACCGCCCGCGCCGTCGAGGCGCTGACCGGTTGGTACCGCGGCAAAGTGCGCTGGGTGCTGAGCCACAAAACCCTGTACATCGGCACCATGCTGGCCTTCTTGGCCCTGGCCGGCTATCTGTTTGCGCATGTACCCTCCGAGCTGATGCCGGCCTCCGAACGCAAGCAGCTGCAGATGGCCATCGAGCTGAGCCCCGATGCCAGCACTCACCAGACGCAGGCCACCACGGCCGCCATCAGCCTGGCGCTGAGCGATCGCGAGGCCTTCCCCGAAGTGAGCAGCCATGCCCTCTATATGGGCGATGGCGGCCCGCGCTTCATCCTGGCGCTGAACCCGCCCACGCCCGCCGGTCACCGCGCCTATGCGGTGCTAACGCTGGACCCGGACAGCACCCACGACGCGGCCATCGAGCGCCTGCGCCACAGCTTGGCCGAGCGCTTCCCCGATGTGCGGTTTGAGCCCAAGCGCTTCTCCATGGGCTCGTCCGAGTCCGGCCTGGCCGTTTTCCGCCTCAGCAGCAGCGACGGCCACAGCCACCGCGCCGCCGCCGACAAGCTGATGCAGGCTCTGCAAGCGCAGGCTGGCATGGTGGAAGTGAACAGCGACGCCGAACGCCAGATCCTGCGTGTAGACGTGCAGGTGGACCAGACCAAGGCCGCTGTGGCCGGCGTCAGCAGCAGCGACATCGCCCGCAGCCTGGACATGCTGCTGGCCGGCAGCGCCGTGACCGGCTACCGCGAAGGCGACACCGTGCTGCCCGTGCTGCTGCGTGGGGGTGGCGAGTGGCGCCAGCGCATCGAGCAGCTGACCGCCGTGCCCATCCAGAAGGCCGACGGCATTGGCGCCGTGCCGCTGGGCCAAGTGGCCAAGGTGGCGCTGCGCTCGCAGCCTTCGGTGATCCAGCGCCACAACCAGGAGCGCACCGTCACCGTCAACGCCAAGCACCAAAGCATGACCGCCGAGGGTGTGGCCGCGTCCGTTCAAACCCTGCTGCAGGAACTGCAGGCCGATGGCCGCGTCACGGTCGCCTTGGGCGGCGAGATCGAAGAGAACCAAAGCGCCAACGAGGCCATCCTGGCCCTGCTGCCGGTTTGCGTGGTCGCCATGTTCCTGCTCTTCGTCTGGCAATTCGAGAGCCTGCGCAAGAGCGTGATCGTGCTGGCCAGCATCCCCTTCGTCAGCATCGGCGCGGCCCTGGCGCTCAAACTGAGCGGCACCACGCTGACCTTTGTCGGCACCTTGGGTTTGCTGGCCCTGGCCGGCATCATCGTCAACAACGCGGTGCTGCTGCTGGACGCCATCGACGAGGCCATCGACCATGGCATGGACCCCGCCACCGCCATCGAAGACGCGGCCTCCAAGCGCCTGCGCCCCATCGTGATGACCAAGCTGGTCTGCATCCTGGGCCTGCTGCCGCTCTACCTTTTTGGCGGCACGGTCTGGACCAGCCTGGCCGTCGTGATGATGGGTGGCCTGGCCCTGGGCACCTTGATCACGCTGGGGCTGATTCCGGCCCTGTACGCCACCCTCTACCGTGTGCCGGCGCCCCAGGCCCCGGCCGCCCGCTGAACTTGTCGAGTGCTTTTGTCATGCTGCCCATCCGACCCTGTGTTTCTCCCTTGCTGCTGACCATGGCGCTGACCTTGGCTGGCTGCGCCGCCGTCGCCCCGACCAGCCAGCTGCCCACCCTGCAAGCCCGTCATGACAGCCGCCTGCCGGCAGCCTCTGAGCTTCAAAAACAGGATGCGACATCCTTGTCCAGTGAGTGGTGGCGGGCACTGCAAGACCCGCAACTCAATACCCTGGTGCAACAAGCCCTGAGCCGCAACCTCGATCTCAAGGTCGCGCTGGCCACCGTGCAGGAGGCCCGCGCTATGGCCGGCCTGGCGCGCCTCGAGGGCGGGCCGCAGGGCAGCTTGGGGCTCTCGGCTCAGGCCTTGCGGCTTTCGCAGCCTGAGGCTGATCCTTATGGCTTGGGTCAAGCGCGGCCTCCCCAGCAGCGCCTGATCGGCCTGACCCAAGCCTTGAGCTGGGAGGTGGATTTGTTCGGCCGAGTCGCCACCGCCCAGGCAGTGGCCGAGCGCGAGCTGGACATGGCCAGCGCCGACTTGCATGCCGCCCAAGCCCTGCTGCAAGCCGAGCTGGTGAAGCGTTACGTGCAACTGCGCGCCGCTCAGCAGATGGAAGCCCTGAGCCAACACCAGCTGACGCTGGCCGAGGCCAGCAGCAAGCAACTGCAATCCCGTGTGAGGGCCGGCCTGGCCGATGCTCGCGAGCTGCGTGCCGCCGAAGCGGAGCAAGCCCATCGCCTTGCCGAGCGGGCCAGCCTGCAGGCCCAGGTGCAGCAAAGCCTTGCCGCCATCGCCCTGCTGTGCGGCCACGCGCCCGCGGCCCAGGCGCGTGAGCTGGCTGATCTGCGCCAGCCGCAAGCCCTGCCCGCCATGCCCTTGCAGGAAACCCTGCAGTTAAGCGAAGGCCTGCTGCAGCGCATGCCCCAGGTGGCGCGTGCCGACGCCGCGCTGCGCGCCAGCCTGGGTCAGGTGGTGCTGGCCGAACGCGCCCACCTGCCGCGCCTGAGCCTGGCTGCTACCGTGGGTCTCAACGAGCAAGCCTCGCGCCTGCATCAAGCAGGTGCGCTGCGCTATGCCGTTGGCCCCGCCCTGCAATGGGACTGGCTGGACGCCGGCCGTCGCCAAGCCCGCGAGGCCGCGGCCCGCGCCGGCAGCGAACGCGTCTGGGCCCAATTCGAACAGACTGTGCTGCAAGCCCTGGCCGAGGGCGAGTCGGCCCTGCGCGGCTGGCATGCCCAGGCCCAGGGCTGGGAGGCGACCCAGGTCGCCGAGCGGGCCGCCATTGAGGCGGCCCGTTATGCCCGTCAGCGCCACAAGCTCGGCCTGGAGCCTCAGCTGAACGCATTGAGCAGCGAGGCGCAAAGCCTGGATGCCCGCCAGCGCAGCCTGTCCCAACAGACAAAGGCACTGGAAGCCTTTGTTCAGGTCCAGCTCGCCCTGGGCACCTGGCAAGCCAACTCGCCCTCAAATTGAGCCAGCTTCAGGCGCACGGCATGCGATGGACTCACGCCCTGATCCTGGCCAACGCGGCGCTGCTGAGCGCCTGCTCCAGCCACCGGCCCTGGATCAACCAGCCCCTGTTGCAGAGCTCGCAAAATTTGCAAAGCGCGACAGACCCGCCGGCGCCAGCCACCAGCGGCCAGCCCGTGGTGGTGGCCGTGACGCTGTCCGGTGGCGGCGCGCGGGCAGCGGCCTTCGGCTTGGGCGTGCTCAAAGGCCTAAAGGCTGCGGCATTCGACCTGCCCGACCGTCGCACCAATTTACTGGATGAAGTCAAACTGATCAGCGGCGTATCGGGCGGCAGCATCCTGGCCGCCCATTACGCGGCCTTTGGTGATGACAGCCTGACGAACTTCGAGCGCGACTTCCTGCTCGCCCCCTTCGAAGGCCGCCTGCTGCGCGAACTGCTCTGGCCCCAGCGTCTGTACCAGCTCAGCTCCCCCTGGTACGGGCGCACGCAGATCCTGGCCGAGCGCCTGGATGGGCTGTACCGTGGCATGAGCTTCGCCGATGCTCGCCGCCGGCCCGGCGCGCCCGAGCTGATGGTCACGGCCACCGACCTCACCACCGGCGCACCCTTTGACTTCACCGCCGAGCAGTTCGACCTGATCTGCTCCGACCTGGACAGCACCCCGCTGTCCTTCGCCGTGGCCGCCTCTTCGGCCGTGCCGCTGCTGCTGTCGCCGGTGACCATAAGCAACTACGCGAGCCACTGCCCCGGCGGCCACACCCGCCCCATCAAGGACACCGAGAACAGCTACCGCACGCAATTACACAAGCGCTCGGTCGAGGGCTACCTCAACGCCGCTGAACGCCCCTATATTCATCTGGTGGACGGTGGCGTAACCGACAACCTCGGCGTGCGCCTGATGCTGGACCGCCTGGTCGCCAGAGGCTCCATGCACGCTAACTTCGCCGACGCGCCGAAGGGCTCCATCCGCCAATTGGTGCTGGTGACCGTGAACTCCGAGCGCGGCCTGGCCGAGCGCGTTGACAGCAGCGACCGTGTGCCCAGCACCAGCCAGGTGCTGGAGTCACTGATCTTCGGCGCCGCCACGCGCGACTCGCAAATCACCCTGGGCATCCTGGGCGAAGACCTGCTGCGCTGGCAGCAAGAACTGCAGCGCACGCGCGGCCAAGCCGGCAGCCCCTTCGCCACCGACGCGCAGATCCACGTCGTCAACCTCAGCCTGCACGACGTGCAAGACGAGCGCCTGCGTCTGCGGCTACTGCGCGTGCCCACCGCCTTCACCATCGAGTCCCAAGACGTGCGCGACCTGCAAGCCGCCGGCACCCGCGCCCTGCGCAGCTCGCAAGCCTTTGTGCAAATGGAACACGCCCTGCAACGCTTGAGGGAGCCGGTGACGCCAATGCGAACGTCGCCAGGAACTTCGGCGCTTTGAGCTGTCAGGGGTTGCGGGTTGTGGGTTGTCGGGCAGGAGCTGACTTCTAGCGCTTGGGCTGGAAAGCCGCGTCGCTGAACTGCCACAGGAAGAAGCTCCACACATCGGCGGATTCATCGAGGCGCTGCGAGACGCTCGAGCCCATGCCGTGGCCGCCCTCAAAGTCAACCCGCAGAATCACAGGGCAGGTCTTGACTGCGTCTGGATTGACGGCTTGCATGCGAGGATCGTTGGCGCCGGTGGTGACGATGACGGCCCGGCAGATGCGCCCATCCTTGACGTTATGATAGGGGCTCAGCGCGAACATGCTCTTGAAATGCGCCGGGTTGGTCACCGTGCCGAACTCGGCAATATTGGGCGCGCCGTTCAGCGTCAAATCCATGCGCAACATATCGGACAGGTCGACCGCGCTTTGCGCCGCCGCGAACAACTCACCCCGCTGCGTGACGGCTCCGCCAATCGTGATTCCGCCGGCGCTGCCGCCTGTGCCAGCCAAAGTGGCGGGCGAGGTGTACTTATTGGCAATCAGCCATTCGGCACAGGCCACAAAGTCCGAAAAAGTGTTCTGTTTGGTGGCGATATAGCCGCCACGGTGCCAGTCGTCACCGTTCTCGCCGCCGCCACGCACATGGCAGATCGCCTGCACGCCGCCGCGCTCGGTCCTGGCCAGACGAGTGGCGCTGAAGCGCGGCTCTTGCGTGATGCCGTAAGCGCCGTAAGCACTCAAGATCGTCGGCCGCTTGCCGTCCAGGGCTGTTGCCGCCGAGGCGAATTTGAGCCACTTTGAGGGGCGGTGCCGACAATCTGGTGAGCCATACATATAGGTCGCGAACCAGCATGGCTGTGGCTGCTCTTGTCGCAATCACTGGCTCACTCGAATGTCGGCGGGGCGGCTCAGCTCTGGGTCGGCGCCAACACCCCTGGGGCCAGAAAGCGTTTTCGGGCTACCTGGGGCGGGATCGCGGATTGGGCCGGCCACGACGCCAGCGCCTCAATGTTGACGCAGGCCCGCCCGCCGTTCCCGGCCGGCATCCTGATCGACCAAGGTTTGGCCGACCCGTTTCTGGCGACTCAGCTGCTGCCCGAGGCCTTCGAGTCGGCCTGCCTTGTGGCCGGGCAAAACCTGACCCTGCGCCGCCATGCCGCTTACGACCATGGTTGCTACTTCATTGCCAGCTTTATCGAGGACCATCTGCGCCATCACGCGGCGCAACTGCTCGTCTGAGCAAGCGCAGATGCAGAGGCTTGGCCGGCCGCAAGGTGATGTTCAGCACCGGCTTGGGCGCAGGCGCGCCGGGGATGGCGCGCAGCTCAAAGCGCTGCAGCAAGAGTGCCGCGATCAGGGTGATCTCGGTCTGCGCGAAGTGGCTGCCCAGGCAGACCCTGGGGCCGGCTCCAAAAGGCATATAGGCGCCGCGCGGGATCTCGGCCGCATCTGGGTCAAAGCGTTCCGGCTTGAAGGCCTCGGGCTCGGGGAACCATCGCGCGTCGCGCTGCGTCACCCCGGGCGTTAAACGGATCAAGGCGCCGGCCGGCACGCTTAGGCCGGCAATCTCGATCGGCGCCGTGGTGCGGCGGCTCATCAAGGCGGGGGCGGCCGGGTAGAGCCGCAAGGTCTCCTTGATGGTCTGGCCCAGATAGACCAAGGCGGGTAAATCGTCGAAGCCGGGCTGCCGGCCGCCCAGCACCCGGTCGACTTCTGCGCTGGCCTGGGCGGCTGCGGCCGGGTTGGCTGCCAAGCACCAGCCCCACCAGGTCAGCGCCGCCGCGCTGGTCTCGTGGCCGGCCAGGAAAATGGTCATGCATTCATCTCGCAGCTCGGTGTCGCTGAGCGCTTGACCATCTTCGTGGCGCATTTGCATCAGCATATTCAACAAGTCATCGGGCGCGTCGCCTTGCAAGGCGCGGCGGGCGGCGATGTGGCCTCGGATCAGTCCGTCCAGTGCCTTCATGGCGCGCCGCTTGCCCGTCTTCCAGGGCGCCCACAGCGGCGCGCTCTTGGGCCAGTACATCTCGCGCATGCCCTCTTCACTCAAGACTCGCACGGCGCTCTCGGCCAATCTGGCTTCGGCGTTAGCGGCGCTGCTGAAGAGTGTGCGCAGAATGACGTCCATGGTCAGCCGCGTCATCGCCTGCTCAAAGTCCAAGTCTAGTTGCTCATCTTGCGGCCAACTTGCCAAGGCCTCGCTGCCGGCGGCCACCATGGCTGCGGCAAAGCCGGCCACGCGCTTCGGTCCGAAGCCCGGTTGCAGCATGCGGCGCTTTTGGCCCCAGGCTGGCCCCTCGGCGACCAGCACGCTTTGGCCGTGAACCGCCGCAAAAATCTCGGTCGCGCGCTCCCATCGGATCATGCTGTCATGCGCCCCCAACAGGAGCTCGCGCATATGCTCGGGGTGAAAGAAGCTGTAGTCGCGGTAGCTGCCAAAGCGCATCAGCACGACATCGCCATAGCGGCGATGCAGGCCGCTCAAGTGACCCAAATAGTCGCGGCCGAGTTTGAATAGTTCGGGAAAGCCGAAAAAATGACAGGGCGGGCCTGGCGGGATTTTGGCGCTGCGAGTGGCAAGAGGCGGGTGGCTGTTCATGGCGCTCATCATGTGCGAGGCGAGAGCTCGCGTCTTGAACGAATGCGACATGGCTCGAAGCAGGCCATTCGGTGAGTTTTACACTGCCGGCATGGACAGTTCTGCTTTGCATCCCGAGACCGAGGCGCGTTTGCTGGCGCCGAGTCTTGCGCTGAGCGGCTGCGTGCGTTGCTATATCTGGCGCGACAGCAGTCGCGCCGCTCACTTGACCGAGGGGCAGCGCAGCTCTTGGTTTCCGGCGTCGCCTTTCTGTGGGCTGAACTGGACCCTGGAGGGCCGTGGCTGGCAAGTCATGGGCGACGGGGACTTGCAGGCTTTGCCCGGTGCGGGGCTCATCCTGGGGCCGCGCAGCGGCCCGGCGCAGTTCCGATCGGCAGGCGGCGTGCGGAGTTTCATGGTGGCCATGTTGCCCGATGCGCTGCATGCGCTGACCGGTGTTGACCTCGGCCTGATGCTGGATCGCCATCTCGCGATTGATGCGCTGCTGGACAAAGACTGGCAGGCGCTGAACGCGCAAATGCTGGCGGCCGCTGATGCCGCGCAATGCCAGCAGATTTTGGAAGCCTTCTTACTGCCACGCTGGCGTGCGCATTGCCGCAACGACGGCCCTTCGCCAGGGCGCTACCGCGAGTGGATGCAGCAACTGGCGACCCGCGCGGTGGCGGCGGGTCATGGCGCCAGCCTGCGCCAAGTGGAGCGACGCATCAAGCAATGGAGTGGCCAAAGCCTGCGCGCCTTGCGCAGCATCAGCCGCTCAGAAGCCACCTTCTTCCAGGTCCGGCGCGAGCTCGAAGCCGGTGAGCTGATTTGGAGCGCCTTGGCGCAAGATCAGGGCTACGCCGATCAAGCGCATCTGTGCCGCGAGACGCGGCGGGTTACCGGCTTCAGCCCGGAGGAGTTGCGTCAGCGCATTGAGACAGATGAGGCTTTTTGGGCCTACCGCGTTTGGGCTTGAGCGGCGTCATTTCGGCGCTTGCATTTGCTAACAATTGCGTCGTCAACAGCTCAGGGCCGAGGCTCGTTGTGCATGGGCCAGGCGACTGAAGCAGCGGAATCAAATGAAGATGAACACTGCGGCGGCGCTGGATGGCGAGACCTTGATTGGAGTTCTGAGATGACTAAGTTTTCTGTGGCTGTTGCTGGTGCTTTGATTGCTGTTTTTGCCGCTCAAGCGAGCATGGCCCAGGACAAGCCTGCTGCTGCTACGCCCGCCGCTACTCCCCCCGTTACTGCGGCTGCAACGACTGCCGCGCCTGCGGCCAAGGTGGCTGTTGCCAAGCCTGAAGTCAAGGCAGCGGCGGCCAAGGTCGAAGCTGCTGCCAGTGCACCGGCGCAGCCGGCCGCTGTGACCGCAGCCAAGCCGGCAGAAGCGCCAAAGAAGTAATCGTTTAGACCGGCGGTACTGCAACAAAAAGAGGGCTGATGCTTGGCATCAGCCCTTTTGCCGTTCAGGCGACGATCAGGCGTGTTTTTGCTTGCGGCGCAGAGCCAAAACGCCCAGGCCCAAAGCCATCAAGCCATAAGTCGTTGGCTCCGGCACGGCGGCTGTGATGATCAAAGTGTCAATGCCCATGTAGTCGGAGTTGCTGCCGCTTTGGCCGCCGTCCTCGACGAAATAGCGGAAAGCCAGCGAACCGTTGGTGGCTCCGGCTAGGCCGCTCAGTGTGGCGCTGTACTGGGTCCATTCATCGGGGTAGGTGCCAGCCGCCAGACCTGGGTTGACGCTGACCAGCAGGGTGGTGAATGGGCCCACGTCCAAGGCCGCCGTACCGAAGTTGCTGCCGCCGATGGCGCTGAAGCGCAAGGCGCAGGGCCGCAACCGGGTCCAGGTATTCCAGATTCAATGAGCCAAGACTTATGGGCTGGGCGGTGTTGCATGGAAGCGATCCAGAACGAAGTGGCCCCGACCCCGAACGGGGTTATGAGGGCATTGCCGATTTGCGGTCGGAGTATGGCCGCCCAGCACTCAACATGCCGTTGAGAACGGCGACGCGTGAGGCTGCCTCATCGCCAGTAAGTCGCCGTTGACCAAAACGGTCGGCGAACCGAACGTCAGCTTTGCGGCGCTTGTTCGAACTGTCGGCCTGGCGCAGGCCGGGACATTTCGGGGGCACTGGCTGCGTGGCAAGTCCGTGCGGTGGATTCAACCGGTCGGCGCAACGCATTGGCTGAAGGCGTCTTGAGACTGAGCGTCTTGCGCCCTGACGGATTTGCCGAAACCGTGATGTCGTTGGAAGAGCGAATTCACGAGTCAAGCTTAGAAATAGCACAGCACCTTGTGTAATGCTCGCGCCCTTGCATGCCGACGCGCATCGGGATCCACACATTGACATTGGGACTTGAGAATGTCTGAGTTTGACTACAGCCTGCCTCTTCTGGGACAAGACGCCGCGCAATTTCTTGAGCACACGCCGTCCGTGGTGACTTACCTCGCCAAGACTCCAGTGAGGTACAAGCACATGACCAATGACGTGTTTTTGCGCCTGCTTGAAGAGAATCCGTCTCGCGGCATGCAGATCTATTGGCGCGAACTACTGGGCCGCGCACACTTTGCAGCATCGGCATCGATGATCCGGTCGTATCAATGGTGTCAGGGCATGCTATCCAGCGACCGGGATAGTCTGTTCTTGCCCTATTGCGCAAGTTTCAGAGGACTGCTTGAGTCAATTGCAGATACGTATGACGCGTTGAATAACGTGGCGATCACTCTGGCTCAGCACCATGTGCGCATCAACCAATCCCTGCAAGGTACCGCCAACTTCTCTATGTGCAGCGCGAACCTCGAGCATCAGTTGATCCATTTTTCATTCGCACGCAAGCTGAAGAAGGGAGAAAGTGCACCTGCCTCCCATCAGGCCAAGACAGCTGCCGACTACCTTGCTCAGCTGTCTTTGCCGAACGGGTTAAGCGCGAAGGAGCTCTACGCTGAACTCTGCCAGTTCACGCATCCTGCGGCGCACAGCGTTCGTTATCTGTTGATACCGTACGGCGACGATTCGGAGGTGCTTTTTGGCGAGGGAGAAAGGGTGCGGGTGCGAGGGCACGCGCACCGAAACGAAGCCTACTTTCTTCCTTTGATGATGCTCGGGTTCAATCCAGGATTCTTGGTGCTCAAAGTATTGCGAGCTCTGAATGTGGGTGACTACCAGGTTCCCGGTGTTGACAACTTCAATCTTGACAGCATTCGGGCTTGGAAGCGGATCGAAGCGTACTTGGCAGACCCGACGCCGACTCCGTTCGTGTAGTTGACGCCGCACACGCCAGCGGCATGCCGAAACTACCGCTACCTGCAGTGACAGCGGTCATTCGATCGATTGAAAGGTATAGCTGCACCCGCTGCGGTGCAGACGCAGGCCATTTGGTATTGTTTAATGAGCTCCATCACTTGCTCGCTCAGCTGAGTCACACGCCCCGCGAGCAGATGCGCTCGCTCAGCGAGGCGACCTGCCCCGCCGAGGAGGTCAGACGATCCGAAAGCTGACGTACAAGCCTCGACGGCGCGTCGGACAGCCTTGCGAAATTGGGCTTCAGGAGAAACTGTAACAACTGCCGCTGCCGCTCTGCTTCCCGACAGACCCTATTGAATCTCCGACAGACCTTATTCCATCAGATCACAGCCCCGCACATAACCATCATTCCACAGTGACAGACTTTGCCAGGTTACGTGGCTTGTCGACATCCGTCCCACGTGCACAAGCGGTGTGATAGGCCAGCAACTGCAGCGGTATGACGTGCAGGATAGGGCTTAGCGCGCCGTAGTGCTCAGGCATACGGATCACATGCAGGCCTGGCTCGGATTCAATCTGCGTGTCACCGTCGGCGAATACATAAAGCTGACCGCCGCGTGCGCGCACTTCTTGCATATTGCTCTTGAGCTTTTCGAGCAACGTGTCATTCGGCGCCACCGTCACCACCGGCATTTCAGCGGTCACCAGCGCCAGCGGGCCATGCTTGAGCTCACCGGCCGGATACGCCTCGGCGTGGATGTAGCTGATTTCCTTCAGCTTCAGGGCCCCCTCCAGCGCGATCGGGTAATGCAGGCCGCGGCCCAGGAACAAGGCGTTTTCCTTGCGGGCAAACTCTTCGCTCCAGGCGATCACCTGCGGCTCCAAGGCCAATACCGCCTGCACCGCGACCGGCAAATGGCGCAGCGCTTTGACATGCTCGGCTTCTTGTTCTTCACTCAGATGGCCGCGCGTTTGCGCCAGAGCCAAGGTCAACAGGAACAGGCCAACCAACTGGGTCGTGAAGGCCTTGGTCGAAGCGACGCCGATCTCGACGCCGGCACGAGTGATATAGGCCAACTCGCACTCGCGCACCATCGCACTGGTGGAGACATTACAGATGGTCAGCGTGTGCTTCATGCCTTGGGCACGAGCATGCTTGAGCGCGGCCAGCGTGTCAGCCGTCTCGCCGCTCTGACTGATCGACACGACCAGCGTGCGCGGATTCGGGACGCTGTCACGGTAGCGGTACTCGCTGGCGATCTCGACCGATGTGGGGATCTTGGCGATCGACTCCAGCCAGTATTTGGCAGTGGAGCCGGAGTAGTAGCTGGTGCCACAGGCCAGAATCAGGACCGAATCGACTTCCTTGAAGATGCCGTAGGCGCCGTCGCCAAACAGCTCGGGGCTGATGCTGGTGATTGCTTCGAGCGTGTTGGCAATTGCCGTCGGCTGCTCGAAGATTTCCTTCTGCATATAGTGGCGATAGGGGCCCAGCTCGGCCGCGCCGCTGTGCGCGTGCACGGTGCGCACTTCGCGTTGCTGCGCCTCATAACGGCCACTTTGAGAGTTCAAGTTGCTGATCCAATAGCGGCCCAGCTGCAGGTCAACCACATCGCCTTCTTCCAGATAGACGATCTGATCGGTCACGCCGGCCAGCGCCATCGCATCAGAGGCAACAAAGTGCTCGCCTTGCGTGGCGTCCATGCCCACACCCAATACCAAGGGCGAGCCTTCGCGGGCGGCAATCACGCGGTGCGGCTCATCACGGCAAAACACGGCCACGGCATAAGCGCCTTTCAGTCGCGGCAAGGCTTGCTGCACCGCTTCCAGCAGATCGCCGTTGTAGAGATGGTCGACCAGATGGGCGATCACCTCGGTGTCGGTCTGGCTGGTGAAAACATAGCCGCGCGCCTTCAGCTCATTGCGCAGCTCATCATGGTTTTCGATGATGCCGTTGTGCACCAGCGCGATCCGGCCAATCGCATCGGCGGTCGGGTTCGGGCCGGGGGAGAAATGCGGGTGAGCGTTGTGCACAGCCGGCACGCCATGTGTGGCCCAACGGGTATGCGCAATGCCGGTGCCCGAGGCAATGCCGTCTTCAGCCGCCAAGCCGGTCAACTCGGCCACACGCGAGGTGCTGCGGGCGCGCATCAAGCCGCCGTTCTGGTGCACGGCCACACCGCAAGAGTCATAACCCCGGTATTCAAGCCGCTTCAAGCCCTCGATCAGAACGGGGACGATATTGCGCTGACTGACGGCACCGACGATTCCACACATGATTGATTGCTCCGGCAAGGGTTTAAGCTGATGAGCATCGTAGGCATTTGCCCGAGATCATTGGTTTCAAAATTTCCGCAAAAATGAAATAATCAGCCACACATCGACATTGATGGCTCAATATTTCACAAATAATCGAAATATGAATGAATCAACCGCACCTCTGATTTTGGACGCTGCCGATTTGCGCATTCTTGATTGCCTTCAGGAAGACGCATCCCTGTCCAACCAAGCTTTGGCAAGCCAGGCCCATGTTTCGCCAGCCACTTGCTTGCGTCGCGTCAAGCGCCTGGTCGACAGCAGCATCATCGAGCGGCGCGTGGCGCTGCTGTCGGCTGAAAAACTGGGAGCCGGCCTGAGCGCCATTGTTGAGATCACCTTGGACCGTCAGGGCGCTGAGCATTTGATGGCGTTCGAGGCCAAGGTCTTGGGCGAAGCGGCGGTGCAGCAGTGTTACCAAGTCTCGCCGGGCCCGGACTTTGTACTGATCCTACAAGTGCCGGACATGACGGCCTATCAGGCCTTGGTCATGCGCTTGTTTACCCAGGATGCCAATGTGCGCAATGTGAAGGCGTTTTTCAGCGTGCGGCGCGCCAAGTTTGAGCCCCGCATCGCCTTGCCCAAAGCTTGAATGCTTGTTCCTGCTTGCGCGGAAAAAGCACCCCGCCGCTGCTCCGCACCGCTTTCAAGACTTCAAAATCAGCAGCCCTTTGAGGTACTCGCCTTCGGGGAAGCAAATCGTCTGCGGATGATCCGGCGTGGCACCGACTCGGTCGAGGATGAAGCCATCGCACGGCGCGTCGAGCCCTGCCCCGGCAACGATTTTGTGGAACAACTCGGGGCCGACGCCGCCCGAACAAGAGAAGGTGAACAGCAGGCCGCCCGGTTTCAACAGCATCAGGCCCAAGCGGTTGATGTCCTTGTAGGCGCGGGCGGCGCGCTCGGCATGCGCGGCGGTGGGTGCGAATTTGGGCGGGTCGAGCACGATCGCATCGAACTGCCGGCCTTCCTTGATGAAGGTGCGCAGCGTGGCATTGACGTCAGCATCCATGGCCTGATGGCGCGCGGGGTCAAACCCGTTCAAGAGCACATGGGCGTTCGCTCGCGCCAGCGCCGGGCCCGAGGAGTCGACGCTGATGACTTGCTCGGCGCCGCCGGCGAGCGCGGCGACCGAGAAACCGCCGGTGTAGCTGTAGCAATTCAGTACCGTCTTGCAAGCGTACTGGCGCACGCTGTCGGCAAACTTCTTGCGGTTGTCGCGCTGATCGAGGTAGTAGCCGGTCTTGTGGCCTTCGGCCACGTCGAGCGTCAAACGCCACTGATGTTCGCTGATTTCAACTTCCGTAGGACCGCCACCACGCAGCCATCCGGTCTTTTGCTCCAGCCCTTCCAAACAACGCACCTGGGCATCTGAGCGCTCGTACAGACGGGTCAGGCCGGTGACGGCCAGTAGCGCATCGGCGATCGCGTCCTTCCAGCGTTCAACGCCGCTGGCCAGAAACTGCGCGACCAAAGTGTCGGCATAACGGTCGACGACCAGACCCGGCAATCCGTCGGCTTCGCCGTGGATCAGTCGCATGGCGTCAGACTGGATAGGCAAGCGTGCGCGCACCGCCAATGCCCGCCCTATGCGCTGCTCGAAGAATGCCGCGTCAATGCGCAGCGCCTCGTCAAAACTCCAGGCGCGCACACGGATTTGCGAAGACGGGCTGAACGCGCCCCAACAAAGGAAGGCACCGTCAGCCGACTCGACCCGGACCGTCTCGCCGGCGTCAGCGCCGCCACGGGCGATCGAGCCCTCAAAAACCCAAGGATGGCGGCGCAATAGTGAGCGCTCTTTGCCGGCGCGAATAACGATTTTCTTCATGATGTCCTCAACGTTTTTATCGGGCCAGGCTGCCGAAAGCGTAACCCAGCGACAAGTTGATCAGCCGAGCCGACTGGTCGCTACTGCCCATGCTGCGCCATTGGCCAACGCCGGCCCGCAAACGCAGTCGATCGCGCTCCCACTGCGCATAGGCTTCAGCCTGCAACAAGGCGCCACTGCCAACATCGACACCACCGCCACCGGCAGCTCCGGCCAGTACTTCAGCCCCTACACGAACACCGCCGGCAAAGCGCTGCGACTGCACACCGGCACCGAACAGGCCGAAAGCATAGGCCCCGGCCTTGCCTGTTGCGGCGCTGCCCGCCTGCGCGACACCGTAGAAATTAGGCGTCAGCTCGCGCGTCATGACAAAAGCAATCTGCCCGATCGCATCTTCACTGCCGTCTTTGAACCGAACCTTGGGCAGGTATTGGTAACTGGCGAACATCTGCTGCGTGCGCACCGTGCCGGATTCCTGCTCCGGGCTGTAGCCAATCAAGGGCGTTTGATCCAAGGGCAAGGCCAGGCCCAGGCGAATAAAGCTGGCCGCGAACTGGCCGTCGGGTGCATAGCTATAGCCGCCGTCCAGCCGCAGCGTGGCGCCCCAAGGGCTGATCCAACGCAAGGTCGGGCCAGCGCGAAGCAGCCAGCCATTGCCGGTATCCAGATTGCCACCGCCAGCCAGGCCCGCTCCCACTTGCCCGCCAATGCGCAGGCGAGGGCCCATCAGTGGCCAGTCCTGTCCGGCCGTGGCCAGCACTTCCATATAGCCGTCGACACCACCCGACGCAGCGCCTGCGGCCTCCACCCCCCACCAACTGCCATCGGCAATGTACTGGCGCAAATCGGCGCCGGCATAACCGATGCGCTGAGTATTGGCCTTGCCGCTGCGGTCACGCGTGCTTGAGCTGGGGTAAGAAAATCCTCCTTGAAGCGCGATCTCGTCAAAACCGAGTCCTGTGCGTTGGCCCGCACGTCCTCGCTTGCCCGCATCATTGGGCGAAAAGCTGGCGAAGCTGCTGGCCCGACCCAGCACCAAGCCTAAGCTGGTGTCGGAGACGTTGCCGCTGGGGAAACGCACATGCGCCACCGCAAGGCCGCCATACCAAGAGCCGGACTCCATGCGCAAAGAGACCTCGGGCCGCAGCATCAAGCCGCCACCGAAGCGCACTTGATCCGACCCAACGCCGCCACCAGCGCCGGCGTAAAGCCCGGCCGCCAGATGGGTGGACGAGCTCAGACGCCAGCGCCGCTGGCCGGTAAAGCCCATCGTGAACAGCCCACCATAGTTGCCTTGTGCCGCACCAAAAACACTAGGGCCGAAGCCCCACTCCTCGTCGACTGCCATCAGATAACTGATCCCTAGCAAGGCGATCTTGTCGCCATTGGGCAGCCTCAAAGGCGTCCAGCTCGCCTCAACGGCGGCCGGGCGGGCGGGGTTTAGCCGCGCGGGGCCATCGTCATTGGGCGAGATTTGAGCTCGCACTGGCAAGGCGAAGGCAGCTGCAATTGCAAGGGCAAGACCCGAAAAGCTCAGACCCAAGGAAGCGGGTGGTTTGGTCGTGGAGGGAAGCAAAGTCATTGTTTTTTTCATTGCCCGCGAATGCGCGGCGTCGTAAGTAATTGCCAAATTCGTATCGCGCAGCGATGCGATCCGAAGCCGCGCAGCGGCGCGCCGCTGACAAAACCCCATCATTTCCTTTTGGCCCTGGGGTGCGCAGCATCATGAATTTTGGCCAAGTGTTGACAAGCTCGCCCGCGAGCTTGCGTCGCAGGCTCATATCGCGCAGCGATGTGAAGCCGCGCAGCGGCGCGCCGCAGACAAAATCCCATCATTTCTTTTTGGCCCTAGGGTGCGCAGCATCATAGATTTTGGCCAAGTGTTGAAAATCCAACTGTGTATAAATCTGCGTCGTCGTGATGTGCGCATGGCCCAACAATTCCTGCACCGCGCGCAAATCGCCACTGGACTGCAAGATATGCGAGGCAAACGAGTGCCTCAACATATGCGGGTGCACATGCGCCGGCATGCCCGCCGCCAAGGCTCGCGCCTTCAAGCTGGCCCGAATTTGCGCCGCGCCCATGCGCCCGCCACGCGACCCGACCAAAAGCGCCGACTCATCGCTGCGCGCCAACTGGCCGCGCAGGCCCAGCCAATGCTGCAAAGCGGCCAAGGCCGCGACACCGACAGGCACCGAGCGACGCTTTGCGCCCTTGCCCAGCACCGTTGCCTCACCCGCCGCCAGGTCGACCCAACCCAGCGAAGTCGGCCCAGCCTGAGCGTCCATGCCCACCAATTCAGACACACGCAGCCCGCAGCCGTAGAGCAATTCCACCATGCAGCGATCGCGCGCTTCCAGGCGCTCGTCCACCGGATGAGCGGCGTCCACTGGGCTGCTGCTGAAGCTGGCCAACTGCACCGCGTCATCAACGCCCAGCGCCTTGGGCAAGGGCTTGGCCGCCTTGGGCGCCCGCAGCCCGTCGAATGGATTCAGCGCAACCAAACGTTCAGCACCTAGCCATCGATAGAGCCCGCGCCAGACCGACAAATGCAGGGCCATGCTGCGCGGGCCCAGTTCAATTTCACCGTGCAATTTGGCCGCCAGGCTGCGCGCTTGGTGAGGGCGCAGTGTCAACAGGCCTATGCCGCCCTGCCCCGCCAAGAGCTGCAGACGCAATAAAGCGTCCGCATAAATGACCAAACTGCGCGCCGCCAACCGCCGCTGCACCCGGACATACTCAAGATAGCCAGACAGAGGTGGCGCCAGCGCTTGCGGCTCGGCGCCCTCGACTGCTTCAGGCCGGCGTGCTGGCTTCACCGCTCATTGCCAGCAACCTTGCCAGCGCAGCGCTGGCGATATCGCCCACACGAGCCAAGAACTCGACGCCCATCTCGGCCGTGTAACGGGTCGGGTCGGGCGAGCCCAGCACCAGCAAGCCAAAACTTTGGCTGGGCTTGCCATGCGTCAGCGGAATCAAGGCAAGGGAGGTCGCTGCGCCATTGCTGGCGCCGTCCTCGGCGCGCAACCATTGCGCGGCCTCAAAACCCGAATTGATGCCGCAATAGGGCTGGCTCAGGCTGGCAGCAAAGCTCTTCACATCCGGGCTAACGGCTTGCGAAAACTCGGCCTGCGCATACTCAGGCGCGGCATTCCAAAGGCGTAAACCGGCCTGTGGAATCATGAACTGATGCCGCAGCTCTTGCAGCAGCACGGCGGGCAATTGCGCCGCATCTGCTGTCAGCATCAGGCTCTTGGTCCATCGGTGCAGGCGGTCGGCGATGCCCACGTTCTCCTGCCCGTTGCGAATCATTTCGATGATCTTGGACTCCAGTCCCTTGATCTTGTCGCGCAGCATCTCGGCCTGGCGCTCCTGCAGCGACACGGCCCTGGCACCATGCGGATGGCTCAGTTGCACGGTAGCCAGCAACTCGGCATGGCGCTCGAAAAAGCCCGGCGTCTTGGCCAAGAAATCGGCAATGTCTTGCTCGGTAATGACTTGCCTTGGCTCTTCTTGATTGCTCACAGCGCTATCTCTCCTTCAAATACGGTTTGTGCAGGCCCGGTCAAATAGACCGACGCGTTCAAGCCGACGCTGAGTCCGGCCCATTCAATTTTCAAATCGCCGCCGCGTGCATGCACTTCGACGGCCTCGTCCAGCAAACCCAGGCGAATGCCCGCGACCACTGCCGCACAGGCACCGGTGCCACAGGCCAAGGTTTCACCCGCATCACGCTCGAACACCCGCAGGCGAATCTCGCTGCGCGACACAATCTGCATGAAACCGGCATTCACCTTGCGGGCGAAGCGAGCGTGCGCCTCGACCAAGGGGCCTAGCGTCAACACCGGCGCCGCGTCCACATCACCCGCCACGACTTGAACCGCATGCGGATTGCCCATGGACAGCACCGCCACTTCGCCAGCAAGGCCCTCCAGCGACCATAACTCGAAGCCACTGACAGCTCGGAGGCCGGCCCCGGTCGAATCAAATGGCAAAGCAGCATGTTCAAACTGCGGCGCGCCCATATCGACCGTGACGCGGCCGTCTTCGCGCAGATGCAATTCCAGCACTGCATTGACCGTCTGCACCCGAATGCTGCGCTTGTCTGACAAGCGATGCTCGGCCACATAACGCACAAAACAGCGCGCGCCATTGCCGCAATGTTCGACTTCCTCGCCGCTGCCGCCATTGAAGATACGGTAGCGGAAGTCAATGCCGGCCGTGTCACTGCGCTCGATCACCAGGATCTGGTCGCAGCCAACACCAAAGCGGCGATCGCCCAAACGGCGGATCTGCGCAGGCGTCAGGCTCAGTGGCTGCTGCAGCGCATTGATGACCACGAAGTCATTGCCGGCGCCCTGCATTTTGGTGAAGCTCAATTTCATCGGGCGATTATCGCTGTCACCCATTGACCAGGGCAGCACCAGCGCACCAAGGACGACTCGCCACCCCTCGGGGGTCGCCCGAGTGCTGCTCGGGCCGGGGGAGAGCCATATCGCGAAGGCTCACCATCTGGGCGCGTCTTATAGGGCTTGTGCACCCACAGATACTGCGCCGGATTCTCGCGAATGCGCTGCTCCAGCCAGGCATTCATCTGCGCTGCGTCGGCCTCCAGATCGCCACTTGGGTAGCCAGCTGGAGCTTGCCAGACTTCCAGCACATAGCCCTGCCCGCCCGGCAGCATGGTCGCCACCAGAGGCACCACCAACATTTTCATGCTGCTGGCGATCTTGCCCGGCGCCAGCAAGGTGCAGGTGGGAATGCCAAAGAAGGGCACAAAGGCCGAGTCCTTGCGGCCGAAATCCATATCCGGCAAATTGAAGAACGCATGGCCCTCGCGAATCAGCCGCAGCACGGGACGAATGCCTTCCTCCCGCATGACGGAGGTGGTGGCCCCACAACGACTGCGGCCGGCCAGCATTTGGGCATCAAAGACCGGATTGCTTTGGCGTTGATAGACAAAAACGCCGGGCGTTTGCTGATTGAGCATCAGGCCGTTGCCCACCACATCCAGCCCGGCGAAGTGGGGTACCCACCACATCACCGGCGCAGCGCTGTTCTCCGCCACCTTGATGTCGCCCTTGATGCGAATCAGGCGGCGCAGGCGCTCGGGCGAAGCGAACCACAACAAGCCGCGCTCCAAGATGCTGCGCCCCATCCAGCCGAAATGCTCGCGTGCCAATTGCTCGCGCTCTGCACTCGATTTCTCCGGAAAACACAGCTCCAGATTCCGCAAGGCGATGCGCCGGCGCGATTTAGCCAAACGCCAAAGCACCGCGCCAAGCCCGCGCCCGAGCGCCGCCAACACACCCAAGGGCAGAAAATGCAGCAGCCAAAGCAGGCCGATGGCGATGTGAGCAGCGACGCGTGCCCCCATACTCAAGCCTCCCGCTTGGGTTCAACGGCCGGCGCTGCGCCGATGTCCAGGCCACGCGGGTGTTTGTAGCGGTTGTAGCCCCAAAGATACTGGTGCGGAGCGAGTCGGATCATTTCTTCCATGCCTTGATTGATGAGGACTGCGGCGGATTCTGCAGGCAAATCGGCGGCGATCGGAGCCGCCGGCAGCACGTGCACCACAAACCCACGCCCTTTTGGCAGCCGCTCGCCCCAGATCAGCAAAGGTGTAGCACCGGTTTGCTGCAACAAACGCGCAGCCAAGGTCATGGTGTAAGCCGGGCGACCAAAGAAGGATGCCCACACGCCCAGTCCATTTGGCGGCACCTGATCCGGCAAAAGGCCTACGCATTGGCCTTTTCGCAAAGCCCGAATCATTTGCCGCACGCCCGCCAAACTGGCCGGCGCCGTTTCCAAGCCAGGTCGCCCGCGCGACGCATCAATCACTCGGCGCAGCCAAGCCTGTTTGGCCGGTCTGAACAAGACTGTGACCGGGCCGGACTCGGCAAATCGCTCGGCAAAAGCTTGGGCACAAATTTCGAAACAACCCAGATGCGGAGTTAAAAACACCAAGCCCCGCCCCGTCACCAAGCCCTGCTCGATCAACTCGGCGCCACGCCACTGCAGCTGGTCGCCCAAGCCCACATCATGCGGGCGCATCCATAGCCACGGCACTTCGGCAATCATGCGCCCGGCTTCCGCAATGCCGCCGCGCGCTGCGGCCCAAGGCACGCCCGCAATTTGGACATTGGCCCGGTAGCGCTCGCGATAACTGGCGGATGCCGCGTAGGCCATCCAGCCGGCGGCGGCCCCCATGGCGTGGAGAACCCGCAGGGGCAATCTGGCCAGCATTCGAAACAACATCAACATATTTCTATAATCCAAACATCGCCGAGTTAAATTGGACAACTTGCGGGGCGATGCGGGCTTTATTCACAAGAATGAAACACCCGCCGGGCAGCGATGCTCAACAAATGCTGCTAAAGCGTTCGCCGCGTCTCCCGACAGCACGGCAACGCCGATCAACTGTTAACTGGAGTGTAAAAGTGGCGAACAACGATTTCTTATTTACTTCTGAATCCGTTTCCGAGGGTCACCCGGATAAATGCGCGGATCAGATCTCGGACGCGATTCTCGACGCAATCTTCGAGCAAGACCCGCGCTCCCGCGTCGCTGCCGAAACACTGTGCAATACCGGCCTGGTTGTGCTGGCAGGTGAGATCACCACCAACGCCCATGTTGACTACATCCAGGTCGCGCGTGACACGCTCAAGCGCATCGGCTACGACAACACCGAATACGGCATTGACTACAAGGGCTGCGCGGTCCTGGTCGCCTACGACAAGCAGAGCAATGACATCGCCCAAGGCGTTGACCATGCGTCGGATGACCACCTGAACATCGGGGCCGGTGACCAAGGCTTGATGTTCGGCTATGCCTGCGACGAGACGCCGGAGCTGATGCCGGCACCGATTTATTACGCGCACCGTCTGGTTGAGCGCCAAGCGCAATTGCGCAAAGACGGGCGCCTGCCCTTCCTGCGCCCGGACGCCAAGAGCCAGGTGACCATGCGCTATGTTGACGGCCGGCCGCATTCGATTGACACCGTGGTCTTGTCCAGTCAGCACAGCCCGGAGATGAGCGACGGCCACAAGATGAAGCCCGAGTTCATCGAGGCGGTAATCGAAGAGATCATTCGCCCGGTGCTGCCCAAAGAATGGCTGAAAGACACCAAATACCTGATCAATCCGACCGGCCGCTTCGTCATTGGCGGCCCGCAAGGTGACTGCGGACTGACCGGCCGCAAGATCATCGTCGACACCTACGGCGGCGCTTGCCCGCATGGTGGCGGTGCTTTCTCCGGCAAAGACCCCAGCAAGGTTGACCGTTCGGCGGCTTACGCGGCGCGCTATGTAGCGAAGAACATCGTCGCCGCCGGCCTGGCGCGCCAATGCCAGATCCAAGTCGCTTATGCGATTGGCGTGGCCAAGCCGATGAACGTCACGGTCTATACCGAAGGCACTGGCAAGATTCCCGACGACCAACTGGCCGCCTTGGTGCAAGAGCATTTCGACCTGCGCCCCAAGGGCATCATCCAGATGCTGGACCTGTTGCGGCCGATCTATACCAAGACCGCAGCCTATGGTCACTTCGGCCGCGAAGAGCCCGAGTTCACGTGGGAAAAAACAGACAAGGCAGCTGCACTGCGTGCGGCTGCTGGCCTGTAAGGCCACGAGCGCCAGCGAGGCTTGTCTGGCTTTCGGCGTAGGCTCACTTCGCGCCGCGAAGTTAAGGGTCGCCAGGCCCGGCCGAAGCCAACGTACGGATAAAGCTGCGGCTCTTCGGGCTACAGCCGGCCTGTAAGGCCGCCGAGCACAGCTCGGTTCCGTGCGCGGGCGACACTCATATCCGCACAGCGGATGTGAGTGGAGACCAAAGGACTGACAAAGCGGCTGCGATGCGTGCAGCGGCTGGCCTGTAGAAGGCCAGAGGACGCCTCAAGCGAAGAAGTTGCTTTGGGGCTTTGCGCATATCGCAGCGCGATGTGCGCAAGGACCTCAAGGCAGCGGCGCGAAGCAGCCAAAACAAAAGGGCCACACAGTGAACGGTGTGGCCCTTTTTTACATTCGAACCCGTCAACTCATCCCGCACAATTTCTTGAACGGACCGATCACCGCCTCGCCGCGAAACGGCTTGACGATCCAGCCGGTCACTCCGATGGCCTTGCCGCGTGCGCGCATCTCGGGGTTGTCTTCTGTCGTCAGCATCACGATGCGTACCGCCTGGTTGCCCAACTCGGTGCGAATTTTCTCGGCCATCGTCAGGCCGTCCATATTGGGCATATTGAAATCACTGACAACCAATTTGATGCCGGGATTGCTGCGAAGTTGCAGCAATCCATCCCGCCCATCGCTCGCCACAATCACCTGAAAGCCGTTCTTGCTCAGGAAGCTGGAGACAATTTCACGCATGGTGCTGGAATCGTCAACCACAAGAACATCTGCCATATCAAAAACTCCTCGCTTGGGCGTACAAGGCCGGTCGCTTCAAAATAGATCCAATTCACCTGTTGGGGCGGCCTTGGTCGCGTGGGCCTCGAAGTCAGCAAACTCCTCAGGCGACCAATGCAGATTGAAAATCACTCTTTGCACAATCACCAGCGGCGGCATCCCCGGACGTGCTGGGTCGGATAGCTGATAGCGAATACACAGCTGCGAGTCTTCCGAACCGAAGGAGATGTATTTGTGCGAATGGTTGATGACGATAGGCACCTGCGTTTGCTGCTTACTCAGGGCCTGCGGTGGAATGTAGCGATTCTTGAAGGCGCCCCAGATCAGATTGGTCGTTTCACCCAACATATTGTTGAGTTCGCGGAAGTTCAGATCCCCGCCGACCCCTTCATAGCTGAAGCCCTGCACCAAGCCTTGCCGCAGCGCACTTTCTTCGGTCTGCAACATCATGTAGCCTCGGCACCATGTACTCTCGATCGGTATCAGGGTTGAGACCTCGCCGTGAATGATGCGGTCATGCACAACATAGGGCGACTCAGCCACCACCTTCGCATTGGGGAACATTGCCACCAACGACTGGCATGTCAATTCAGCGATGCCTTGCACCAAGCTGCGCGGATAGCTAAGGCTGAAGATCGCATGATCTACCGCCGCGCGCAAATGAGGGAGATCACCTGTGGTCCAACGATGTCGCACGATCGCTTGCTGCTCGGTCGAAAGTTCGCGTTCGCTGCTACGGCGCAAGAAGATAGGCAATTCCGGGCGCAGCTTGTGAATCGCTGCGGCCAATTGCATGGCGTTCCCTTCGTCGCAAGGCAAATCTTCGGCCAGCAGAACGCCACCCAGATCCTTGTGTTTGCCCAGCGTCGCCAAGGCATCGCTTGCCGAACGCGGCAGCGCCATCAGGCCCATTTCCTGGCAAAACTCGCTCAGGATTTGATACTGGACCGGATCATGCTCAAGGAGCAAGACCTTGGCTTCGAGTTGCGTCGTCTCTGTCATATCGGTTCAAGGGGCGATAGCGCCCCGCCCTGTGCTTCACTTTGCCGTGCCTTTGCCGAGAAGGCGAACAGTATTCGGCCTCATCCGAATGCGGGCGTTCAAAGCTAACTTCGGCAGCTCTTGGCAATTCTGTAGAGATTTACGGCCCGGACAGCAGAGTCCTTCGGCTGTCCCTCCACTCAGCTACACACAAACCCGCTGGACGGCTTGCTTGTGAACCGCATAATCGGGGCGAACCAGGGCCTCAATATGGCCTCCCCTGCGACTTCTGCCTACTTGTTTGTTGAGCATGTCAGACCACTTGCAAGCCGCCTCCCTGCCCGCGCTGAGGATTTTGGTGGTCGATGACCAAGCCACTGCCCGCCGTATTTTGGCGGCACAGCTGAACGCGGCCGGGCACCAAGTCCTTGAAGCAGACTCGGGCGATCTTGCCTTGACGCTATTCCAAACAGAACGACCGGATCTGGTTCTGCTGGACGTTGAAATGCCAGGCCACGACGGCTATTGGGTGGCCAGCCAAATGCGGGCCTCGGAAGCTGGCGGCTGGACTCCCATCATTTTTTTGTCCAGCCGCGACAAGGACCAAGACCTCTGGCAGGGCATAGAGTCGGGCGGCGATGACTATTTGATCAAGCCTGTCTCCGCCACCGTGTTGCAAGCCAAGCTGCGCGCCATGCAGCGTCTGCGTCGGATGCAAACGCGCTTGCTCGAGCTTTCCGACGAGTTGCGTCTGGCAAATGAGCAACTGACCCGACTCAGCCATGAAGACGCGCTCACCGGCCTGCCGAACCGGCGGGCTTTGGATGCTCGACTTCAGCAAGAAATTCTGGCCGCTCAGCGCGACAAGCAAAGCCTGACCCTGGTGCTGTGCGATATCGATTACTTCAAGGGCTTCAATGATCGCCTGGGGCATGTCGAAGGCGATATCTGCCTGCAACGGATAGCCCGCCTGCTGCAGGAAACTTGCCGAAGGCCACGTGACTGTGCGGCGCGTTACGGCGGCGAAGAATTTGCATTGATCCTGCCCGGCACGCCGCGCTCCGGCGCAATGACCTTTGCACGCGCCGTACTGCGCACCCTTGCCGCAACTGCGATCGCGCACCCAAACTCGGAGGTGGCCGCCCATGTCACCTTGTCAGGCGGAATCACCACCTGCATCCCTGACCAGAGCACGACCGTCGAGGGCCTGCTCAGGCGGGCCGATGACGCGCTTTATGCGGCCAAATCACGTGGCCGTAATTGCTTCTTCAGTTTCGAGATGCAGATGGACACCCATGAACAACGCGCCGGCTCACCTACCGGCACATCGACATTTGCCTCGCCAATCCTAGATGGCCAAAGCCCTGATTAAGTTAGAAGATCTGCGCCGCTACGCCCTCGCTCGCAGCCTGTTCACGCCGACCACCCTGCCCGCTGCCATCAAGCGCTTGGGCTTTGTGCAGGCTGATCCCATCCGCGCACCGGCGCGCGCACAAGACCTGACCCTGCGCGTGCGCGTCAAAGACTACCGAGCCGGCGATCTCGAACGTCGCTATGCCAAGCTGGGCTTGGAGGAAGACTGCTTGGTCAACTACGGCTTCTTGCCGCGCGAACACCTCAAACTGATGCACCCTCGCGTGGCACGCCGCGCTTGGGACGCCAAGACGCAAGCGCATGCCGAGGCGATTCGGAGCTTTATCAGCGAACGCGGCCACTGCCACCCGCGTGAAATCCAGCTGCACTTTGACCTCGGCAACACCCGCAATGCCTGGGGCGGCAGCAGCAGCGCCACCACCCATTTGCTGGACGGCATGCATTACCGCGGCCTTTTGCGCGTGCACAAGCGCGAGTCCGGGCAGCGCATCTACGCTGCGGTTGAACATGGCGAAGATGCGCGCAGCGCGCAAGCCAAGGCTGATGCCCTGATTCAACTGGTGCTGGCCAAATACGCACCGCTGCCTTCGCGTAGCCTTGGGGCGTTGTGCAGCCTGCTGGGCTATGGCGCACCCCATCTGGGCACCGAGATCAAACAGGCGCTGAACCAAGCACGCAAAACGCTGCCAAGCACTGAGATTGACGGCATCATTTGGTACTGGCCGGAGGGCGAGAATCCGGCTGCAAAACGTTGGCGCCTGGATGATGAATTGCGCCTGCTGGCACCGTTTGACCCCATCGTCTGGGACCGCTTGCGCTTCGAGTTATTTTGGGGTTGGGCCTACCGCTTTGAGGCCTATACGCCGGCGCCAAAACGCAAACTCGGCTACTACGCGCTGCCTATGCTCTGGCAAGGCCAG